>RGVP01000036.1 GCA_010027235.1 bacterium
CGATCTTGAGCAACAACACCTCCGCCAACCGTGCACAAATCGCCGGCGCGGCCGGGCCATGCCGCCGGCCCTCGCGCGTCACATCCTCGGCCAACTCCCGCAATTCGCCCAAGGCCGAGGCCCGCCGCGCCCGCCCCTCCAGCAAGCCCGCGCGAGCCACTGCCCGCGCCGCGCCAGGTCCGGCCAGCGCGAAAAAGAACTTTTCCAACGGCGCGTCCGCGTCCGTCTCGATCTGGCAGGCCGTGCGCGTGCCACTGGCGAAACAAACCCCCGCTTCCAACCGGTGCTCAACCCCATCCAGCCGGCACCGCCCTCGCCCGCCGGTGACCAACTCCAAAACGAGGTAGGGATAACGCGTCCGCGCCACCGCATAGTCCGACCGACAGCGCTCCCAACCGCCTAGCACCACCGATAACCGTTCGCGCCACGGACCCGCCAGCTGCAGGAAAAAAACTCGGCTTTCCGCCACCTGGGCGGCGAGTAGAGAGGGGTCAGAAGGTAAGCCGATATTATCCATGCCAAGGTCGTAATCATCCATTCCGCTTCGTGGCAAACCTGCTAGAGTGTAAGGGTCGTTTTTCGACAAATCTCAGGTCGTCTCCAGCGCGTCCACTCCATCATTCCCTATCCTGCCATGAAAAAACTCCCTAAGAAATCCATCTATCTCGTCGCCAACGGCGATCTGCGCCAATCCGCCAACGAGAAATGCTGGTCCGCCCAGGCCGCCATGGAAAAACAACTCGCCGAGGTCGTCGCTTCGTTCGGCTACAAACTTGTCCGCGCTCACCCCTACAAGTCCGATGTGAAACACGGCTTCATCGGCTCCCAGAAGGAAGGCATGGCGGTGTTCGCCGAACTGGATACGACCGCTCCGCTCATCGTCGCCGAGTGCGTGTGGCAGTATTCCCACCACCTGCTTCACGGTCTTATCTCCCATCGCGGTCCCATCCTCAACGTCGCCAACTGGTCCGGCACTTGGCCCGGCCTCGTCGGTATGCTCAATCTTAACGGTTCCCTCACCAAGGCCGGCGTGAAATACTCCACGCTTTGGAGTGAAAATTTTGACGACGCGCTTTTCCTGGACGGCCTGCAGTCTTGGCTGAGCACCGGCGTGACCAAGCACAAGACCACTCACGTAAAGGCTCTCGCCAAGGCCGTTGTTCCCCCCAAGGCCAAGGTCGTCGCGAAAAAAATCGCCGCCGATCTGCTCGTAAAAAAGTCCATCATGGGCGTCTTCGACGAAGGCTGCATGGGTATGTATAACGCCATCATCCCCGACGAATTACTGTTCCAGACCGGCGTCTACAAAGAGCGTCTGTCCCAGTCTGCTCTCTATTATGCCACCACCCAGGTCTCCGACGCCCAGGCGAAGGAGGTTTTCAATTGGTATAAAAAGAAGGGCCTGAAGTTTCACTTTGGCACCGACGAGGCCACCGAGCTCACCGAGCGGCAGGTGCTGCTCCAGTGCAAAACCTACATCGCCGCCGTGCGCATCGCCGACGAGTTCGGCTGCGAGACCATCGGTATCCAGTATCAACAGGGGCTGAAAGATCTCCTGCCTGCCTCCGATCTGGTCGAGGGCACGCTCAATTCCACCGAGCGCCCGCCGGTCAAACGTGCCGACGGCTCCATCATCCGTGACGGAGCGCCTATCCCCCATTTCAACGAAGTGGATGAGTGTGCCGGCCTCGACGGCCTTTTCACCGACCGCGTGCACGCCGCCCTCGATCAGCCCCGGGCCAACACCCTCCACGACCTGCGTTGGGGTGATTGGGATAAATCTGGCACCACCGACGAGTATGTCTGGGTATTCCTCATATCCGGCAGCGCCCCCGCCGACCACCACGTCAACGGCTGGGCCGGCTCCGATTCCCACCGCCAGCCCGCCATGTATTTTAAGCTCGGCGGCGGCACCCTCCGCGGCATCGCCAAGACCGGTGAGATCGTCTGGAGCCGCGTATTTGTCGAGAACGGAAAACTCAAGATGGACCTCGGCCGCGCCAAGGTCATCGCCCTGCCCCAAGCCGAAACTGAGCGCCGCTGGAAAGAGACGACCTACCAGTGGCCCATCATGCACGCCGTGACCTACGGCGTGTCCCGTGACCAGATGATGGCCCGCCACAAGAGCAACCATATCCAGGTCGCCTACGCGAACAGCGCGAAGGAGGCCGACCTCGCCCTCTACACCAAGGCCGCCCTCGCCGCTGAACTCGGCCTCGAGGTCGCCCTTTGCGGCACCAAGGCCGACGGCAAGGCGTTCTGAGAAAAAGCGAATTAGCGGGCAGCGGGTAGATTCAAACCATTGATCTTCAGCGCCGGCTTCCTACTCGCTACCTCCCTATCCGCTTCCCGCTACTTCTCCCCACGCCCATGTCCCTCGATTCCCTCCTGAGCCTCTCCCACCAACTCGGTCGCGAGGAACGCCGCCTCGCCATTCTTGGTGAGGGTAATACCTCGATGCGCCACGACGCCGACACCTTTACGGTAAAGGCCTCCGGCTCCAACCTTGCCACCCTCGCGGCCGCCGGCACCGCCACCTGCCGCTTTGATAAATTACTCCCGCTTCTGGCCACCGATTCCATGGGTGACGCCGCCGTCGACGAAGCACTCTTCGCCGCCCGCGTCTCGGCCGAAGCCCGCAAACCCTCGGTCGAGGCCCTGTTCCACGCCTATCTGCTGACCCTGCCCGGCGTGAACTTCATCGGCCACACCCACCCGATCGCGGTCAATGCCCTGCTTTGTTCCTGCCACGCGGCCACATTCGCTACCCGCCGCCTCTTTCCCGACGAGATCGTCTGCTGCGGAGTCGAGAGCGTGCTTGTGCCCTACACCGATCCCGGCCTGAAACTTTCCCAGGCGATCAAAACGGCCGTCGAAGCCTACATCCTGCGCCTATCCCGTCCGCCTCGCTTAATCCTGCTGGAGAATCACGGCCTGATCGCGCTCGGCGCCACCCCCGAGGCCGTGCTCGCCGCCACCCTGATGGCAGTCAAGGCCGCCGAGATCTTCGCCGGTGCCGCCGCCGTGACTGGTGGCGAACCACGTTTCCTCACACGGGAACAGGTCGAGCGCATCGCTGGTCGCCCGGACGAACACTACCGCCAAAAAGCCCTCGGGCTGTAAGTCCTGGATCTTCCGCCAAAGCCCCGAGCGCCATGGCTACCCATTGCCTTTGCCTTTCGGGGTAGAGTGGACTCTCTGAGCGCCCTTTGTGTCAGCCTCGGACCCCGCACATCCCCTCCTCTCTCCCTCCCGCGAAAAACACAGCGGCGTCTGCCCCGCCGCGCGCGGTGCCGTGCTGTCCGAGCTCCTTCACCGCCACCCCGCGCCCGTCTGGCTGATCGTGGCCGACACCCTCCGCGCCGCCGAACAACTCGCTGAGGACACCTCTCTTTTCTACCCGGCCCTTGCACCTGACACAGGCACCGCCAGACCCTGCGCTGCGCTCGACGGCCTTGTCCTACCCGAATCGCTGGCCGACTCGCGCGATATGGCCGAGGCCTTCGCGGCCTCTGCCGACCGCCAAGCCGTGCTTTCGCGCCTGCGCGCCACTCGTCAATTCTCCAGCCTACCCACCGGCACCGCGCCCCTGGCGATTTTCACCACCCCTGCCGCACTGCTCCAGCGCGTGCCCGCCCTGGAAGCCTACGCCGCGACCGAGCTTACTTTGCGCCGGGGCGAAACCCACCCCTTCTCCGCCCTTCTGGAAAAGCTCCGCGAGCTCGACTACGACTCCGAGGCCGTCTGCGAAGCCCCCGGCACCTATGCCGTGCGCGGCGGTATTATCGATCTCTACCCGGTCAACGCCGCCCAGCCCTGCCGTCTCGATTTCTTCGGCGACGAACTGGAGGAGATCCGCCTGCTCGATGCCGTGAGCCAACGCTCAGGTGAAGCACTTGATAGCCTTACGCTCGCCGCCTCGCCCCGCCTCAGCCTGGCGCCTTCGCTGACCGGCCTTGCCCCCTACCTCAGTCCCGCCGCCCGTCTCGTCCTAATCGAACCCGCCTTGCTGGACACAATTTTCAGCCAACTTGTCCGGGAAAACCCCCACGCTACCCTCTCCCCGCTGCTCGCCCGCGTCGCTTCCATCGAGGCCATCGCCGATCTGGACGAAGCCGCCGCCCTGTTCGACACCGACTCCGGTCCAGTCAGCGAGACCACGTGGGACACCGAGAGCCTCGCCCACCATCGCCACTACCCTTCCGACGACCTCATTGCCCAGGACCGTCTCGCCGCCGAGGAAGCCTCCCGACGCGACTTCCTCGATCACCTCGCCGCTTGGTCCCGCGAAGGCGCCGCCCTCGCCATCATCGCTCCCCGTGAAGCCGAGGAAAAACGCATCCGCGAAATCCTCGACGCCCATCCTGCCGCGAAAAAATTCCGTCCCGTATTCCTGCGCGGCCAAGCCAACGAAGGCTTCCGCCTCGCGCCCCGCCCCGGCGCCGCCCTCGCCCTCACGCCGTCCGCCCCTGCTCGCCGAAAACGACCCGCCAACCAGGCCCCAGGTCTTCAGCAACCAGACCACCCAGCTCAGGCTTTTCCTCTGGTTGTCGTGACTGAGACTGAGCTATTCGGCCGCAGCCGTGCCCGCCGCCCAGCTGGGTCGCGCCGAGCGACCGTGCACCGCGCGCAAGTGGACCAGTTACTGGACTTCGCCGAGCTGGCGGAAGGCGATTTCGTGGTGCATCTTCAGCACGGCGTGGCGCTGTTTCGCGGCATCACCAAGCTCGATACCCGCGATGGCGCGCGCGAAGTCATTTCGCTCGAGTTCGACGACCGCGTGACGCTCCACGTGCCGCTGCCCGAGGCCCATCTCGTGAGCCGCTACGTCGGCCTCTCCAAGGTCCGTCCCCAGCTCGGCCGCATCGGCTCCGATCGCTGGCAAAAAACCCGCGCTCAAGCCGAGCGCGCCACGGTAGACCTCGCCGCCGAGCTGCTCCGCATCCAGGCAGCTCGTGACGCCCAGCCCGGACTGGCGATCGCGCCCGACAATGACTGGCAGCGCGAGTTCGAGGGAGCCTTCCCCTTTGCCGAGACCCCCGACCAACTCAAGGCCATCACCGCGACCAAGCTCGATCAGGAACGTGCCCGCCCGATGGATCGCCTCGTCTGCGGTGACGTCGGCTTCGGCAAGACCGAGGTCGCCATCCGCGCCGCGTTTAAAGCCGTCCAAGCGGGCAAGCAGGTCGCGATTCTAGTCCCCACCACCATCCTCGCGCAGCAACACCTAAATACCTTCCGCGAACGCATGGCGGGATACCCGGTCGCCGTGGAGATGTTATCCCGCTTCCGCTCGCGGGCCGAGTCGGTGCGCATCGTCGCCGCCACCGCCGCCGGGCAAGTAGACATCCTCATCGGCACCCACCGGCTGCTCAATCAAGACATCTCATTCAAGGACCTCGGCCTAGTCGTGATTGACGAGGAGCAACGCTTCGGGGTGAAGCACAAGGAAAAGCTGAAGGCTCTGCGCGTGTCGGTGGACGTATTGTCCATGTCCGCCACCCCCATCCCGCGCACCCTCTACATGGCCATGACCGGCGCGCGCGACATGTCGGTTATCGAGACGCCGCCGACCAACCGTCACCCCATCCAGACAATCGTCAAAACCTACGACGAACAATTGGTGGTGGACGCCATCCGTCACGAGTTGCGTCGCGGCGGGCAGGTGTTCTACCTGCATAACCGGGTGCAGACCATCACGCACGTTGCCGCCCGCCTGCGCGAACTACTGCCCGACGTGGACATCGGGGTGGGCCACGGCCAGATGGACGAGCACGAGTTGGAGGAGATGATGACCGCCTTCGTAGCCGGTCGCCACCAAGTCCTCGTCTGCACCACGATCATCGAGACGGGCCTCGATATCCCCAACTGCAACACCATCATCATCGAGGGGGCAGACCGCTTTGGCCTCTCCCAGCTCTACCAATTACGCGGACGCGTCGGCCGCTTCAAACATCAGGCCTACGCCTACCTGCTCCTTCACCGCCACAGCCGTTTGGTAGACATCGCCCGTGAACGTCTAAACGCCCTACGCACCCATAACCAGCTTGGCGCGGGCTTCCGCATCGCCATGCGCGATCTGGAACTGCGTGGCGCCGGCAATCTGCTCGGCTCCGAACAATCCGGCCACATCGTCGGCGTGGGCTTCGAACTCTACTGTCAACTTCTGCGCCAATCCGTCGCCCGCCTGAAAGGTGATAAGCAGGCCGCCGCGATTCGTGCGACGGTGAAGCTTGATTTTGTCTTCGTCGGCGAGGGCGAGTCCGCCCCCCGATCCGCCACTGGCCAGACGGCTAATATCGCTACCAGCTACCAAGCTATCAAGGCCGCCCACGATGAGGCCGATGGAGCAGCAAACGTCACTCGCATCCAAGCCCGCCTGCCCGTGGCCTATATCGGGGAAACCCGTCTGCGGCTGGATTTTTACCGCCGGCTAGCTCTCGCCGGTTCACCCTCGACCCTGAAGGAACTTGAGTCGGAGCTGACCGACCGCTTTGGTAAGTTTAACTCGGACGTCCGGGCATTGCTGCAGGTCACCGGCCTGCGCATCGCCGCCGAACAAAAGGGCATCGTCAGCGTCGAGACCGAGGGCGCAAAGCTGAAGCTTCTCCGCGCCGGTCCCGGTCGCCGCGATGACTACGTGCAGCTAAGCGGGCGCTTCCCGAGGCTAAACGCGACAAAGCCACTCGCCCGCATGGGGGAAATCCTAGTTTTCCTGCAAAACCTACCCCCTCCAGCAGGCTGATCCGGAGGGAGGGGTAGCCGAGATCTAAGCGAGGTCGAAACGGTCCGCGTTCATCACCTTGTTCCAGGCCGCCACGAAGTCGTGAACGAACTTGGTTTCGGCGCCGGCCTCGGCGTAGACCTCGGCGAGGGCACGGAGCTGGGAGTTCGAGCCAAACACAAGGTCGACGCGGGTGGCGGTCCACTTCACGTCTCCGGTGGCACGGTCGCGAAGTTCGAAGAGCTCTTCCACGGGAGACGTGGCTTTAACCACGTGGCCCATGTCGAGCAGGTGGACAAAAAAGTCATTCGTCAGCGTCTCAGGGCGCGTGGTGAACACGCCGTGCTGGGACTTGCCGTGGTTGGCGTTGAGCACGCGCAGGCCGCCGACGAGCACCGTCAGTTCGGGTGCGGTCAGTCTGAGCAGTTGAGCCTTGTCGATGAGGAGTTTTTCGGCGGGCAGCGTGAAGCGGGTCTTTTGGTAATTGCGGAAGCCGTCGGCGGCCGGTTCGAGCACAGCAAAAGAGGCGACGTCGGTCTGCTCCTGTGAGGCGTCTGTGCGACCGGGAGCAAAGGGCACGGTGATTGCGTGGCCGGCTTTTTGGGCGGCCTCCTCAATGGCGGCGGCGCCGCCGAGGACGATCAAGTCCGCAAGGGAAACCTTTTTCCCGCCGGTCGCGCTGGCGTTGAACGCGGCCTGGATGCCTTCGAGGGTTTTTAGCACCTTGGCGAGGCGGGCTGGCTGGTTGGCTTCCCAGTCCTTTTGCGGGGCGAGGCGGATGCGGGCGCCGTTCGCGCCGCCGCGTTTATCGGAGCCGCGGTAGGTCGAGGCGGAGGCCCAGGCGGTCGAGACAAGCTCGGCAACCGACAGGCCAGAGGCGAGAATCTGAGCCTTGAGCGCGGTCAGGTCGGCGGCGTTCACCAGCGGGTGGTCGGCGGCGGGGATCGGATCCTGCCATAGCAACTCCTCGGCGGGCACCTCGGCTCCGAGGTAAAGGGCCTTGGGGCCCATGTCGCGGTGGGTGAGCTTGAACCAGGCGCGGGCGAAAGCGTCGGCGAACTGGTCGGGATTCTCGAGGAAGCGGCGGGAAACTTTTTCGTAGGCGGGATCGATGCGCAGGGCGAGGTCGGTGGTAAGCATCGTGGGGAGATGCTTTTTCGTCTCGTCGTAAGCGTCGGGCACGGTGGCCTCAGCCCCCTTGGCGACCCACTGGTGGGCGCCGGCTGGGCTCTTCACGAGTTCCCAGTCGTAGCGGAAGAGGTTCTCGAAGTAGTTGTTGCTCCACTTGGTCGGGGTGGTGGTCCAAGTGACCTCCAGACCGCTGGTGATGGTATCGGCACCCTTGCCGCTGGCATAGCGATTAACCCAACCCAGACCCTGCTCGGCGATGCCAGCGGCCTCGGGTTCGCGGCCAACGTGGTCGGCGGTGGCGGCGCCGTGGGTCTTGCCGAAGGTGTGCCCGCCAGCGATGAGGGCAACGGTCTCCTCGTCATTCATGGCCATGCGAGCGAAGGTCTCGCGGATGTCGCGGGCCGAAGCGAGGGGATCGGGATGACCGTTGGGGCCCTCGGGGTTGACATAGATGAGACCCATTTGGACAGCGGCGAGTGGAGTCTCGAGCTCTCGGTCGCCGGAGTAGCGTTGATCGCCGAGCCAGGTGGCTTCGGTGCCCCAATAGATGTCTTCCTCGGGCTCCCACACGTCAGCCCTACCGCCGCCAAAGCCGAAGGTTTTAAAGCCCATGGATTCGAGCGCGACATTGCCGGTCAGGATCATCAGATCGGCCCAGGAGATTTTCTTCCCGTATTTGCGTTTGATCGGCCAGAGTAACCGGCGGGCTTTGTCGAGGTTGGCGTTGTCGGGCCAACTGTTCAGCGGGGCAAAACGTTGCTGGCCGGCGCCGGCGCCACCGCGACCGTCGGCGGTGCGGTAGGTGCCCGCGCTATGCCAAGCCATGCGGATGAAGAACGGACCGTAATGGCCAAAATCGGCCGGCCACCAGTCCTGCGAATCGGTCATCAAGGCGTGCAGGTCGCGCTTGAGGGCGGAGAGATCAAGCGTCTTGAACTCGGCCGCGTAGTCGAACCCGGCACCCATGGGATCGGAAAGGGCGGAGTTCTGGTGCAGCATCTTCAAGTTGAGCTGATTCGGCCACCAATCGCGATTGGAACGACCGGTTGCGCCGCTTGGCGCGGGAGCGGGTTTAGGCGTGGTGCCGTGAAGATGGGGGAAAGGGCATTTGCCGCCGGTGCTGGGAGGGTGGTTTTCCATGATAGATTGATCTCTTGGGTTTTAAATTAGGAGCTGTGAATTAGGAGCTGTTAATTCGCTGGGAAACTAAGTTTTGAAAAGTCGCCATGATAAGAGATGTCTAAATTAGCGCAAAAAGCCTTCACTAAATTTCACGTTATTTCGCGAACGCACAGGGCGATGGCTGCGGATGATTTACGCTTCGCTGCTCCGTCCATTTCAAACGGAACAGCCGTCGACCAGATCAGGTCCTTTCGCCAACCTTCCACTTAGTCATGTTTGTTCGTTTTTTTCTGCTCCTTGCCTATATTCTCCCACTAGCAGCCGAAACCACCATGGACTCGGTTGCTCCTCCGGCCGAAAGCGCCCCAGTGGCGCTGGCTTTGGCGCGCGGTCCTAGTGGGGTTCGTTTCTTTATTCCTAACGGGGAAACCAGCATCCGGGCAGGCGTGCTTTTTGGCTCGGGCGACGGTGGTTGGTCCTACTGGGAGGAACGGGTTTGCCGCCACCTTCTAAGACGAGGCTTCGCCGTCGCCGGCATTGATTTCCGCGCCTACGCTGCGGAATCCTACAACGTCGAGCAACTGCGAGAGGACTACCGGCGCATCGCGGCCGAACTCCGGCGAAGATCGGGTCCCAAAGGGGTGGAGTCCCTCCTCTACGGGGGCTGGTCTATGGGCGCGGAGCAGGCCATCCCCGCTGCTGCCCGGCGGTCGGCCCGGCCGGCGGGCTTGCTGGGCTTCCTTATGGTCGCCCCGGGCGGACGTGGACGCTACGGCCTCGAACTGCCCGACCAACTCGGACTGGCGCCGCGGGGCGAGGACACCTTTTCGCTCAACGAGCTGGCTCCGGCCTCGGCTGATCTGCGCTTTGCTGTTTTCCACGGGAGTCTGGATTTGGTCGACGACCTCGACTGGCAGCGAGATCTGTCGCTCGATTATCGCCTATGGACGGTGCCCCGAGTTTTCCACGACTTTGCCGGTGCGGGTGCAGAATTCCTTGCTGCCATGGACGAGGCGGTGGACTGGCTGCTGGATGTCGCCTAGCCACTTAAAAAATGAGCGCGCCCACTGCCTCCGCTCCCCGCTGGCTGCCACGCGCGCTAGGTTTCATGGTGGCCGGAATGGGCCTGGCCCAGATTGGCGTGGCGCTGTTTCCCGGCGAAGCCCGATACCTCCAAGGCATCGAGCCATGGACGCCTTTTCACATCCACTTCGGAAGTCGCGCACTGTTACTGGCAGCAGGCGTGTCCTTGCTGGCGCTAGGCCGTGGTATCGCGCGCCGAAAACGGGCCGCTTGGTGGCTCGCGGTTGGCGCGCTCAGTGCCGGTCTGCTACTGCACCTTGGGCTCGATTTTTTCTGGCGCGGAGCCCTCGCCTCGGCGGTGCCCCTGATCTTGCTAGTGCGGGCGCGCCGCCTCTTCGTGGCGCGATCCGACGCCGCATCTCTACGCTTCGCTGGAGGCCTGGCCGTTGGCTCCGCTGGTGCCTTGCTGGCCTTTGGTTGGGTAGTGCTGGAGAATCATCGCGTGCAACTCGAGGGCCGGCACGACGGACTGGCTCGCATGCAGGCAGTCGCCGAACTGGTTTTTCTGCAATCAAGCGACACGCTCCTAGCTCGAACGCCGGAAGCGCAAACCGCTCTCTTCGCCATCAGTTTTGCGGGGGCGGCAACCATTTTACTCGTGGTCCTTACCGCGCTGCGACCGGTGCTCGATCCTCCACGCCCTACCGTGCGCGAGACTGAGCGGGCGCGGCGTATCGTGCAGTCGGAGGGACGGGATCCGCTGAACGAATTCGCGCTCGCGGACGACAAACGACTTTTCTTCACCCGAGACGGACGCTCGCTGGTCGCCTATGCGCTCTGGCGTAATTTCGCGCTAACACTGGCAGATCCGATTGGGCCGGTCGATGGCCGACGCGTAGCCATCCGGGAGTTCATGGAATTTTGCGCTGATCAAGACTGGGAGCCGGTTTTTTACGAGACCGGCCCAGACTCCGCCGACGACTACGCGGCGGAAGGCTTTGTCGTGTTTAAGATTGGGGAGTGCGCTTCAATCTCGTTGCCGGAGTTCAGCCTGACTGGGAAGAGATATCAGGATCTGCGAACGGCGCGTAGTCGTGCCGGGCGAGAGGGTCTGGTTCTGCGTTGGCTTCCCCCTGGCATACCGCCGGAACCTGCTCTCGCGGCCGAATTACGAGCTGTTTCGGACGGCTGGTTGGCACGAAAACGCGGAGGCGAGATGACCTTCGATCTAGGGGCTTATTCAGACGAGGAAATCATCGCGCGGGGTGCGGCGCTAGCCATGCGCGCGGATGGGCGGGTGGAGGCGTTTGCGACTTGGTTGCCCTACCGCTCGGGGACAGGCCGCTGCCTCGATCTAATGCGTGCCCGCCCGGAAGTGCCTGGCGCAATGGATTTTGTAATCGTCGAATCGCTCCTTGCCTTTCAGGCGCAGGGTCTGTCCGCGGCGAGTCTGGCTAATGCTCCTCTGGCCAACATCCACCCAGCCTCGGTCAGTGACTCTCGGCACGAACGGGCGGTGCGCTATGTCTACGAGAACTTCAATCGCGTCTACGGCTACAAAAACCTCTTCCATTTCAAAAATAAATATCTGCCGCGTTGGACGGGGCGGCACCTCGCTTACCGCCACCGTGCAGACCTTCCTTTCATCGCCTGCGCGATAGTCGCCATACACAGTCCCGGCGGACTTTGGCGAATGCTTCGATCCTGATCCGGTTCAACTTCTATTTTTTACGACCTTTAGATGCCCTGGCCGGGGTCGGCAATGGCGGGCGAGGCGTCCTCGGCGGCGACATCGCGCTCAGTGAAGGCGCCGGCGGGGAAGAGCCGGATATGCCGGAAAACCACCCAGGCCTCGTCTCCGGCGACGAGATTGAGCTCGGCTAGGCGCACGCGGGAAAGCTCGGCGTCGATGGCGTCGCCGTTGTCGGCTCGGACAAGCGCGACGCGACCGGTGTTGCCGGCGGAGAACACATGTTGCACGCGCACGCGCACGCCGTGCTCGCCGTGGTATTCGCGCAAGATGTCGACATCGTGTGGGCGGACATAGAGCACGTCCGAGCCAGCGCCGGGGAGCGGATGGGCTTTGGTGGCGAACCGGTTCACGTTACCCAAAAACTCGATCACGAAGGGCGAGACAGGGCGGTCGTAAACCTCCTGCGGGGTGCCGACCTGCTCGATCTTGGCGTTGTTCATCACGATGACCTCGTCCGCGAGCTCGAGGGCCTCCTCTTGGTCGTGAGTCACGAAGAGGGTGGTGACGCCGATCTCGCGCTGAAAGTGGCGCAGCCAGCGGCGGAGTTCCTTGCGCACGCGGGCGGGCGCGAGCGAGGGCAATGCGCTGGCGCTGGCCGCCGGAGAGCTGGGCGGGGTAACGCGCGCCGAGATCCTCGAGTTGGATGAGTTTAAGCAACTCCTGCACTCGTGCGTCGATGGCGTCACGGTCGGGCCGCTCGCGGCGGGGACGCACGGTCAGGCCGAAGGCGATGTTCTCCGCCACGGTCATGTGTTTAAAAAGCGCATAGTGCTGAAACACGAAGCCCACGCCGCGCTTCCCGGCGGGCACATCGGTCACGTCCGCGCCGTGGAAATCGATGCGGCCGGAACCGGAATCGGCGAACTCTAGCCCGGCGATAATGCGCAAGAGGGTGGTCTTACCCGAGCCGGATGGACCGAGCAGGGCGACGAGTTTGCCGGTGGGGATCTCCAGACTGACGTCGCGCAGGGCGGTGTAGGCGCCAAAGGTCTTGGTGAGGTTGCGGGCGAGGACGCTCATGGGACAGAAGTAGCGAGGAGTGAGTAGCGGGTAGTGAGTAGGCCGGACCGTAGAATCGGATCAAGCGTGGCGGCGGGCGTGGGCCCACTCGACGAGGGATTTCAGGACGAGGGTAACGAGGGCGAGCAGCGCGAGGATAGAGGCGGCGGCAAAGGCACCGACGAATTGGTATTCGTTGTAGAGAATTTCCACGTGCAGCGGCAGGGTGTTAGTCTCGCCGCGGATGTGACCAGAGACGACGGAAACGGCTCCAAATTCGCCCATGGCACGGGCGTTGCACAGGATGACGCCGTAGAACAGGCCCCACTTAATATTGGGCAAGGTGACTTTCCAGAAGGTCTGCCAACCATTGGCGCCAAGGGTGATGGCGGCGTATTCCTCGTCGTTGCCCTGCGTCTGCATGAGCGGGATCAGCTCGCGAGCGATGAAGGGAAAGGTTACGAAGGTGGTCGCGAGCACGATGCCAGGAACGGCGAAGATGATCTTGAAATCCTGCTCGATCAGCCAGGCCTGCAGGCCGGGCAGCCATGGCTGGTCGGCATCGAGGTAGTGGCCATACCAGCCCTGGGCACCAAACAGCAGCACGTAGATGAGACCGGAGATGACCGGCGACACTGCAAACGGTAGGTCGATGAGGGTGATCAGCAGGCTTTTCCCCGGGAAGGTGAACTTCGCGATGCACCAGGCGGCGGCCACTCCGAAAACGAGGTTAGCGGGAACGGCCAGCCCCGCAGTGAGCAGGGTGAGTTTCAGCGCGTGCAGGCCGTCAGGGTCGTTTAGGGCGGCGAAATAAGCCCCGAGCCCGCGGCGAAGGGCCTCGGTAAACACTGCGACGAGCGGCAGTAAAAGGAAAAGGGCAAGGAACCCGAGCCCCAGGGCCGTGAGCGTGTAGCGAAGCCAAGTCGCGTCGCGAGTGGCGAGCGGTCTGGCGACGGGACCGTTGGAGCGGGTAAGGGACGAGACGGCGGAGGCCACGGTGAGTTTAAGCAGGAAGTTAGAGGAGCAAAAGCAGCGCTAGACCGTGTGGTGGCGGCGGCTCCATTTTTGGAGCAGGTTAATCACGAGGAGCATGAGAAAGGAGGCCCCGAGCATCACCACGGCGATGGCGGTCGCGCCGGCGTAATCGTATTGTTCCAGCTTGGTAATGATAAGTAGCGGGGTGATCTCCGTGCGCATGGGCATATTGCCCGAGATGAACACCACCGATCCGTATTCACCAAGAGCACGGGCGAAGGCCATGGCAAAACCGGTTAACAGGGCGGGAACGAGCTGGGGGAAAATCACCCGCCGCAGGGTTTGCCAGCGAGTCGCGCCGAGGCTGGCGGAGGCTTCCTCAAACTCGGGCTCCAGCTCCTCGATAATGGGCTGTAGGGTGCGAACCACAAAGGGCAGGCCGATAAAAGTGAGCGCGACGAAGATACCGATTTCGGTAAACGCGATCTTCACGCCGTAGGGTGCCAAGAGGGCGCCAATCCAACCGTTCGGAGCGTAAAGAGCGGTCAGGGCGATGCCGGCAACGGCAGTGGGCAACGCGAAGGGCAGATCCACGAGGGCATCCACGATGCGCCGGCCTGGGAAGGGGTAACGGACAAGGACCCAGGCAACGATGAGGCCGAAGAGGCAGTTGACCGACGCGGCGGCGAAGGAGGCGAGGAAACTGATGCGATAGGAGGCGACCACACGCGGGCTGGCAACGGCGGTCCAGAAATCGTCCCAGGACATCCCGAGCGTCCTAATAAACGCGGCCGAAAGCGGCAGCAGCACGATCAGGCTCAGGTAAGTGAGCGTGAGACCGAGCGACAATCCGAAGCCGGGTATGACGGAGCGGTGAGAGCGGGACATGAGGGCGAGGAACGAAGAGGCGGAGAGCTTAGAGGTTGGGGGCGTAGGCGAGGAATACTCGGTATTCGTCAAGGATGGTGTCGAGCGCCGTAACGGCGGCCTCGACCTGAAGTTCAATCGGGGCGAGGGCAGGAGTTTCAAAAATAAGTTCGAAAGGGCGGGGCCGCCGATTTGGCGGGGCGGAGAGCACGCCCTGAAAGCAGGCATGTATCTTGCCGTCGCGGGCAGGGAAACCGTCGATTTGAGAGCGTCGGTCCCGCGGCAGAATATAGCCAGCGGAGCGCAGGGCGGGTTCGAGCAGTGCCTCATTGAGCACGCGGCCGTGGGTGTAGCCATAAACGCCCTCGGCGGTATCGTCGGCATGGAGGGTAATGATGCCGTCGAATTCACGGGCGGAAAGCTCGCCTTCGAGAGCAATAACCTCGGGCTGGACGGAGCCGCGCCAGAACTCTCGGTTAAGATCGAGGTCAGCTCCATTGTTGCGCGTGCTGCGGGCGTAGCCAACCGGGTTACAGAGAGGATAGACGGTCAGGGTGTAGCCGGTAGCCCGGGCGGGGTCGGCCACGAGGCGCTCAAGAAAAGCGAGTGGAGCGAGCACGCTGGCCGCTTCGTCGCCGTGCAGGCCGCCAAAAAGGGCCAGACGAATGGGATCATGCGCTGCGGCCGGACCGGAGAAGACCAAGCGCGGCAACGGGTGCAGCTCGCCTTCGTGCGGGAAAGTCGCGAGCAGATCGTAGCGCAGCGGCGAACCCGGCCGGTCGAGGGCTGCGAGGAGATCGAGAAGGACGCGAACGTCGCGAAGGTGCGGCGGGGGAGAGAGGCCGGGCATCGGTCTGGAAAAGGAAAAGGAGGACGGGCGCGGGGCCCATCCTCCGGCTAGGTTTAGAAGCGTTAGCGTTTTAGTTTTTCAGGTAAATCTGGTCGAAGGTGCCACCATCATCGAAATGCTCTTTCTGGGCCTTGGCCCAGCCACCGAAGGCCTGGTCGATGGTGAACAGTTCCACCTTCGTGAACTGGGCGGCGTATTTGGCGGCGAATTTGGGATCGATGGGGCGGTAGAAGTTCTTTCCGGCGATATCCTGACCTTCGTCGGAGTAGAGATATTCAAGGTAAGCCTTGGCGACCTCGGTGGTGCCCTTGCGCTTGGCGACTTTATCAACCACCGCAACGGGAGGCTCGGCGAGGATGCTAAGTGAAGGGACCACGATCTCAAACTGGTCAGAGCCAAACTCCTTCACGGCGAGGAAAGCCTCGTTTTCCCACGACAAAAACACGTCACCGATTCCGCGCTGCACGAAAGTCGTGGTGGCGCCACGCGCACCGGAGTCGAGCACGGGGACGTTCTTAAAGAGCTTCGCCACGAAGGCCTTGGCGGCATCGTCGGAACCGAACTTGCGTTTGGCGAATTCCCAAGCGGCGAGGTAGTTCCAGCGGGCGCCGCCGGAGGTCTTGGGATTGGGGGTAATTATTGAGACGCCGGGCTTCACGATATCGTCCCAGTCCTTTATGCCCTTCGGGTTGCCCTTTCGGACTAGAAATACGATGGTGGAGGTGTAGGGGGCGGAGTTGTGCGGCAAACGCGTCTGCCAATCGGCGGGCAGGGCTTCGGAGTTCTTGGCAATGGCATCGATATCGCCGGCGAGGGCGAGGGTGACGACGTCGGCGCGAAGACCGTCGATTACCGAGCGGGCCTGTTTGCCGGAGCCGCCGTGGGACTGCTTTACGATGACGTCATCGCCGGTCTTGGCCTTCCAGTGGGCGGCAAAGGCGGTGTTGAATTCGACGTAGAGTTCGCGAGTCGGGTCGTAGGACACGTTGAGCAACTCGACACTTTTGGCGGCAGCGGAGCCGGCGAGGGCGAGCGCGGCCAGGGTGGCGGCGGCCAAGCGGGAGAGAGGGGAAAAATTCATGGGAAAAACGAAAGTGTGGAAAACGAGGGCGGGAATGGCGGGTTTAGAAGGAGAGCTGGACGCGGCTGAGGATGGCGTTCTCGTTCTCGAAGTCGGCGGTGGAGGCGTCGGCTTCCTGGAACTCGGAGTGTTCGAAGTTGAGCGACGCCTTCACGTTGCGGTTGAGATACCAGTTCACGCCGAGCGAGTAGGAGTCGATGCGCTGGGCCTGGGTGTTGCGGTTGGCGAAGGTGCCGGTGCCGGCGCCCGCGAACGTGGCCTCGTCGACCGAGAGCTGGCTGAGGCGGGCGGCGACTTCCCAAGCGCCCCAGGTGCCGGCCTCGAAGTTGAAATCCTGGGCGGGTTTGGGGTTGGTGCTGTAGCCGGTGTCCTCGCCGGTGAGAACGTAGTTCACGTTCACGGCCCAGGCGCGGTTGGTCAGGTCGGCGCGCTTGCTGGCGGGAGTGATGGTGTTCACGCCGCCGACCACGGTGGTGGTCACGAGCTCCTGGATGGACTCAGTGTAGGAGGCCATGACGCCAAAGGGGCCCTTGTAGAAGTAGATCTGGGGCGAGACGCGGTCGTGGGAGCCATCCGGGCGGACAGTGGACCCGTATTGGAAGAAGGGCACGAGGGCATTGCTGGTGTAGGCGCGGAAGGCGCCGGTGCCGACCTCACGGGTGCCGGTGCTGTAGGCGAAGCCGAGGCCGAGGCCCTTCAGGAAGGAATCCTGGTCGTTCTTGAACGGATGGGTGAAGAGGCGGACCACGGCGTCCTTGCCGTCGTTGCCGCCGGACTCGGTCTCGAGGCTGGAGCCGTCGCTGGCGCCGTCGAGATATGCGGCTTGGTAGCTGAGGCGGCCGGTCAGGAAATCGCCGTAAACCTGGACGCCGGTGTCGCGGTTCGGCCCGAGCAAGGTCGGGAAGGAACGCTCGATGAAGAGCAGGTTGGTCTGGGAGACGAGGCGCTCGAGATCGAAGGGCGACTTGGTCTTGCCGAAGAGGGCGCTGAAGGCGTCGGAGTATTTGTAGGTCGCGTAGGCGTCGAGCAACTGGACCTGGTTGTTGGCCAGGTCGAACATCAGACGGTAGCCGTATTTCTCGGCGACGGTGCCCTCGAAACTGGGGCGGATGCGGCGCAACACGAAGGCGTCGGGCGTGTCGATGCCGGCTTCGCGGTCCTCGAAATAGTAGCGTCCGTCGGCCTGGATGTTGGCGCGGATGCGGAGGGAATACTTTTTGTCGGCCGAGGTCAGGCTGAAGCCCTTGGCGTCGGCGTTGACCACGGGGGTCTTGGCCGCGGCGGCGGTGGTAGCCTCGTCCTTTAGCTCGGAGTTGCGTTCGAGGACGCGGAGTTTCTGGTCGAGTTGATGGATCTGCTCGCGTAGCGCCGCGATGCGGTGCGAGGGCAAGGGCGGAAAGCGCGGCGGCCGTAGTGGCAGCGCGAAGGGAACGGGGATACTTCATGATCGGGATGGATGCTGGTTTAGCGATTCACGGAAGCTCCCGAGGACGGGTGGCGGAGTGCGAAGGTTGGGTGGTTACAGAGATCGCCGCCGCCGGGCGGACGGTAGGCGAAAAGGGAAGGGCGACGCGTTTACTCCTCGCGGGAAGCGGTGCCGGGACCGCCGAGGCGGGTCTTTTCGGTGCGCTCGATCTGGGTGACCTTGCCGTCGTGGACGACGATCTGGACGACACCGTAGCGGAGGCCTTCGACCTTGGCGCGGACGATGGCGAGCCAGTCGGGGGAATTGTTAACGGAAGAGAGTGCAGCGGCGGAAAGGGAGCTCATGGCGGGAAGCAAGCGATTCGGAGCGGGTAAAAGTTAAATGGTGTAATCCGGCAGAAGTTGGGAAAGCAGGCCCTCTACGGGGACCAGACGGCGGGGGACGGCGGTGCGGGCGGTGCGGCGGGAGGCGACAGTGGACTTCACGGGCTCTCTGCGGACGGCAGAACGTGGGGTGGCAAAGGGAAGCGGCAGAGCGTCGCGGCGGAGCTTCCGGAGAGTGACTTCTACCACATCGGCGAGGGTGTAGCGGTCGAGTATGCCGGCGATGGCGTTGCGCACATCTAACATCAGCATGCGCAGACCGCAGTGCTCCTCATCGGGACAACTACACTTTTCATACGCGGTATGGCTCACGCAGCCAATGGGAGCGAGCGGACCGTCAATCAGGCGAACGACGGAACCGATGGTGATCTCGGAAGCAGGTCGGGCGAGATGGTAGCCACCGAACTTGCCGCGCTGCGCGACCACAATACCGGCTGACTTCAGCTCCTGCATGATCTGCTCCAAAAACTTAGCGGGGATGGATTCTTTGTCTGAAAGCTCGGTGACTTGCACCAACTCGCGACCCACCTCCCCGGCGATGCCGAGGTCGATTAGAGCGCGGAGGGCGTATTCACCTTTTTTGGAGAGCTTCATGAGCGGATTTAATCCCTACAAAAAGAGTAGGATTAAATACCGCAAGCTCTTTTTTCATACTAAATTAGTAGGATTAAATAAATCAAAGGACTATCTTGAGTCCATCATAGGCAAAGTGCGCTTCATTATTGAGATATAACTGCTCATCACAGTGGGCTACCGCATGGTTCAGGTGGGTGATAAAAGTCCGCTGCGGGGCTAAATCAGTCACCACTGCAAGGGCTTCCGGGATACTTAAATGGGTAGGATGCGGCGAGGGTCGCAACCCATCCAGAAGCAGCAGATCGACTTTTCGGGCGAGGTCGCGGGCAGCGGGTGGCACGGTTTTGCAATCGGTGTAGTAGGCGAAACGACGCCCGGTGCCGGCCTCTGTGAACACTAGACCGAGCGTCTCGACTCGACCGTGCGGCAGCAGGGTGGACTCGATCACGCCCTGGGGTAATTCCAGTCTCGCAGGCAGGCGTCGGAGATCAAAGCGGGCGTAGCCGTCGGGTTGTTCGCCGCGAGGGACGAGGGCATAGGGGTAGATGTCACGCACTCGCCCCTCGCCTTCTTCCGTGCAATACACCGGCAGGGTGCCGTCCGGGCGCAGTTCACAGTAACGCCGAAGATCGTCCATGCCCAGAATGTGGTCTGCATGCCCATGGGTAAGGATAAAGAGATCAATCGCTGGGATGGATTCGCGCAGCGCCTGAACGCGAAACTCTGGCGTAGCGTCGATCTGAATACGCAGGCCATTCATGACGACGTGCACCGACGCACGAGTGCGCTGGTCGCGCGGGTCTAGGGAGTGGCATACCGCGCACTCGCAGGCGATCATGGGAACGCCATGGGAGGTGCCGGAGCCGAGAACAATGATTTCCATGCGGTGACTCAGACCGGCAAAACCCAGATAACACCGCCACGGTAAAATGCGCTGTCGCCAAAATGGCAATAAGCCCCGTCGGCTTCCGCCGTGGCGGGCGGGGGTGGGCTCAGGGTGCTTCGTCGGGCGGTTCAGGCGGGGGCGGGCCTGAGTCATCCCCTTTGCCCTCGCTTTGCTTCGGTGGGTGCGGAGGCGGTGGCAGTTCTTCGCGGGTGATCTGGCCATCGTGGTT
>RGVP01000351.1 GCA_010027235.1 bacterium
CTTACTGTCGATCGTCAGCGCGGTGTTGTTGATGCTGACGCCTGTCGCAGACGTGTCGCCCGCCAACTTTCCAACCGATTCGCTGCCCAATACGGTGCCGGTGGCGAATACGTTCGTGAGTGTCCCCCCGATCAGACGCCCGACCAAGCCACCGATATAGGCTGAGGTGGCATTTCCAACATCACCCGTGGCAAAAGAGTCGGAGATGCTGCCGAATGTATATCCGGCCAGTCCGCCAGCAACGAGGCCGTTCAGGAAATTGACCGAGACATTGCCGGTAGCGTAACTCGAGGCAATTGAGCCCCAGTTGCCACCGACCAGCCCCCCTACTTGGCCACCACCGGACACAGCACCAGTGGCAAAACTGTTGGAGACGCTGCCGTAGCTACTACGGCCCACCAAGCCCCCGATGGTGTCCCATCCGGTCACTGAGGCTGAAGCCGAGGAGTTGGTGACAACTCCTTGAGTCTCACCGACGAGGCCACCGGCATTGCCACCGAAGTAGCGGTTGAAGTCGGATCGGAATGGATTGGCCACCGTCCCGGAGTACGAGGAGGCGTCGATCGTTGTTCCGCCTAGCGCAAGCCCTACGAGGCCGCCAACGTTGGCAACCGCAAGTGTCGAGTTTGAGGTTGGATACGGTCCCGCCCGATCCGAGGCGCCCGAACAGCCCGACGTTGAAGTTGCGCCAAGCGCCCACGTCTTCTTGAGGGTTGATGGAGAGGCTGTTGATGCTGTTGCCCAACCCTTCGAGTTGCCCCACGAATGCGGAAGTGACGTCGCTGGTTTCGGCGATGTAATTGCCGGCGATCGGCAGGAAACCCCGGCCCTGGTTCCACCCGCTGGTTGCCGAGGCATCGATATTCGAGCCTAGAGCATAGAAGCCACCAAAGGTCTGGGCCGAAGATGTCGCGTCCAGCCCCAAAGATGCCAAGCCTTGCAGGGTCATCGTTGCAGGGGTGGTGGTGGCGTCAGCCGCACTGCCCAGCTCGTTGATGACGGTGTAGTTCTTGACGGTGCCTGTGGTACCCAGTTGTGTGACGAACGTGAGCCCGCTGGGCAGCGTGACCGGAGCATTGATGACATAGCTTGCTGCGGTGCCGGAGATGGTGCCGTCAGTGCTGCCCTGTCCGTAGAGCAGAGAAAGGTTTCCGCCGCCGGACCCATCGAGGTTCGCATTGACCGCGATGTTCCGGTGGGCAGAGAGCGTCAACCGATTCGCCGACCATGTGATTGGTGCGCTGACGGTGATATCGCCATTGCCGAGGCCGTCGCCGGTGGTGCCGCCGGTCTGGATGGTGACGTTGGTGGTGCT
>RGVP01000352.1 GCA_010027235.1 bacterium
CGGTATCACCGCATCGATGGTAGGTCTAGGGAATGTGACCAACACCAGCGATGCGAACAAGCCAGTCTCCACGGCACAGCAAACGGCACTGGATCTCAAAGCGCCGCTGGCGAGCCCGACCTTTACGGGAACGGTAAGCGGAATCACCGCGTCTATGGTGGGCCTTGGCAACGTGACCAACACCAGCGATGCGAACAAGCCAGTCTCCACGGCACAGCAAACGGCCCTGGATCTGAAGGCGCCGCTGGCCAGTCCGACCTTCACCGGCACGGTGACAGGTTCGTTCAGCGGGTCGCTGAGCGGCAACGCCACGACAGCGACCAGCGCCACAACGGCGACCAGCGCGACGAGCTTTAGCGGCTCGCTAGCAGGAGATGTGACCGGAACGCAGGCGGCGACCGCGATCGCCGCGACCACAGTGACGGGCAAGGCGCTTACGGGTTATGCGTCGGCAGCGGGCACCATTACCACGGCGGATACGATTCTGACCGCGATCAACAAGCTCAACGGCAACGATGCCCTCAAGGCGCCACTAGCGAGCCCGACCTTCACGGGAACGGTGAGCGGTATCACCGCGTCGATGGTAGGTCTAGGGAATGTGAGCAACACCTCGGATGCGAACAAGCCAGTCTCCACGGCACAGCAAACGGCACTGGATCTCAAAGCGCCGCTGGCGAGCCCGACCTTTACGGGAACGGTGGTTTTGCCAACGGGAACGGCATCGGCGGCGCCCCTGCGCCTGGGTGCCGGTATCAGCCTGACGACGCCGGTTTTCGGTTCGGTGGAGTTTGATGGCACCAATCTCTTGATTACGAACAACGCTGGGAGCCCCACCCGCAAGACTATCGCCTTCACGGATTCGACGATCGCCAATGGTGCGGTGGGCAGTTCCCAGCTCGCCTCGGGATTGACGCTCGGCGGCACGACGAGCGGCACGTTCAGCGGCAACGTGACTGGCAACGTCTCGGGAAGTGCCGCTAGTTTCACCGGCTCTTTAAGCGGCGACGTAACCGGCACCCAAAGTTCCACGGCGATTGCCGCGACCACAGTGACGGGCAAGGCGCTGTCGGGTTATGCGTCGGCAGCGGGCACCATCACCACGGCGGATACGATCCTGACCGCGATCAACAAGCTCAACGGTAACGATGCACTCAAAGCGCCGCTAGCGAGCCCGACCTTTACGGGAACGGTAAGCGGTATCACCGCATCGATGGTAGGTCTAGGGAATGTGACCAACACCAGCGATGCGAACAAGCCAGTCTCCACGGCACAGCAAACGGCACTGGATCTCAA
>RGVP01000353.1 GCA_010027235.1 bacterium
AACTTCGGCGCGGGCGACCCCGACAAGACGCAGGACATGACCGCCTTCGTCGGCGGCCTGGACGCCCTCCGGCTCAAGTTCAGCACGACCGTGCTGGTGGTCCACCACAGCGGCAAGGACGCCGCCAAGGGCGCGCGCAACTCGTCTGTGTTGCGCGCTGCGGTGGACGTCGAGATCCGCGCTGAGCGCGAGGAGAAGGCCCAGCGCGTCAAGCTCATCAACACGAAGCAGAAGGACGGCGAGGAGTTCCGCGACATGTGGCTGACCCTCGACCCCGTCGAGGTGACTGACCCCCGCACGGGAGAGGTTACGACGTCGCTCGTGGTGCGGGGCGACAGCGCCGATGACAAGCCCGTTCCCATGGCGAAACCAGGCGGACGGATGGAGGCGTGGGTCCTTTCCGTGCTCGCCCAACGCGAAACTTTGACCCTCTCCGAGATCATCGGACGCGACCCTCAGGTGGACAAATCCAACGTCAAACGCGCGCTGAGGGGTCTTTTGGAAAAAGGGCTCGTGAAACGCGGCGAGGGGTCACCGCAGACCTTTTGGAAAGCTGACCAATACCAACAGGATGAGCGTGAAACTGACCCCAACTGACCCCCACTGACCCCCTAGTGACTGACCCCGGAAAGGAGGGGGGGGTCAGTCAGGGTCACCGGTCTATAGACCGTGACCTGACTGACCCCCTCCGACAGGAGGCTGGAGATGACCGCAGTTTTGAGGAAGCGAGTGACCCCCGGTCGCTCCAAATACGGCGCCCGAAAAACCGTCCGTGACGGCATCACGTTCGACTCCGTCGGCGAGGCCAACCGCTGGGGCCAGCTCAAGCTGCTCGAGCGCGCCGGCAACATCCGAGGGCTTGGCGAGCCACACCCGTCCTTCCCGATCGCCATAAACGGAACGATCGTTTGCAAGGTCGAGATGGACTTCGCCTATTCCGAAAACGGCCAGGCGGTCGTCGAGGACTACAAGGGCGTCGACACCCCCGTTTCCCGCCTCAAGCGCAAGCTGCTGGCGGCGGCGTATCCGCATCTGGTCATCCGCGTGACCGGCGCGGCTGCGCCCAAGCCTAAGGCCCCGCGCAAGCCGCGCTTGGCAGCCGGTAAGGGGAGGGCGAGATGACCCGCCCCCAATCCACCGCCGCATGGCAGGCGCAGCGCATCGAGCAACTAGAGGCCGAAGTCGCCTACCTGCGCGGCCAGCTCGCCGAAGCGACCGGCGACGCCCGCCAGAGCATCCTGATGAGCGAGTACGGCCTCACGCATCAGGAAGCCCGCGTGCTGGCCCGCCT
>RGVP01000354.1 GCA_010027235.1 bacterium
CCTTCATTGAAGCCGTAGTAGGCGACCAAGCCACTGGCGTTGGCTGACGGCGCGCCGCTCAGATGGGCCGTGATCTCCGTGGACGATAGGGCTCGGTTCCAGACGCTCACCTCATCGATGAGTCCGCTGAAATATTCGCCGTTGTTGGTTGACCCTATGCGCGCATTCGTCGCGGGTTTCACGTTCATGGAACCTGTTCGCTGAGCGAGCAGGTTGCCGTCGACGAAGATCCGGTTGTTGCCGCTAGCTTGGTCGTACGTTGCCGTGACGAGGTGCCACTGGCCGTTGGTCAGGCTGCTGGTAGGGGCCTCCAGATCATTGCTCCACCAGTAATTGATGACCTTGTTGGCTCCGCCCAAGCGGAGGGCATTGACTTGGCTGCCGGACCCCCACTGTCCCCACCCGATGATCCCGCTGGTCCCTGCTGAGACAGGACGGATCCATGCTTCCAGGCTGTAACTGCTGTTTCCGGTCGGGAAGACGGTGTTGGCGATGTCGATGTAATCGTTCTGCCCGTCAAAACTGACCGACCCGCCCTGCTTGCCGGCGACGTTGCCCGAGACAAGTATCGATCCGCTACCGCTATTCAAGTTAAGAGAGAGTCCTTCAAGTGCGGCGAGCACATTGCCGCTCACCGTAATCTGCCCACCGGCACCCGGACCCGACGCACCCGCGTTTGGGTTGCCCGTCGAGTCGAGTGTAGTGTTGGCGGTTAACGTGACGTTGCCTAGGGACATTGCGCCAGCGCTCTTGATGGTGCCGGCGAGTAAAACCGCAGGGTCGGTCGCGGCCAGATTACCCAGCACCGTGAATGTATCGTCGGCCGAATCGCCAAGAGCAGTGATGCCTGTGTTGGCGAAGGTCGTTGAACTGCGGACGATGTTGTTGGTTCCGGTGAACGTCAGGTTGTAGGCGCCGGCATTGGTAAGCAGGCCGCCGATATCGACGTTGCCGAGGAACGTGAGCGTCTTGTTTGCTGCGGCACCGATGTTGAGTGCGTACGACGATCCGCTCAGGTTTCCACCGACGGTCAGGTCGCCGCCGGACGCCTTGATCGTGGCATCGGCTGTGAGGGTGATATGCCCCGAGGCGGTGGCCGCGGTGCTGCTGGAGTTGAACAGCGCACCGCTGCCGTCTACCCCGTTACCGGCGAGCGAGAGCGCATTGCCGATGCTGAAGCCATTGAGGTCCAGCGTGCCGGCGGTCGTGGTGGGGGTGCCACCCGTGGTGGTGACGGAGTTGACCGAAATCGTGCCGCTGCCAAAAGCGTTTGCCGCGCCGGCCAGCAGC
>RGVP01000355.1 GCA_010027235.1 bacterium
CTCCTCGAAGTCCGTGATATCGGACAGGCGATAGCGCACGCGGCCCATCATCTTCATGTAGATCGGCCCGATGCCCTCGCTGCGCCAGCGCTCGAGCGTGCTCTCGGCGACTTGCCAGCGCTCGGCCAGTTGGGTCTGGGTCAGATAGGTGTTTTCAGTCATGACGACTCCTTGGTTGATGCTGCGAAATTGCAGCGTTCTGAGAGTCGTTCGTCCCTGACTGGGGCACACCCAATGGTGACGTCAGGTGGCCCGCTCCATCCAGGGCGCCTGGCCCAGCTTGCTGGCCAGGAACTCCACCAGTACCCTTACCTTGGGTAGAACGAATTTCCTGCTGGGATAGACGGCATAGATGCCCAAATCCGCCGAACGAAACTGCGGCAGGATCTCCACGAGCTGCCCGCTGGCCAACTCCCGGTCGATCAGAAAGTTCGGCTGTAACTGGATGCCCGCTCCGGCCAGGGATGCCGCCACGCAACTGTCTCCGTTGTTGGTCCACATGCGTGGCCTGACCTTGGCGCTTACCGGACCGTCCGGCCCGGTGAAATGCCACTGGTCACCCATCGCCATGAGGCTGTAGCCCATCACGTCGTGTTGCGCCAACTCCGACGGATGCGCGGGCGTGCCTCGGCGCTTGAGGTAGCTTGGCGCTGCGCACAGCACCAAGCGCGTGGAGGCAAGTTGGCGCGAGATGAGGGAGGAGTCGGGGAGGCGGGCGATTCGCACGGCCAGATCGAACCCTTCATCCACGAGGTCGATGACCCGGTCGGCCAATTGCACGTCCAGCGTGACCTGGGGATGTGCGCCGAGAAATTCGCTCCACAGGGGCGCCAGATGTCGGATGCCAAAACTTACCGGCACACTTATTTTGAGCAGACCACTGGCCGTCACGCTGCGCGTGGACAGCTCGGCTTCTGAAGCTTCGATGCTGGCCAAGATCTCACGGCTGCGGGCCAGGAACACCTCGCCTTCGGAGGTCAGCGAGAGCTTGCGGGTGGTGCGATGCATCAGCCGCACCCCCAGCCGCTGCTCCAGGTCCGAGATGTGCCGCGATACCGCGGCCTTGGACATGTTCAGGGCATCGCCTGCACCTACGAAGCTGGCGGCGTCCACCACGGCGGTGAAGACGCGCATTTCCTGGTATTTGTCCATTGTTTCGAATATCTGAACGGTAAGTGCCTGAATTGGTAGTTTATCTTCTTTTTATCATCTAATAAAGTTGCGTCCATGCCTGCAGTGCAGGCCCAACCCCTTCAAGGAAAACATCATGAAAGTTCTCGTCATCGGTAC
>RGVP01000356.1 GCA_010027235.1 bacterium
GACCGAACTCCCGGCCCCCTCATCGAGACGATTCTCGCCTGGCTTGAGGACATGGATGCGAATGCACTTAAGCAACTCGCGGTTGCTTGCCCGCGCTTGTTCAAGGGCTTTCGTCCCGGTCGTGCATCTCCATCGCTGATCGTCACAAACTTACGCAAGACTTTTAGGAACGCTGAGGCACTACCCCCCGAGATGGCCGCGTTGGCACACGCCTACGTTCGCGAGTTCCTCTGGCTAGGGTTCATAAGCCCGGGCGCGATGCCTTTCATGCTGGAGTGCTTTGGCGATGCGCTGGGCCGAAAGGAAGCTTGCGCCGCCGCATTGCTCCATGAGGACGAAGAATGCCGTGAACTTGCTCGGGTACGTTGGGCGGAGTGGGCGGGCACCACACCCGACGCCGAGGCCGCCAAAAAAGCCGCTAGTAACCTGAGGGCCTTCTGTGGGATCGTGATCGCAGCATTGGATGAGCGAGAGACCGCTACAGATGATGCCACCCCCACCGAGCCTAAGCCTCCACCGAGGTCCACGACCGCACCTGAGCCGTCGCCTGAACTCACACAGAAACTGCGCGAAGCCGAGCGCGAACTCAAACGCGCCCGACGCGAAGCGCAAGAGGCCAAAGCGGAGTCGGAGCGACTGAGCAAGCAAGTCAGCAACCTTAAGAGTGCCAAGGGGGCACTTGAAGTCGACCTCCGCGACACGCGGACAACGCTGCGCGAGTTGGAAGAAGGGCAACAGGCCAAAATCAAGGTCGCCGCCCAACGGCTGGCCGATGAGCGGCTGATGCCGTGGCTGACTGACTGCGAGCAGTTGGCAGCGGTTGACGAATCGGCGCGTTCCAGCGATCTCCTTGAGCGCGTCGAATCCACCCTGCTGCGGCAGGCCAAGCGGGACCGCGCATACGGGACCCGGTCGCGGCTGGCCGAGCGTATTGAAGAGTGCCAGCAGGCCCTAGACGATGTGCAGTCTGCCGCCAGCGATTCGCTGCGCCCACTGCCAGATCTGCAAGAGCTCGCCAAGGAGTTGGCTACAGAAATCCGGAACCTAGAAGCGACCCTGGCTCCACCCACATCGGCTAACCAACCGGATGCCAAACTTCATACACGTATTAACCGGGCCAGGACACAGCGAGAACTGGCCGAAACTCGCGAATACATCGCCAAGGGCCTGGCTGACAACACGCTGGCTGTCGAAGACCGGGAGGCGATCTTCAGCCGCCTGATTGAAGCCTCCCATTCGCTGTTTAATCAGGCGCGCTTCGCCGCCGAAAAGTCGGATGTCGCTCAAGAG
>RGVP01000357.1 GCA_010027235.1 bacterium
TTCCGCAGCGTGCAGATGAGCTGGCGACCCGACACCTGGGGCGAGCAGAGCCCGTGGGCGCGGCTGTTTGCCAACGCTAGAGTTTGGGTGGACTGAATCTCCTAGCTACCGCGATACGGTCAACAAACAAAAACCCCACCGCCTCGCAGCGGTGGGGTTTTTTTGCTGCTGACCTCTGGATCAGGCTATCCAGATGTCGGAGGCGCTACTGGTCCCGATGGTGGCAAAGCCCGTGCCAATATCGATTAGGAGGTCATTGGCTCCATTTTCCTGGAACACAAAGATGTGGCTGTCACTCGTTTGTTTGAAGAAAACGGTTTGCCCCGATCCAGTCACCAAGGTTGTCGCAGCGGCCAAGGCATCGCCAATCGTAAACGTGCTGGTGCCTTGAGTGTCTGCCGCCAAGACGAGTTGGCCATTCAAAACCTTATTGGCACCAACCGTTTTGTTAGCTGCCACGACCGCATTACCGGCAAGGTCGAGCTTGTCGTCGTCGCTGCTCGAGTAATCGACGATCACGTCAAACCCCGCGGTGCCCGCATACGAATCTCCGGCGATGAAGATGAACACGTCCTTGCCCGAGCCCCCCTTCAAGCTATCCGCTCCTACACCACCCAAGATTATGTCGTTGCCGGCGCCACCATCGATGGTGTCTTGCTGGGAGTTGACAGCAATGGCGCTGCCGCCAGACAAGTAGTCGTTGCCATTGCCGCCCGTGATGTTGTCGTTACCGCTGCCGCCAAAGATACTATCGTCGGCGCCTGAACCCTGGATGGTCAATTGGGCCGAAACATTGGTACCAGAGACCGTAACCCGGTAGCCGTTAGCGCCAGTCGCGCTGCCCAACTTCACATCGTAGATCGTCGTGGTGATGTTGAACGTCCCATCGTTCTGAACCGAGCCTGTGGCGGTGTAATCCGCCACAAAGCCTGTGGCGGTGTAATCCGCCACAACCGTGGCGTTCACCGTGGCGCCCTTAGACACCGTTACCACGTCGCTTCCGTCAAACCCAAGGTCGGTAATGGTGTCGATGCCCGATCCGACAGTAAAGGTATCGGCGCCGCTGCCGCCGGTTAGGAAGTCATTACCCGCACCGCCGTCCAGAACGTCAGCTCCCGCGCCGCCGATCAGAGAATCGGCATTGGCACCACCGGTCAATACGTCAGCGCCGCCACCGCCGATGAGGGTGAAGGACTCGGTTTGTAGCGACACACTGATGGTAGTCGCACCTCCGGCGGACACAATTTGCTCGACACCTTGCAGGGCGGCGTTGGATGCCC
>RGVP01000358.1 GCA_010027235.1 bacterium
GTCTCGCAAAGCGCAAGGGCACTGGCCCTTGAGCGACCAGGTAAGGCACGGAGGCAGCCGGCAGCGCAGCCGCTTGATTAGCGGACAATACGGCGGAAAGTATGCAGGCGGCCGCCCCCGTCATCTTCCGGTGGGAAAAAGACGGAGTGGCTGAACTGCGCGCAGACGTGCAGGGTGCGGACATGGGCGGGTGGTGCGGTGAGAGTGTTCACGGTGCCATCCTGAGATAATGGGTTCCGCCCCTTCCATCGGCACCCACCCAGCCGGACTTGAGCACAAATCGCCGTTTCTGAAATCCCGCATGACTGCATCCGTTTCTTGCACCCGCCCGCGCTTTTTGCGGCCATGAGTATCGTCCCCCGCCATGTCCGACTCCACGTCCGCCCCCAAGCTCACCCCGATGCTCCAGCAATACTTCGAGGTGCGGCGTGGCCTGCCCAAGGATACCCTGCTGCTTTTCCGGCTGGGTGATTTTTACGAACTCTTTTTTGACGACGCCATCGATGCCTCCCGCCTTCTCGGCCTCACCTTGACGAAGCGCGGCGACCACCCGATGGCCGGCCTGCCGTTCCACGCCGCCGACGGCTACGTAAACAAGCTTCTCGCCGCCGGCCGCAAGGTCGCCATCTGCGACCAAGCCGAGCCCGCCGTCGCCGGCAAACTCGTCCGCCGCGCCCTCACCCGCATCCTCTCCCCCGGCACCACGCTCGACGCGAAACAACTCGAAGCCTCGCGTAACCATTACCTCGCCGCCCTCCACGTCGATCGCGCCGGCCTGCACGCCTCTTGGCTGGATCTATCCACTGGGGACTTCCGCCTCGCCTCCGAGACCAGGCCCGAGGACCTCCTACCCGTCCTGACCTCCCTTGATCCGCGCGAAATCATCCTCCCGGAGGGACAACTGGATAAATGGCGCTCCGCCCCTCACGAGCAAACCGGCCTTCACGCCCTCGCCGCCTTCGTCGCCGGGCGCGCCCTCACCGAGTTGCCCGCCTTTCAATTCGAACCCGCCACCGGCCTCCGCGCCGTGCTTTCGACCCTCGGCGTGCTTAACCTCGAGGGCTTCGGCATCGCCTCCAACCACCCCGCGCTCGGCCCCGCCGGCGCCCTGGTGCTTTACGTCACGGAAAACCTCTGCGCCAAGCCCGAGAACCTCCACCGCCTCCAACTCCACCGCAGCGACGCCACCCTCCTCCTAGATCCGGCCACCCTGCGTAATTTGGAGATTTTCACCTCCTCC
>RGVP01000359.1 GCA_010027235.1 bacterium
CGGGGTGAGCCTCAGGGTGCTTTGCTGGGCCTACCTATCTCAATAAAGGATCTGATTGCGGTGAAAGGAGTCCCCTTCGCATCCGGCTCACGCGCTATGGCAGGCAATGTTGCCGCAGTGAGCGCGCCGTCGGTTGAGCGTGTCGTCTCCGCGGGTGCCTGCATCATCGGCAAGACTACGACGAGTGAATTTGGATGCAAAGCGGTTGGCGACTCCCCGCTTACTGGTTTTACCCGCAGTCCTTGGAATACGGCGAAAACGCCCGGTGGGTCCAGTTGTGGCGCCGCTTCGAGCGTTGCTGCAGGCGTGACGACGCTCGCCTTAGGAACCGACGGTGGCGGTTCGGTGCGCATCCCAGCATCTTTGTGTGGCCTGTTCGGAATTAAGGGGCAGTTTGGTCGAGTCCCAATCTTTCCAGTCTCAGCAACACCCTCCTTGGCTCACGTGGGGCCCCTAGCCCGAACTGTTTCTGATGCGGCATTGCTCTTATCCGTAATGAGCGGCCATGACCGACGTGACCCTTTTGCCGTCTCGGGCCCAGTACCGGACTTTGTGGCAGCATGTCGTGCGCCGTCCAAAGGAATGAAGATCGCCTTCAGCCGAACATTGGGCTACGCGAAACCCGACTCCGAGGTTGTCGAGATCGTCGAGCGAGGGCATGCCGCCGGCGCGCGACGATGAGAGCTTGCCGAGGGCTTCCTTCAGCGCGCCGACGTTCTTCGCCACCGTGTTTGGCTGGCGAAGGAAGGTGCCGTGCACGCTCTTGAGCACGTCGATGAAGCCCGGACGGCCGTAGCGCGCGGTCGGCGGAAAGTAGGTGCCGCCCCAGAAGGGCTCGCCGTCGGGCGTGAGGAACATGGTCAGCGGCCAGCCGCCGGACTCGCCGAGGAGCGCGAGGGCCGACTGGTAGATCGTGTCGACGTCCGGCCGTTCCTCGCGGTCGACCTTGATGTTGACGAAGAGCTCGTTCATGACCGCCGCGGTCGCGGGATCCTCGAAGCTCTCATGCGCCATCACGTGGCACCAGTGGCAGGCGGCGTAGCCGACCGAGAGCAGCACGGGCACCTGGCGGCGCTTCGCCTCGGCAAAGGCGTCGGGTCCCCAGGTCGTCCAATGGACGGGGTTGTCCTTGTGCTGTAGCAGGTAGGGACTGGTCGCTTGGTCGAGACGGTTCAAGGACGCTCCCTCTGAGTAGCGGCGATCATAAGGGAAAGCCCATCGGAAAGTCCCTGGCCCAGCAGCCGGGCATCTACGCGCTGG
>RGVP01000360.1 GCA_010027235.1 bacterium
CCAGCTCGTCGAGCTTGGCAGCCTGAACGGTCTCGTAGCGTTGCAAAAAGTCACTTTGTCCACGGCCTGTTAGGCCCGCCCGCGCCAGGCTGAGGGATCACGACCCCCAAACATGACGGCTAGGACGACAATCAGATCGTCTTCAAGCAGGAAGTGAATGACGTATGGAAAACGTGTCAGGCGAATAGATCGCACGCCGTCCGCATCGGCGGCCACCCAGTCGGGATTTCGTTGAATCCTCGCGAGGCACCTCGAGCACTCCATAGCGAATACAGCGCCCAAGCCAGGCGATCGCTCTTCGTACCAGCGGCGACCGGCATCGAGATCGGATGCGAACTCAGGCCGAAACCGAAGCGAGACCCTCATCCCACATCGCGAAGCCGGTCGAGAACCTCTTCCCATGTGAGAAGCTGTTCGGGGGATTGCCGATAAGCAGCGATCCTGCGCTTAAGCTCCGCGCGCTGATCTGGAGAAATCTCGATGGGAGCATCGTGCGGGATGCTGTCCCATAGGGATTCGACGACCCGGAGTCGGTCGGTGACGGGCAAGGCCGTAAGTTCGGCGAGAGCTTGGTCGATGTCGATCATGAGGGCATCCTACCACAATGGCCTAACGCCAGCGTTGAGCGGCTCGCGACCACACGCGATCCACACCGCCGGATTTTATCGCGAGTCCGCTGCATCGCGTTGTTATGCGCTTTCGCGCTGCGATACGGGCTGCAGCTCAAAAACACGTGCAATCGCCGCAGCTTCTGCGACCCGGCCTGCCTTCAAGGCAGATCGCACGGCATCCAGTTTGCGGGCGTCGGCCACGCTCAGGTAGGGCGCCCACCCAGTCTCGTCATGAATCAGATCAACTTCCACTTCAGCTGCAAAGCGGCCTTCATGGATCAACTTGATCTTCTTTTTTGCGGTCATGGACGCACCCTTTTCGTAAACGTCGGATCCCAGAGGGCGGGGTCGGGCTTGTAGGCGGTCACCAGCACCGCAGGACTATTGTACCCGCGAGGAATGCCCCATACCGCATGCACAGGGTTACCCTCGGTATCCAACTGAAGCACGAGCGCTGCGGGGCCTTTCGGGTAATCGGGGTATTCCTCGAGTATGACCGCCCTGGGAACGCCTGAAAGAACCTCGTCGATCGTGAGGCCGTCATCAGCGAGGGCGTCATAGCCGTGCTCCGATATTCGCACGGCCCCCGCTGCGATCAGGTCAGCAAGCTTCTGCCACAGGGCGGACATGTGTTTCCTGACGGTTCAGA
>RGVP01000037.1 GCA_010027235.1 bacterium
TCCCAGTAGCGGAAGTCGGGTTAACCGGCCAGATCTGGTCTGCCCCGGATTGCTGAGCCTCGGATGAAGACGTGTTCGCCGCCTCGATCGAGGCCCCGTTGCCGATACCCCGCTCCACCCGCTACCCGGCAGCATAGCCCTTCGACAAGCTAGGACAATACGTGGCCGAGCCCACCCCTCCACCCACCGCCTGAGCGATGCGCCTCCTCGCCGATTCCCATGTGCTCATCCGGTGGGCAGAAAACCCCGCCCAGCTCACGCCGGCGGCCCGCGCGGCCATCGCCGACCCTAATAACGAGGTTTTTATGAGCGCGGCTTCGCTCTGGGAAATCGGCCTGAAGGTCGCCAAGGGCAAACTCCGGGTGCCGGCGAACTTCGCCCAAATGCTGCGACTCGGGGGCTTCGCCGACCTACCCGTGCATGCTCGCCACGCCGAGCGCGCGCTCACGCTGCATCCAGTCCACGGCGACCCCTTTGGTCGCATGCTAGTGGCGCAGGCCTTGGAAGAGGGGCTGACCCTTGTCTCCTGTGATCAGTGGATCGCCAGTTACGGTATGCGCCAGATCGTAGCCTGACCGCGGCGCGCGGCCGGGCCTCACGCTCAGGCCCGGTCTACGCGCTGAAATAACCAACCACCCACCCCCGCGTAGAGTAAAGGCGGCAGCCACACCCAAATCTCTGGGTGCAGCTCGGGGCTGCGCTCCAGCATACGCGCCAAGGCATCGAGGAAGTAGTAACCGAGCACCAGCGCCACCGCGATGCCGAGATTCGCCGAGGTTTCCTTGCGCGAGACCTTGATGCCGAGCGGCACGGCGATGACGGCGAACGCCAGCACGGCGAAGCTGCCTGCCGCCCGTGAACTCAAGGTCACCGCGATGCGGGTGAGATCGCGTCGCTCGCTCTGGGTCGCGGTGGCTCCCTTCGCCTCCAGTTGCTCACGCCTCGCCCGCAACTGATCAAAGGTCATGAACATGATTTTCTGCCCCGCCTGCATCTGGTTAAAAACTCCATCCAGGGGCAACTCGACCGTCAGCGAGTCGGAATTACCGATCGGCTGGGGCTTGGAAAAATCTTCCGGATTGGGCCGGGCACGGGTCTCGGCGCTGGCCTCAAAAAGCGTGAGCACCAGCCGGTCATCCGCCTCCCGCAGGGCGATAGTCGCGCGCCGCGCCCGGACCAGCCCGGTAACGCGTTTCTGGGCGTCGAGTTTCCAGAGCCAGAAATCTTTTAATTCCGATCCTTTACGTTCGCTGACGTAAACCACGAAACCATCGAAATCCCGGACAAAAGTCTTGGGCACGATGAAGTTGAGTGGATTCTGCCGGACCGCCTCAAGCAGTGTAACGCGATACTCGGTCTGGGCTCGCGGCATGATCTCGAAGTTTAAGGCCAAGGATAAAACCACCCCAACCCAGGCGATCACCCACACTGGCCGAGCGATGTAACGCAGGCTCAAACCCGCCGCCCGCATGGCGGTGATTTCCTGCTGGCTCGCCATCCGGCCGAGCACGAGCAGCACCCCGGTGAGCAACCCGATGGGTAGGGCATACACCGCCACGAACGGCACCAGCAGGCCGAGCAGGCGCGCCGCCGTGCCTGCCTCCAATTGCCCCGCGACCACATAGCCGAGCAGGTCGCGCAGGGCCTGACCCGCGATCAAAACGAAACCGAAGAGCCCCACCGCCGCCGCGCACGCCGCCGCGACACTGGCGAGAATGTGGCGTTGCAGGATTCCCATGGCGTGGCTTTGGGGGGTGAATTGAAGGACGAAGGAGAAGGGCGTTCGCGGCGCGAGGTTGCCGTTGCCAAGACTCCGGCGCGTGCGACCTTGTTTCCAAGCATGAAGTTCGCGCCCGCCAAGCCCGCCCTGACCGGCGAGACCCTCGAAACCCTCACCGCCCGCCTGAGCGAGCGAGGGGAACCGGCCTTCCGCGCCCGCCAGATCCTCGACTGGGTCTACAAAAAACGCGCCCGGTCTTGGGAGGAGATGAGCAACCTCTCCAAGCCCCTCCGCGTCTGGCTGGCGGAGACCTTTGAGCTGATACCCATCGGGCTGCTCTTCGACAAACAGTCGCGCGACGTCACCGATAAGCTGCTCTTCGAGCTCGGCGACCGTGCTCTGATCGAGACCGTGATCATCCGTGCCCCGCAGGAGGGCGTGGGCCTCGACGAGTCGCGCAAGACCATCTGCATCTCCACCCAGGTCGGCTGCGCCATGGCTTGCAAATTCTGCGCCTCCGGCCTCGCCGGCCTGAAACGGGACCTTGAGGCCGGCGAGATCGTCGCTCAACTCCTCCACGTGTGCTACCGTGAGGATGCCCACGATCCCCGCGCCCACGCCGGCCTCGCTACCTTCGACAACATCGTAGTCATGGGCATGGGCGAACCCCTCGCGAACTACGACGCCGTCCTCCGCGCCCTTACCATCGTGAATGCCGAGTGGGGCCTCGGCTTCGGCGCCCGACGCATAACGCTCTCAACCAGCGGCCTAGTGCCAAAAATCCTCCGCCTCGCCGAAGAGCCGCTAGGGTTCCGCCTCGCCATCTCCCTCCACGGCGCGACGGACGAGGTCCGCGAAAAAATCATGCCGGTGAATAAAGCCTACCCGTTAGATAAGCTCATTCCCGCGATCAAGGTCTTCACCGAGAAACACGGCCGCATGGTGACCCTCGAGTTTATCCTGATCGAGGACGTGAACGACTCCCTCGACCAAGCAGCCGCCTTGCGCGACATCGCCGCCGACCTGCACGCCCACTGCCTTGGAAACGCCCATCCGGCAATCGCATGGAACGCTTCGCCGACGTGCTGCGCGAGGCCCGCGTGCCGGTGACTCTGCGCCGCGAAAAAGGTCACGATATCGACGCCGCCTGCGGCCAACTCCGCCTCAAAACCGAAAAGGACCGCGAATCGCTCGCGGCCTCGTCCGCCTAACCCACCGCCCGCAGTGCAGCTTAGACGAGGGCGTTGCGGGCCATAACTTCGGAATACCAGCGGGCACTGAGCTTGGGCGTGCGTTTCTGGGTCTGGAAGTCGCAGTAGACCACGCCGAAACGGCGCTGGTAGCCGTCCTCCCACTCGTAGTTGTCCATGAAGGACCAGAGGAAATATCCCGCAACGGGCACGCCATCCACGGTGGCGCGGCGCAACTCAGCGAGGTAGTTGCGCACGAGGTCTCGGCGGTGCAGGTCGTGGACCTCGCCGGCCACCGGCGGCGAGTCGTCGTAGCCGCAGCCATTTTCGGTAATGTAAATTTTTTTCACGCCGTAGACCTCCGCCGCCAGACGTGGTCCCCAATAAAGCGCCTGTGGCGCAATCTTGAGCCAGACGGCGTCGGCCTTTGGGTAACTAGAAGGAAATGCGAGCTTCTCGACCGCGCCGCGTTTGCCCGCCCGGACAAACTCGCCGGTGTAGATGTTGAGCCCGAGGAAATCCGTCGGCTGGGCGATGAGGGACAGATCGCCCTTCGCCACCACCGGACGGTCGGCGCCAGCGGCTTTTAGATAGGCCGGATCGTAACGACCGTTGTAGATCGGATCGAGCACGCGCCAGTTGCCCTGGCGAAAGGCCTTCCGCGCCGCCGCGATGTCGGCCTCGGTCTCAGTGACCGGAATGGGGCAATAAGAGTTATCGGTGATGCCGACCCGCGCCCCACGCCCGCCGTGCTCGCGCACCGCGCGCACCGCATGCCCGTGGCAAAGCAGGGCGTTGTGGTAAGTCTGGTTGACGACCCCGGCTCCGAGCTTGAGGCCGGGCGCCTTCTGGCCGTTGCCATAGCCGAGCTGGGTAAAACACATCACCTCGTTGAGCGTGATCCAGTTTTTCACGCGGTCGCCAAAAGCCTTCACGATAGTGTCAGCGTAGATCGCGAAGGCGTCGGCTACACGGCGATCCCGCCAACCGCCGAAACGCGTCTCCAACGTCTGCGGTAAATCCCAGTGGAACATCGTTACCCAAGGCTTAAGCCCATGCTTATTCATGGAGTCGAAAAGCCGGTGGTAGAAATCGAGGCCCTTCTGGTTGAGCGCGCCGTCTCCATCCGGGTAAATGCGCGGCCACGCGAGCGAGAGCCGGTAGTGGCTCGCCCCGAGGGACCGCATGAGCTTAAAATCTTGGGCGTAGCGGGTGTAGTGCTCGCAGGCTGTATCAAGTGTGTCGCCGTTGAGCACCCGACCGGGTTCACGCGCAAAAGTGTCCCACACGGACGGACCCTTGCCATGGGTAAAAGCAGCGCCCTCGATCTGCGGCGCGGCAGCGGCAAAGCCCCAGACAAAATTTTTCGGGAAAGACAGGGGGCGAGGCTGGATCATTTTAATTGCATAGAATTACAGTTGTAAATCACATGCGGCTGCAAGTCTGCATCTATGCGAACGAGGCGCTTCACACCGCGAAGCCGAAATGCTTGAGGAGCGTGCGTGCCGTCGCCTCAGGCGCATCGATCTCGGCGTCGCTAAGCGGCAGGCTGCGCAGGCCGATCTCATGGTGGTAAAACCAGAGCGTGTCGGCCGTTACGTGCGCAGCAAAGGCAGTCTGGCAACCGCCACCGAGCGCCGCTTGAAAAGCTCGCTCGAGCGTGACCGCACGGAAAGTGCGCTGGTCGAGCACGGCGCGGATAGGCTCCGCATCCGCCACGCGGGTCTGGAGCGCGATAGCCGCCTGGCCGACGGCGGGGACCATGTGTTCGCAGCCAAGGGCGTGGAAAGTGACGCCTTGCCAACCGCCGATACCGAGGCGGCGGAGGCCGGCGGCGGCGAGCACAGTAGCATCGGCAACATGGTCCTGACCGATCTTGCGCAGGCGGGTGTCCACGTTGCCGCGGATCTCGGTAAATCGCGCGTCGGGGAACAGCATGCCGAGCTGTAACCGGCGGCGAGGGCTGCTCGTGGCGATGAGCGCGGGCGTCTCAACGCCATCGCGCAGGACGAGGATATCGCGGGGGTCTTCACGCGGCAAGTAGCCGGCCACGGCCAAGCCGGTAGGCAGTTCGCCCGGCAGATCCTTGCAACTATGGACGGCGATGTCGGCGTCACCGCGCAGCAGGGCCTCCTCGAGCTCCTTGGTGAAAAGCCCTTTTCCGCCCTGCTTTTCGAGGGACCACTCGGCGCGCTGGTCGCCGGTGGTGACGATGCGCAGCAGCCCGACCTCAATCCCGAGCATGGCGCGCAGGTGCTCCGCGACCTGCCCGGCTTGGGCGAGGGCGAGGGGGCTCTGGCGAGTGGCGAGGGTGAGTTTTTTCAAAAGGAGTCAGGATTCAGAATTTAGAAGTCAGAATGGAAAACAGAAAAAAGCCGGGGCCTGTTCGGCGCCCGGCCTTCTGAATTCCGACTTCTAACGGCTGGCTTCTATTGTGGAATCAGCCGGCGTAGGCGCCTTGCACGCCGCCGATGTTACGCTTGGGCATCCAGGGCATGAGGCTGCGGAGGCGTTCGCCGGTCTTCTCGATCGGATGGGCCTCGCCGGCCTTGAGCAGCTTGTTGTAGTTCTTCAGACCGCCCTTGTATTCGGCGACCCACTCTTTGACGAACTTGCCGGACTGAATCTCTTTCAGGATCTTCTTCATCTCGGCCTTGGTCTTGGCATTCACGACGCGGGGGCCGCGGGTGATGTCACCAAACTTGGCGGTTTCGGAGATGGAGAAACGCATGCCGGAGATGCCCTTTTCATACATCAGATCGCAGATGAGCTTCAGCTCGTGGAGACACTCGAAGTAGGCCATCTCGGGCTGGTAACCAGCCTCGATAAGGGTCTCGAAACCCGCCTGCACGAGGGCGGAGGCGCCACCGCAGAGCACGGCCTGCTCGCCGAAAAGATCGGTCTCGGTCTCTTCCTTGAAGGTGGTCTGCAGCACGCCAGCGCGAGTGCTGCCGATACCCTTGGCCCAAGCGAGGGCGTTTTTCTTCGCCTTCTTGGATTTATCTTGAGCGACGGCGATGAGGGCGGGCATGCCTTTGCCTTCAACGTAGAGGCGGCGGACCATGTGGCCCGGGCCCTTGGGGGCGACCATGATGACGTCAACGTCAGCCGGGACCGTGATGAGGCCGAAGTGGATGGCGAGGCCGTGCGAGAAAACGAGGGTCTTGCCCTTCTTAAGGTTGGGCTCGATGTCCTTCTTGTAAACGTCGGCCTGCTTCATGTCGGGGAGGCCGACGAGGATGATGTCGGCGAGGCGGACGGCCTCGGCGGTCGAGACGACCTTGAAGCCGTGCTTCTCGGCGACAGGCTTGGACTTCGAGCCTTCGTAGAGGCCGATGATGACGTTCACGCCGGAGTCCTTGAGGTTGAGCGCGTGGGCATGGCCTTGGGAACCGTAGCCGAGAACGGCGATGGTCTTGTTGGTGTAGAGGCCGAGGTCGGCGTCTTTGTCGGTGTATACTTTGGCGGGCATGTTGGGAAAAAACAGCGGGGTTTTGGGTGGGGGAAAACGGGGCGCGGGTAAACTCAGCGTTTCAGCGCGAGGGTGCCGGTGCGGGCGAGCTCGAGGATGCCGAAGGGGGCGAGCAGATCGAGGAAAGCGGTAACCTTGCCAGCGTCGCCGACCAACTCGACGATAAGCTCGTGGTGGTCGACGTTGACGATCTTGGTGCGGAAAATTTCGCAGATCTGCATGACCTCGGAGCGGGATTTGGCGGTGGCTTTGACCTTGACCAGCACGAGCTCGCGCTGGACGGCTTGGCCATCCTTAAAGTCGGTCACCTCGACCACATTCACCAGCTTGCGCACCTGCTTGATCGAGAGGTCGAGCGCGGTGTCGTCGCCCTTCAACACGACCGTGATGCGCGAGAGCGAGGCGTCGTGGGTGGGCGCGACGTTGAGCGAGTCGATGTTGAAGCCGCGCCCGGAGAACAAGCCGGTGACGCGGGCGAGAACGCCGAACTTGTTCTCAACCAGGATCGAGATCGTGTGACGCATGGGCGGAGGATTATGCAGGGAAAGTGTGGAGAGAGAGGCTGGTGGACGCTGAGGGACTCGAACCCCCGACACCCTCGGTGTAAGCGAGGTGCTCTAACCAACTGAGCTAAGCGTCCGAACCAAAGGGGCTAGGAAAGCCAAGCCCCTCGGCGGGTGACAAGGGTTATTTGAGCGGCGCGCCGAGGGTCGGCCCGCCGGCAGCCCAAGGCAACCGTCGCGGAGAAGGGCAAAATCAAGTGGTGGCGGCGGTTCCCCGCTGGCTCAACAGCCAGCCTTCGCGGCACATGAGCTCGGCGTTTTGCACCGCGTTGAGCGCGGCGCCCTTCCACAGGTTGTCGCCGCTTACCCAGAAGGAGAGCCCGTTGTCGAAGGCGGTATCCACCCGCAAGCGGCCGACCCCGCACTTCACCCGCTCGGCAAACGCCAGCGGCGTAGGATATTTGCGGGTGGCCGGCTCATCCAACAGCTCGGCGCCAGGGAAGGCGGCGATGGCCGCCCGAGCCTGCTCGACGTTGACCGGTCGCTCAAACTCCGCCGCCACTGAGACCGAGTGGGCGCGGACTACCGGCACGCGCACGCAGGTGGCAGAGACGCGGAGCGCGGGCAGATCCATGATCTTGCGGCTCTCGAGGCGCATTTTCTCCTCCTCGCCCGTGTAACCATCCGCCCCGAAAGAATCGATCTGCGGGATACAGTTAAACGCGATCTGGTAGGGATAGACCTTGGCCACGAGCGGCTGCCCGGCAGCGTGCGCCGCAATCTGGTCGGCGAGCTCCTTCACCGCCTCCGCACCGGTGCCGGACACCGATTGGTAAGTAGAAACGAAGATGCGCTTGAGCCCGAACAAGCGGTGCAACGGGTAAAGGCCCATGAGCATCACCGCCGTTGAGCAATTCGGGTTGGCCACCAAGCCGCGGTGTCCGCGCAGGGCCTCCGGGTTGATCTCGGGCACAACGAGCGGCACGTCGGCCTGCTGGCGGTAGGCGGAGCTCTTGTCGATTACGGTGCAGCCGCCGGCGATGGCGTCAGCCGCCAGCGCACGCGTCACCGGCCCGCCGGCCGCGAAGAAGGCGAGATCCACGCCAGCAAATGCGCCTGCCATGGCCTCCTCTATCACTAGGGTCTGGCCGCCGGCTGTTACGGTTTTGCCAGCCGAACGCGCCGAGGCGAAAAGCCGAAGCCGGGACAACGGGAATTGGCGTTCCTGCAACAGACGGACCAGTTCTTGACCGACTGCGCCAGTGGCGCCGACGATACCGACAACATATTTACGCGTGCTCACGATGGATAAAAATAAAGAATTGTTAAACAAAACCCGCGTGCGCCTCGGCATCAAGCCCGCAGACCGCCTCCTGTTTGTGTGCATCGCCATGCAGACGCTGCAGTTTTTTCGCGGCGAAACCCTCGTCCGTGCCTACACCGTGTCCACCTCCCTGCGTCCGCCCAGCAACGTGAAGGACTCCCTCGGCACCCCGCGCGGCCTGCACGAGATCGCCGAGCGCATCGGCGGCGAACAACCCGCCGGCATGGTCTTTAAGGGCCGCCGCCCCACCGGTCGGCACTACTCCGAACACCCTGATGACGGTAACCTCATCACCAGCCGCATCCTTTGGCTGCGCGGCCTCGAGCCCGGTTTCAACGCCGGCTCCGCACCCACCGGGGAAGAAGTCGATACCTACGCCCGTTACGTCTATATCCACGGCACCAACCGCGAAGACCTCATCGGCCAACCCGCCAGCGCCGGCTGCGTGCTCCTTCGCAACCTCGATATGATCGCCCTTTACGAAGAAGCCCGCGCCGGCGACCACGTGTTTATCGCGGACTGACCCTAAATGGGGTCGGGCCGAGAAATGCTAAATTTTAGACCGGGCTCTCTGTCTGCTCAGCAGGCTACGTGTCGCGTCCGCCGAGCCTAGATTCATATTGGCGCCCAACCAGGCCAAAGACGCCCCGCATGTTTCCCGGACCTTAAGCGCCAATTCCAGTTTCCACGGCGCGGACCGGTTTGATACGCGCAAGTCCTCCAATGTGAGCATAGCCTCGGAAAGAGCATCCGCCAAGGTAGTTTGCCAACGCGCCTCACGCAGGGCGCGCGCCTCGTTCGCCGCCAACCCCGGAGTAAAGGCTAGGGCGGCGTGATCCTTGGCCACCGCCCGACGCCAACCCTCCGTGCCGATCGCCCAACCGCGCGACATGGCGCCAAAACCCAGCCGCTCCTGTTCCTCCGGACTCGAGGCCAGTTCGCGCAATCGCTGCACATAGGCGGCCCAGCCCTCGGCGTCATCCGCCAGTCCCGCCGCCCGCAGCCAATCGACCGCCTCCAGCCCCGCAAAACGTTCGCCCCCCACAAACGCACGCAGGCTGCTCCAACGAAAGCTCGCCACCTGCTCGGGCGGAACGATGCCCGCGCGCACCGGATTGAGATGAATATAGTTCACCAAGCGCCCCAGCGACACGTCATTTTCCACCAACAAGGCCTGATAACGTCCCTGAAACAAGTGCCCGCGTTCGCCGCGCAAACGATTAAACCGGGTCGCGAAAGTGCTTTGTAGCCAATGCATACCGTCCTTGAGGTTCGGCTGCGGAGTCTGCAATGCGAGGTGGTAATGATTCCGCATCACCGCATAGGCATGCAGCCGCCAACCGTGAATCTTGACCGCCTCCTGCAAGGCCCCGACAAACGCCTGCGCCTCCCCAGCACTAGTGAACAAATCCCGCCGGTAATTCCCACGGTTCAGGACGTGATAAATCGCCCCCTCGAACTCGATTCGTAGTTTGCGCGCCATTCTTTAATATATTCTTCAGGCACACTCTAATCCCGCAAGCCTAGATTTTGCATTTCTCGGCTTGACCCCTTTAAAGTAATGCCGGAATATCTGTCACCTAGGCCTACGGTTCATACCGTCTCCGGATCATACCTTTTATGGCGCAGACTGCACCAAAACCCAACTGCAAGAATCCGACAGCACTTTACCTTTGGCGAGCGTGGTGGCCTCGATCGTGTTCATACCCGTTTGCAACTTCACATCAGGCCAGCGCGCGATTTTGAAATCATTGGGCTTTGTGACGCCTTGCGATTTGCCGTTCACCTTGAGCTCCACTTCCGGGCAGTTGGAATACACTTTAACTTCGGTGGTGGGCTGTAAGCGTAAAACCATGCGGCGGGAAGTAATATGAACCATGGGCTCGGGATTCCAGTTCGCTTTGTAGAAAAAGAAGGCGTCTTTTTTGATACGACGATCATGGGTAACTAGGCCTTTATCATTGAGCGCTAAAATATTGCCTTCTTTCCGGCCCTGGCAGGCAAAGTCGAACATGTTCCAGATGAAGGTGCCCCACAGTTGAGGATTGTCGCGCATTGTGGCCCATTCCTCTTCGTGAATATAGGCTTGATATTCCTCTGGATGGAAGGGCCCTCTGGGCTCTGGTTGCACAAGCGCACCCTCGGTGTGATGCGCGATATTAGCCCCTGCTCCGTATTCGCTGATGGCGATGCGTTTTCCTACTTCAGCCGATCCTTTCTCGATGTTCACCTTCATCTCGGACGGCGGGGTTGAGTGATACCAGCCCGGGTAGGTATTGAAGCCTATCTGTTCGGTGACCAAATTGAAAGATTCCTGCATGCGACAAGAGGCCGAGACGACCAACCGGTTAGGATCGATTTCTTTTACGACCGCTTGCAGGTGGGCGAGTTTTTCATCGCTGGGAGGCATGGGTCTGGTGCCGAGTTCATTAAAAAGGCCCCACCAGGCGACGCTTGGATGGTTATAGAGTTGGCAAACCATCTCACGGAGAAACTCTTCGCTGTTCAGCCAGAAAGCACGGGTATCGCGGGTGACATTAACCAAGGACAATTCATTCCAAAGCAACACACCCTCGCGGTCGTTGATGGCGTGCCAGTTTTCGCTCTGCGGATAGTGGGCATTCCTCACGGCGTTTGCCCCCATCTCTTTTATAAACCGGGCATCACTTTCCTCATCCTCGGGCGTAATCGCCCAACCCTTGTTGCGTATATCTTGGTGACGGTTAACCCCATGCACGGCATAGGGTTTTCCATTGAGCAAGAAGCCCTGCTCTTGGGTGATGGCCACCGTGCGCAGGCCAAGCGACTGGGTGACCTGATCCACGGTCCTGTCCGAACGCTGAATACGAACTGTGGCGGTGTAGAGGTAGGGGTCTTGGCGGCCGCGCCAGCGGTGCGGAAAGGGAATGGTCAGCAAATGACGGAGTGTTACGGAGACTTCGGATGGGATATCCTGCTCGCTGAAAGTCTTCGCGACGATCTGGCCGGTGGCATCTTTTATCTCGGTAAAGATTAGGGCGTGAATAGGATCTGGTCTCGAAACCCTTTTTTTCGGTTTGAGGCCAGTCTCTTGACCGGGCGTCGTATCCTTGCTTTTGGAGACCGGTTCTATCTTTTCACCATTGGAGATAATAGAACGAATTTCTACGACGGCTTGCGCGTCCTCCAAGGTCTTCGTCGTCAAATAGATTCCTGAAGAGGCGTAATCCAAAGGGGAGACGCAGAGATTATCTGTCACGATCAGTTGGGCGGGACGATAAATACCTCCGTCGAGATTAAAGTCACCGAACTGCGGAGGCACATCCTCACGGCGGGTGTTATCGACCTGAAGGCGGAGTTCATTCTTGCTACCATATTTGAGGTAATCGGTGAGCTCGTAGCAAAAAGCCGTAAAACCCCCGCGGTGCTCACCTAGCAGATTCTTATTAATATAGGTTTTGGCAACAGAACTGGCTGCTTCGAAGCGAACGAAGACACGCTTACGGCCCTCCCAGTCGGCAGGAATATCAATCGTGCGCTCATACCAGCAGGCGCCTTCATACAAGCCCCGACTAGTATGCGGATCCTGATTCCTCGCATTTTTCCTAGCCGCTAACTTAATGGCGGTGGCCTCGGCGGCCTGAGCGGCGCTCTCTTGTTTGTCGCTGATCTCAGCGGGGCCGTCTTGGGCGTCGATGGCATTCCAAGTATGTGGCACGCTGATCTGCTCCCAAGAATCACTGTCGGCATAAATACCGGCATCATCTTTAATGAACCGCCAATCCGAACGAAGCGGAATCGTCTCACGATCGGCATATGCTTTAGCCAACATCGTAAGGGCTATAGCAAGGAGCATTATCTTATTCGGAATGAAGAGCTTCATGAGACTTTCTTGGTTCGTCAGGGGAAACGGGTTTGGGGTAGGTAGTATTCGGACACCTGAGCATCACTTTCGTGTCTATGCCTTAGGAAACAAGCGCGCAATCATAGAAACAATCGCTTGGGACCAAGTCAAAGGAGTGGACTGTAAAATACTCAAAACTACATGAGAATCAAACTTATTAAATTAATACAACAGATTTAAACCTAGGCAGCAAATAATTTAAGGCACTGATTAAAAGTTTTTATTAATTTAATAAAATCACTCATATCAACTCCCGAGCCCGCTGCGTCAGCCGCCTTTGGCGAAGAGTAGACGGAGCGAGTTCAGGCAGACCAGCACAGTGCTCCCTTCGTGGGCCGTTACGCCGAGGGCTAGCGGCACCCGGCCAAAAATCGTGGCTAACGCCATGCACGCTACCACGCCGAGCGCGATGATCAGGTTCTGCCGGATCACCGCCCGGGCACGACGACTCAGGTCAAACGCAGTAAAAACTCCCTCGATACGGTCGTTCATCAGCACGATCTCCGCCTGTTCGAGCGCGGCGTCGCTGCCCCGCGCGCCCATGGCGATGGCTACGTTCGCCGCGGCCAGGCTGGGGGCGTCGTTCACACCGTCGCCCACCATGGCCACCCGGCGCCGGCCGCCGGCCTTTAGCGCGGTCACGCTCTCGACCTTTTGCGCTGGAGAAAGCCCTGCGCGCACTTCGTCCAGCCCCAGCTCCGCGCCCACCGCCTCGGCCGTCGCGCGGCGGTCGCCGGTCAACATGACGGTGCGCAGTCCGGCGCGGCGTAGTTTCTCCAGGACCGGGGCGGATTCGCGGCGGATGGCGTCCTTAAGCAGCACCCGCCCGAGGTAACCTGGCCCCACCACCCAGACCTCGGAAAACTCCGCCGCCGCGTTGGGGAGACCCTCCGCCCAGCCCTTGAGCGGCCCCTTTTGCAGTAATTCCCGCCGCCCAAGCATCACCGGCGCGTCCCCGAGCCGGCCGCGCACGCCCTGCCCAGTGAGTGACTCGAAGCCCTCGATCACTCGCTCCGCCACGCCCCGCGCCCGCGCGTCACGCACGATGGCCCGCGCCAGCGGGTGCTCGGATCGCGCCTCGAGGGCCAAGGCCAGCTCCATGACCTCGTTCTCCCGGCCCGGCGGGAAACTCTCGTAGGCCTCGACCACCATCTCTCCGGTCGTGAGCGTGCCGGTCTTGTCGAGGGCGATCACGTTGACCCCAGCCAGCTTCTCAAGGGCCGCGCCGCCGCGAAAAAGCACCCCGCGCCGGGCGCCCCACGCGATCGCCGCAAGGATGGCGGATGGTATGGACAACACCAGCGCGCACGGGCTCATCACCACCAGCAGGGTCATCGCCCGATAGAAAGCCGATGGTGCCTCCGGCGTGCCATGCCAAGGCTCGATGCCGAGTCCGCGCCACCAGACAAGGAACATCGCCGCACTGACGCCCAACACCACGTAGGTGTAGAAGGTGCCGAATTTATCGGTAAAACGCTGGCTGGGGGCCCGCATTTTCTGCGCGCCGTGGATCAGACGGATGATTTTCTGCAAGGTGCTTTCGGAGGGTAAGCGGGCGACCCGCCAGTCGAGGGTGCCGCCGAGGTTGATGGTGCCGCTATACACGGGGTCGCCCTTGGCCTTGTCCACTGGGGCCGCCTCGCCGGAAAGAGCCGACTCATCCGCGCCGCTCTCGCCTGCCTCGACCACGCCATCCGCGCAAAACGCCTCGCCGGGTCGCACCCGCACCAAGTCCCCCACCCCGACCTCCTCAACGACCAGCGTCGCCTGTTTCGGCGCGGTTTTGAGCAACGCATCCACCTCACGGTGCGTGCGCTCGTTGGCAAAAGCCTCCATCGCGCCCGAGGCCGAGAAGAGAAACAACAACAACACCGCCTCGCTCCAGGCCCCGATGGCCGCCGCACCCACCGCGACCGCGAGCATGAGAAAGTGAATATCCAGCCGCCCGCGGCGCAGGTTGGCCCAGGAGTCGATGGCCGCATCCCAGCCGCCCGCCACTAAAGCCGCAGCAAACAACGCCGTCGCCAGCCACGCCGGCCCCAGCCCAAAGGCCGTGCAAGCCCAACCGGCTAGGCCCAACCCGCCGCAGGTCGACGCGAAGGTCGCCAGCTCGCGCCAATCATCCTCTTTGTGCGCGTCCTCCAACTCGTCCCGCTCCGAAGCGGGCCACGCATACTCCTTCCACCGCCACAGCTTCGGCGCGGTCTCGCAACCCGGCCCGCTCAGCTGCACCACCCCTCCCTCGCGGGTGAGGGTAAACCCGGTCGGCGCCGCCGCGTCTGACTCCAGCTCGGCCGCGATCGTCGCTAAGGTAGCATCGAGCCGGACACGCAGACGCTCCACATCGACCTGACCGAGGGTGGCGAGCTGCACGCGCCGCGCGCCAGCATCGAGCCGCACCGCACCGACCCCGGGCTCATTGCGCAAAAACTCCGCGAGCGTCTCTGTCCAGTTGGCATTCATGTCCGCATGGTTGGCGGCCCAGGCCCGAGCGTCCAGCCCGTGCGCGGGCATTCTCCGCGCACCGGGCTTGCGCCTCCGTATAGGGGGCGCACGCTACCCAACCCGCTATGATCGGCCTGCGCGACGAAAACGATGCCCTCCCGCCCGACTCCGACGACGCCCCGCCCGCGTCGCTACCGGTCCGCGCGCCCGAGCTCGCCGCGAAACTCTTCGGCGAGGGCGGCATCCTCCACGTCGCTCTCGCGCTCGAACACCGCCCGCAACAGGCCCGCATGGCCGCCGCGGTGGCCGATGCGGTCACCAGCGATACACCTCTGGTCTTCGAGGCCGGCACCGGCGTGGGCAAGTCCCTCGCCTACCTGCTGCCCGGAATCATCCACGCCTTTGACCAAAAGCGGCAGCTGATCGTCTCCACCCATACCATAGCGCTGCAAGAGCAGCTCGACCAGAAGGACCTGCCGCTCTGTCGCCGCGTTTTTCGCGCCGACCCCGCCACCGCCGTTTACGCCGACTTCAAATCCGCAGTGCTTGTCGGCAAGGGCAACTACCTCTGCACCACGCGCCTTGCCACCGCCCTGCGCGATAAGCACGAGTTGTTCGCTACCCCCGAGCACGCCGAGCTCCAGCGCGTTGCGGCCTGGGCCGAAACCACTCCGACCGGCCTGCGGCATGAGCTGGTGCCCGCCCCTTCGCCCGAAGTGTGGGAGCTGGTCAACGCCGAGTCCTCCGCCTGTGCCCGCAAATACTGCGACCCCGAACGCTGCCCCTATCAACGAGCCCGCGCTAGGCTACGCTCCGCCCACGTCATCATCGTCAACCACTCGCTGCTCTTTGCCCTGATCGCAGCCGGAGGCGCCACCGCCAACGGCTCGGCCGATAAGGGCGTGCTGTTCCCCGACGACCTCGTGGTGCTCGACGAGGCCCATACCGTGCCCGAGGTTGCGACCGACTACTTCGGCCTGCGCCTATCCAGCTACGGCGTCGAGCGCATGCTCCGCCACCTTTACAACCCAAAAACGAAACGGGGCCTGTTGCAAAAAATGGGGACGCCCGAGGAACGCCAGTTGGTGGGCGATGCGCTCGAGGCTTCCCATCAATTTTTTTCGGCCCTGCAAGAAACGCATCTCGCCCAGCGCCCCATCGTCCGCATCCGCACCGAGAACTGCGCCGAGTCGTGGCTTGATGGCCCGCTGCTCGCCTTGCAGAAGGCCGTCCGCACCCGCGCCGACAAGTTTGACGAAGGCCGCGAGCGCGAAGAGCTACTCGAACAGGCTGCCAAACTACGCGGCGCCCAACTCGGCATCCGCCGTTTTCTCGCCCTCGAGGAGCCGGAGAAAAACGTCTACTGGCTGGAACGCACCGGGCGCCGCCAAACCGTGGTCGCGCTGCGCTCCGCGCCGATCGATATCGCCCCGCAGTTGAAGGAGACCCTGCTCGACCGCCAGACCGCGGTAGTCTTCACCAGCGCCACCCTCGCGGTGGCCGGCGACTTGAAGCCTTTTCTCAACCGCATCGGCGGCCCCCGGGTGCGCGCCGAGGTGCAGCATTCGCCTTTCGATTACTTAAACAACATGCGGGTTTTCCTCGCCGCCGATGTGCCGCTACCGACGCGCGACGAGGCTCGGTTGGCGCTGGACGTGCTCGCGGACCATATCGATTTCTGCACCCGCCGCACCGCCGGAGGCTCGCTTGTGCTTTTCACCAGCTACGCCGACATGCAGCGCGTAGCCGAGATCGTGGAGCCGATCTACCACGGCGCCCACCGGCCATTTTTTATGCAGGGACCGAGCTCGAATCGCACCGAACTCGCCCGGCAGTTGCGCGAGGCCGGCAACGGCGTGCTCTTCGGCACCGAGTCCTTCTGGACCGGTATCGACGTGCCCGGTGACGCCCTCTCCCAAGTCATCCTCACCCGCCTGCCCTTTCAGGTTCCCACCCACCCGGTGCTGGAGGCCCGCACCGAGCACATCGAGGCGCGCGGCGGCAACCCCTTTGCCGAGCTAACCCTGCCCGATGCCCTTATGACCTTTCGCCAGGGTGTCGGCCGGTTGATCCGCAGCCAGCGCGACCGCGGCGTGATCACCATTCTAGACTCCCGCATCGTGCAAAAAACCTACGGCCGTCAGTTCCTCGCCTGCCTGCCCCAGCCCAGACACGTCCGCTTTAATCGCGGCAACCGCGCCGAAGTCTTCCAACCTTTTATTTGAAGCGGACCGAGTTCTGCACAACTTGACGGACCTCCATGCAGCTTTCCTCCGCCGCCCAGACTGATATTGGCCTAATTCGTTCGGAAAACGAGGATAGGCTGCTCTGCGACGACGAACTGCGCATCTATGCCGTGGCAGACGGCATCGGGGGACTCCCGGGCGGGGCCGAGGCCGCCGCTACCGCCATTACCCGCCTCCTTCAGGAAGCCCAGGCCGCCGGTAAAGCGCTCAACCTCGCCCACGCGTTCGACTCGGTGAACGAAGAAGTTCTCCGGCTTTCCGCCAAGCTAGCGCCCGACACCGGTCTGGGCACCACCCTCTGCGCCCTTACCATCACGCAGAACGACAAACAGCTCCACCTCGCCAACGTCGGCGACTCGCGTTGTTACCTGTTCCGCGAAGGCCGACTACAGCAACTAACCGAGGACGACACGATGGAAAACGAGGTCCTCCGCCGCCGCGCCAACGGCGAAGATGTCGTGCTTGAGGCCCGCTACCGCAACGCTCTCACCCGGTGCATTGGCCAGCCGATGCCTCTCCATGTCCAAGTGAGTCGCCACGCCTTGCAGTCAGGCGACCAGCTTTTGATCTGTTCAGACGGCATTTCTCGTCAGATAGACGATACCGGCATCGTCCGCCGCCTCAGTGCTGACCTCGCGCCCGCCGCCGTGCTCGCCGCCCTCATCGCCGACTCGCTCATAGCAGGCGGCCTAGACAACGCCACCGGCGTGCTGGTGCGCATCGACGGGATTTAATCCACCCACCCCGACCTCGATGAACGACCGCGTCGCCCGCTTCACCGCCCTAGTCACGAGCCAGCCGGAGAATCCCCTTTTTCGCTTCAGCCTAGCCCAAGCCCTCGACGACGCCGGGCAACCCGCCGCCGCCGCCCAGCACTACCAGATCTGCGCCGATGCCCGCGCCGACTGGATGATGCCCCGAGTCCTGCTCGGCAAAGCCCTGCTCCGGACGGGAAAGCCCAGCGACCGCGCAGCCGCTCGGCCGGTCCTTGAGGAGGCGCTGGCGCTAGCTATCGCCCAAGATCATCAAGATCCGGCCATCGAGCTAAGCGGACTGCTCGCCTCTTTAGCCTAAACCGGGCGGCGCCCGGCTGGGAGCGCCGCCACGGACCGCCCAGTTAATCCTCGGCCTGAAGGGCCGCGATGACTGAAAAATCCTCCAAGGTGCTGGTGTCGCCCTTCACCTCACCACCGACCGCAATTTGCTTGAGGATGCGACGCATGATTTTCCCGGAACGAGTCTTCGGCAGGGCCGCTGCGATGCGGATCTGGTCGGGCTTGGCGAAGGAGCCGATCTCCTTGCCCACATAGGCGCGAAGCTGCTCTTTAAGTTCCTCGGATGCGACCACGCCGTTTTTTAACGACACGAACACCACCAGAGCCTGGCCCTTGAGCTCGTCAGGCTTGCCCACCGCCGCGGCCTCGGCGACCGCCGGATGCGAACCCAGCGCGCTCTCCACCTCGGCCGTGCCAATGCGGTGACCGGAGATATTGAGCACGTCGTCGATGCGGCCGACGATCCAGAAGTAGCCATCCTTGTCCTGCTGCGCGCCGTCACCGGTGAAATACCAGTCCGGGTGCTTGGGGAACTCGGAGAAATAGGCCTGCTTAAACCGCGCGTCGTCACCCCAAAGGGTGCGTAACATCGAGGGCCAAGGCTTAGTGATGACGAGTTTGCCACCCGTGCCGCGGGGCACCTCCTTGCCGGTCTCGTCCACCACCTTGGCGTTGATCCCGAAAAATGGCAGCGTAGCTGAGCCGGGCTTGAGCGGGGTGGCGCCGGGCAGCGGCGTGATCATGATCGAGCCAGTCTCAGTCTGCCACCAAGTGTCCACGATCGGGCAGCGGCCCTTGCCGATCAGTTTGTGATACCAACGCCAAGCCTCGGCGCTGATCGGCTCACCCACGCTGCCGAGCAGACGCAGCGAATCGAGGCGATGCTTCAGGACATAATTGTCGCCCCAGCGCATGAAAGCGCGGATAGCGGTCGGCGCGGTGTAGAGGATGGTCAGGCTGTGCCGGTCGATCATCTCCCAGAACCGGTCCGGCTCGGGCTGGTTGGGCGCGCCCTCGTAAAGGAAAACGGTGGAGCCATTCGAAAGCAGACCGTAGACCACGTAGCTGTGGCCGGTGATCCAGCCAATGTCGGCCGAGCAGAAATAGCGGTCGGTCTCCTTGAGGTCGAAAATGTAGTGGGAGGACACCTTCGCACCCAGCAGGTAGCCGGCCGAGGTGTGCAGCACGCCCTTGGGTTTGCCAGTGGAGCCCGAGGTGTAGAGGATGAAGAGGGGATGCTCGGCGTCGAAAGCTTTGGCCTTATGCTGGTTGGGGCCACCCTTCCAGGCGTCGTGCCACCAGATGTCGCGGCCCTCAGTCATCTTGATGTCGTGACCGGTGCGCTTGACCACGAGGCAAGCCTGGATGGAGGGGCAACCGGGCAGGGCCTTGTCCACCGCCGACTTCAGCTCGATGATCTTGCCGCGCCGCCAACCGCCGTCGGCGGTGATGACTAGCTTAGCCTGACAGTCGTTGATACGGTCCTTGACCGCCTCGGGTGAGAAACCACCGAAAATCACGGTGTGGATGGCCCCCACCCGCGCGCAGGCTAGCATCGCAATCATGGCCTCAGGGATCATCGGCAGGTAGATCGCCACGCGGTCTCCCTTGCCTACGCCGAGGTTCTCGAAAACGTGAGCCAGTCGGCAAACGTGGAGATGCAACTGCTTGTAGGTGATGGTCCGGACGTCACCAGGCTCGCCCTCGAAGATAATGGCGGCTTTATTCTCGCGCACCGTGCCGAGGTGCCGGTCGAGGCAGTTCTCGCAGACGTTCAAAGCCCCGCCGACAAACCACTTCGCGTGGGGCGGTTTCCAGTCGAGGACCTTGCGGAAGGGCTTGCGCCACACCAAGTGCTCCGTCGCCATTCGCTTCCAGAATAATTCTGGAGCATTGACAGACTCGGTGTGGAGCTTCTTGTAAGAGGCCATATTGCCAAGGTTGGCTTGGCGCTGAAACTCAGCAGTTGGTTTGAACACCCGTTTTTCACGGGACACGGAAGTGATGTTTTTATCCGACACGTTGAGGTGCTGGTTGAGGTTAGGGTATTCGTAAGTGCGCCGTCCAACGGCATGTCCACAAACGCGTTGCCCTTATTCAGACCGCTTTAGGCAGCGTCAAGCCCCCGCGGAAAACATTCTCCGCGAACGCCACCGGCTCCACCCTACGAATCTCCGAAAT
>RGVP01000361.1 GCA_010027235.1 bacterium
CGCCTTTTTATCGCTGCTCATGCGCGCAAGCCAGGTCTCGAGCGGCCAGGCGGGGGCCTCGACCGGCAGGCCAGCGGCTGCAATCAGGGCCCGCAGACGCTGGGCATGTGCGCGGTCGAGACCGTCGACACGGCACGACAACTCGGCCGCCATCACCATCCCCGCGCCCACGGCTTCGCCATGGAGCCAGACCCCGTACCCAAGCTCAGCCTCAATCGCATGGCCAAAAGTATGGCCAAAATTCAAAATCGCTCGCAAGCCGCCCTCGCGCTCATCGGCTGCGACCACCGCGGCCTTGATTTCGCATGAGCGACTTACCACGGCAGCCATCGCAGACCAATCGCCCGCCCGCAGCTTGGGCAAATCGCGTTCGATCGCATCGAGGTACTGTGCGTCGGCAATCGCGCCGTGCTTAATCACCTCGGCCAGCCCGGCCGACAGCTCGCGGGCGGGTAAGGTCGCCAGGACATCGAGATCGGCCAGAACACCGAGGGGCTGATGAAACGCGCCTAACATGTTCTTGCCCGCCGGATGGTTAATCCCCGTCTTGCCTCCGACCGACGAATCGACCATCGCCAGGAGCGTGGTCGGGATCTGAAACCAGTCGATACCGCGCTGATAAATCGCCGCTGCGAAGCCCGCCATGTCGCCCACCACGCCCCCGCCCAAGGCCACGATCAGCGCGGAGCGATCAAAACGCGCTTCCAGTAGCGCCGTGAAAATCCGATCCAGGGTTTCCCAGCCTTTAGCGGCCTCACCGTCTGGAAGGACAACCGTAATGCGCTGCGCGGCCGCCGCGTCAATCTGGCGCTCCAATACCGACGCATAGTGGGGCCCCACCACCGAGTTGGTGACGATGGCTACCTGACGCCCGGCCACCCGATGTAAAAGGGTTTCGCTCTGACCGAGCAGCCCCGTGCCAACCTCGATCGGATAACTGCGCTCTCCCAGGTCGAGATTCAAGGTCGTCGTTATCATATTTAAATAGATTCGCGGGATTGGAGTTGTTGCAGGATCTGATCGACCACGCGTTCAACCGGTTGACGACCGGTGTCGACAGTGCAGTGCGAGACCGCTTCATACAGAGGCGCGCGCTGGGTCAGCAACTCGGTGATACGGGAACGCGCATCCGAACCCCGCAACAGGGGGCGCGACGTGTCCCGTCGAGTCCTGATCCAGAGATCGATCGCATTGGCGCGCAAGTAGACCACCCAAGCCCGATCCTGCAAC
>RGVP01000362.1 GCA_010027235.1 bacterium
CATTTTCTTGCCGACGGGCCGCCTCCCTCCGAGTTGATCGAGGCCATGCGCGCGGCCTATATTGAGGCCGGTCCTGAGATCGAAATCACCAGTATGTTCCCCCGTCCGATGGATTTTGGTCCCATCGCCAACGTCGCCGACGAGGCCTGGAAAACCTTCGCCCGCTGGCCCCTGCTCCGCGCCGCTCTTGGCTGGCTGTTTTTCCTCGGCCTCCTCGCCGCCGCCTGGTTCTTCACCCACTGAGTCCGCCCTCGGTTACCGCCCTTCGCACCATGCCCGCTTCTCCGCGTTTCGACCCTGCCCTGCTTGATGGCACCCGCATCACTCAACGCCGCATCCTCGTTGCCAGCCTCACGCTGCTGCTCACCGGCCCAGCCGTCCTACTCATGGCTGATTTGCACTGGCGCGTCGACGCCATCGATGCCCTAAAAATTTTCCACCTCGTTCTCTTTACCATTCTATTTTCCCTCGTCGCCTTCGGTGCGGTGCAGGCGGTCGTGGGCTTTTTCTGTCGCATGGGTCGGGGTGACCCGAATCGCATCCTCAATTCCCTCGCTCCCGAAGATGAGGCCCTCCCTGTCACCGCCCCGACCGCCATCGTGATGCCGGTCTTCAACGAGGACACCTCTCGCATCCTCGAGGGCCTGCGCGTCATCTACCGTTCTCTCGAGGCCACCGGCCAGCTCGAGGCCTTCGATTTTTTCATCCTCAGCGACACCACCAACCCCAACCGTTGGATCGAGGAAGAGTCGGCCTGGGTAGCACTTACCCGTCAACTCGGCGCTCGCGGTCGGATTTTTTACCGCAAACGCCGGGTCAATTTAAACAAAAAGGCCGGCAACCTTGCCGACTTCTGCCGTCGCTGGGGTAAACGCTACCGCTACATGGTCGTGCTTGATGCCGATAGCATCATGACCGGCGATGCCATCACCAAGCTCGTTCGCCTGATGGAGAAAAATTCCGGCGCCGGCATCATTCAGACCGTTCCTCGCCTCGTGAACGGCGAGACTATCTTCGCCCGCCTCCAGCAGTTCGCCTCGCGGCTCTACGGCCCGGTTTTCGCCGCCGGCTTGAATTTCTGGCAACAGGGTGAGGCGAACTACTGGGGGCACAACGCCATCATCCGCGTCGCACCCTTCATCGAGCACTGTTCGTTGCCGGATCTGCCAGGCGTCGAGCCCTTTGGCGGTCGTATTCTTAGCCACGATTACGTTGAGGCTGCCCTGATGC
>RGVP01000363.1 GCA_010027235.1 bacterium
TCAGCCATGAAAGAAGGCATTCACCCCAGTTACCGCGACGTCGTTTTCGTCGATCTGTCGAGCGGCTCCAAATTCCTGACGCGTTCGACGGTTAACACACGCGACACGATCAAGATGGATGACGGCAAAGAGTATCCTCTGTTCAAGCTCGATATCTCCTCGGAGTCACACCCGTTTTACACGGGCGCTCAACAGCGTGTGATGGAAACCGGTCGGGTAGAGAAATTCCGCCAGAAGTTCGGTTCGCGTCGGACGGCAACGCCAAGCGCCTGATCTTCGGGTTCGGTCTCGACTGTGCATGGGCGGCCTGAGGCAAGCCCATGCGCCCTTTCCTGGTTACTGAACCAGAGGCGAGACGTCTCCCGCGTCTTGCGCTAATCGCACTTATTCTCCTGTATGTCCTGCCGGGTTTCGTTGGGAGAGACCCCTGGCGAACTGCAGATGCGATTGGCTTCGGCATTGCACACACCATGTTTTCCGGGAGTGCCCGACAGTGGCTACTCCCTGAAGTTGCGGGGAGCCCGGTAACCGACGCTGCGCCCCTCGCCTACTGGTTTGCGGCAGGTGTTGCACGGCTACTGGAATTTTTCAGTGCGGGGGCTATCAATGCTGCCGCCGGGATCCGCGCAGCCGCAGCAGCCTGGCTGATCGGCGGCCTGCTGCTCTTGCGGTCCGCAACCGATGGCCTGGCGCGTCGCGCCGAGGCTCAACCACTCGATCCATTCGGCGCGGGGGCGAGTCCGCTGAACTATGGACGGGCCATCGGGGACGCCGCACTGCTCATCGCACTGGCCACTTTTGGACTAGTGGCGCGGGTCCACGAAACAACGGCGGACGCGGCCATGCTCACCGTGACGGCCGCCTTTGCCTTTGGGCTCATGCGAAGCTGCGACCACGCGAGGTCGGGTGGCGTGATCGTTGGGGCCTCGATCGCGGCCGCCGCCCTGGTGCAATCACCCGCGGTCGCTCTGGCATTCGTACTCGCATTTCTGATCGCTCTGTCGGGTGTACGCGCACTCCGACTCAATATTCGCAACCTGGTGCCGACCACCATCGTTAGCGCGCTCATCGTGGGATTGCCGTGGCCGGTCGCGCTGAGTCTGGAAGGCTCCGCACAAAGTCAGTTGCAACTGCACGGCTGGGTCGCCATGCCGGTTGGCCCCGTCAGCCTGAGTGCCCAGCTCTCATGGGCAGCGCGCACAATCCCGTGGTTTTTCTGGCCATCGTGGC
>RGVP01000364.1 GCA_010027235.1 bacterium
GTCTTGGAAGGCGCGCCGGCGGCGGGAATCGCCTGGGCGATGGCCGATCACCCGAAGTTCCGCGAATGGGGCCAGCCGAAATCAAACGGTTATAACTTCGCCTCGTTCGAGACGAATTCCGACAAGAGCTTCGTCGTAAACTACGACTCGATCAAAAAGGTCCGCTCGTCCGTGCGCGTGCTACGCGAAGTGGGCGCCAGTCTGGGCCTTTCCGGCAACATTGCGCTGCACGGTTTCTCGCGCGGGGCGACGGCGGGGTCGCTAGGCATCGGCGATCTGGCGGTGCCGGCCATCGACTCGGCGGGATACTCGACCGCGCTTTCAAGCCGAGCCCAGACCGTTGTGCTTGGTTCGGGAATATTTGACTACACGCGCTCGGGCGGCACGACGACGGGGGACCCAGCGACGTCGGCGGTGGATATCTACAGCCGCTTCGTGACGGCGTGGGGCGCGACAGCCGCGAATCTGCCGCTCTGGCAGTTGCAGGGTGCGCCATATTACATGGCCACCAACGCGAGTGCACCGGTGTTCCTGAGCTACAATACCGACGACGCCGCTTGGTATGTGTATCAAGCGCAGTTGCTGGAGGCCAAACTGGTCGCGCTGGGCGTGCCCTATCAAAAAATCACCGGCACCGGCGCTCACCACGTCACGACGTCCGGTTCGACCCTGACCGCGATCTACGATTTTTTCAAAAATCACGCCAATCCGTTGCCGAACAAACCCGGGACGACCGTCCTTGGAAATATCGACGCCGCCGCGCAACGGCTCGATCTCACGATCAACGCCAACGGTAACGGCGCCAACGTGCTTTACGCCCTCTCCACCAACGCCACCCCGCGTCAATGGGTGCAGGCAACTGGAACGGTGGGCGCCACTCCGGTCTGGCGCACCTTGGCCGCCTGGGGCACGCCCGTCCGGATCGGCCCGCTGGCCAATCCCGACACCGCGCGATTCACGGTGATCGCCTACGATCCGAACCGTTTCACGACCGCTCAAACCACTGAGAATACAATTGCCCCCGTCCCATTGCCGCCGATCACCAACCTGTTTTTCAACCCGGCGACCGGTGCGATTTCCTTCAGTTGGCCGGCTCCCGCCGGCGTGACGAATCCAGCCAACCTCACGGAAACCGTTCAACGCTCGACCACCTTGGCCAACGACTGGGCCGGGGTCCCCGGTGCCGTGCTCGCGATCCTGAACGGCACCGTGGCTTTCAGCGACCCCGCG
>RGVP01000365.1 GCA_010027235.1 bacterium
CATCGTCCACGGCAACGCGCTGCGCATGGACTGGAGCGACGTGCTGCCGGCCGAGCGCTGCAGTTATGTGCTGGGGAATCCGCCGTTTATCGGGCACCACCTCCAAGACGCACAACAAAAAGCCGACTTGGTCGCAACTTATGGTGCCGATGCAAAGGCTGCCGGCGTCATGGACTACGTCACCGCTTGGTACTTGATCGCGGCTCGCTACATCCGCGGCACCCGAATCAAGGCGGCTTTCGTATCGACCAATTCGATCACGCAGGGTGAGCAGGTCGGCATTTTGTGGCGCAACTTACTGCGCGAGGGGCCGTTGCATATTCATTTCGCCCACCGCACCTTCAAATGGTCGAACGAGGCTCGCGGCAAAGCGGCGGTCTACTGCGTCATCGTCGGGTTCGCGGCTTTCGAGCCCGAGAAGCGGGTCGTTTTTGACTACGACCGGCCAGATGGCGAGCCCCACGCTGTGGCTGTAAGCGATCTAAACGCGTATCTCGTCGATGCACCTTGGGTGTTGCTCGAAAACCGCTCGCGCAACCCCTTCGGCAAGCCCGACATGCTTTACGGCAGCAAGCCCACCGATAACGGCCACTTCTTGTTTACCGATGAGGAAAAGAATGCGTTTTTGCGTGATGAACCGGGTGCTGCCGGACTCATCAAACCCTTTATTTCGGCGCATGAGTACCTGCACGCCGAACCGCGCTGGGTGCTTTGGCTGGTCGATGCCGACCCTCGAACCATCAATGAACTCCCGCAGGTGAAGGCGCGCGTAAGGGCGGTAGACGCCTTCCGAAAAGCCAGTAAAGCAACCTCGACTCGGGAATATCCGTACCCGACACTGTTTCGCCAGGTGACCCAACCGGACAAGACCTACATTCTGATTCCAGGCCACACCTCGGAAAACCGAGCGTACATACCATTCGGCTTTTTCGAGCCCGGGGTCATCGTCGGCAACAGTTGTTTTTCGATTCCCGGCGCAACGGTTCACGACTTTGGTGTCATTCAGTCGACCATGCACATGGCCTGGGTCCGCGCCGTCTGCGGCCGCTTGGAGAGCCGCTATCGCTACTCCAAGGACATCGTCTACAACAACTTCCCCTGGCCCAGCCCGACCGACACCCAGCGCACCGCCATCGAGGCCGCCGCACAGGGCGTGCTCGACGCCCGCGCCGCCCACCCCGGCGCGTCCTTGGCCGACCTCTACGACCCGCTCACCATGCCG
>RGVP01000366.1 GCA_010027235.1 bacterium
CATCGTCCACGGCAACGCGCTGCGCATGGACTGGAGCGACGTGCTGCCGGCCGAGCGCTGCAGTTATGTGCTGGGGAATCCGCCGTTTATCGGGCACCAGTGGCGCAACGCCGAACAGATGGCGGACATGGCGCTGATTTGGGGGGAGGATGGGCGGTTTGGACGCTTGGACTACGTCACGTGCTGGTATCGCAAGGCACTCGACTACATGCGTCCCAATCCAGCCATGGCGACCGCACTGGTCTCGACCAACAGCATCTGCCAGGGCGAACAGGTCGGCACGTTATGGGGCTGGATGCTGGCCCAAGGCGCCAAGATTCATTTTGCTCATCGCACGTTTGCGTGGAGCAACGAGGCGAGAGGCAAGGCGGCGGTGCATTGCGTCATCGTCGGCTTTGCCCTGCGCGACCGAGCGGACAAAACGCTCTTTGAATACGAGGATATCAAGGGCACAGCGCATGCGGTTCGGGTCGCAAACATCAGCCCTTACCTTGTAGATGGTCCCGATCAAATCCTCCCTTCCCGCTCAAGCCCTCCAGCGGGGCTGCCCCAGATCAAGCAGGGAAGCAAGCCGGTAGATGGCGGACATTTTTTGTTTTCTGAAGCTGAGCGCAAGGAGTTCTTGGCGCAAGAGCCTAGTGCCGCTTGCTGTTTTCGCCCTTACGTGGGCAGCGAGGAGCTGATAAACGGCAAGCCTCGCTGGTGTCTTTGGCTGAAAGGAATACCAGCCCATGAACTCAGGAGCATGTCCAAGGTAATGGAGCGGGTTGCACTCGTGGCTGAAGTGCGAAAGAAAAGCCCGACCGCGAGCGTTCGAGACTTCGCAAATCGACCGACGTTATTCACCCAAGATCGCCAGCCTGAAACGGCTTATCTCGCCGTTCCCGAGGTTTCGTCGGAGACCCGACGATTTATCCCGATTGGCTTTCTTTCAGCAGACACCATTGCCAGCAACAAGCTGCTTACATGTGCTGGCGCCGGGCTCTACCACTTCGGCGTGTTGTCCAGCACGATGCACAACGCTTGGATGCGCACTGTGGCCGGTCGGCTTGAAAGTCGCTACAGCTATGCTCCCGCCGTCTACAACAACTTCCCCTGGCCCAGCCCGACCGACGCGCAACGCACCGCCATCGAGGCCGCCGCACAGGGCGTGCTCGACGCCCGCGCCGCCCACCCCGGCGCGTCCTTGGCCGACCTCTACGACCCGCTCACCATGCCG
>RGVP01000367.1 GCA_010027235.1 bacterium
CGTCGAAGGTGCGGAGCCGCGCAGCGTGCATGGCATCATCGACGCGATGGAGATCGAGCCGCCCTCGATCTTCGGCGATGCGCGTTACCGTTTTCGGCTGGTGCCCTGGTTGGCGCGCCTCGAACTCTCCCGATCCAACCAGATTCACGGCACGGCGAATGCGGTGTCGGTTCCCGATGTGATCGAGGCCGAACTCTCCGGCGCGCTTCGTCCAACTGCCCAGGTCAGTGACACCGATTTCCGCCGCTTTGAGCATGAGCTTCGTTTGCGCGACCGCGATGCCTACCCCAAGCGCGACCATGTCTCGCAATATGAGGAGACGGATTTCGCCTTCATCTCGCGGCTGGCCGAGCAAGCCGGCATCTTCTACTTCTTCGAGAATAATGGTGACCGCGAGCGCGTGGTCTTTGCCGATGACAATCTCTTCGCCACGCCTTTGGAGGGCGGAACAGGGCTGAAATGGAAGCCCTGGGGCAGCGGCGGCCGCGAGGCCGCGCCGGACACCATTCAGGCAATACGCCAGCGCTCCAAGCGCGTGCCGCAGAAGGTCTGGCTGCAGGACCATAATTACCGCCTGCCGCATGTGCCGCTGCTGGTCGAGGCCGAGGTGGATAGCCGCGGCCGTGGCAATTGGGTGGAATATGGCGCGCATCACCGCACGCCGGAGGAGGGTGAGGTCCTCGCCCGCATCCGCGCCCAGGAGCTGCGCTGCCATCAGAGCCGCTGGCATGGCAATTCCACCGTGGCGCGGCTGGCGCCGGGCCGGGTGATTCGCCTGGGTGGCCACCCCTATACGTCATGGAACCAGGATTATCTGGTGGTGCGGGTGCGGCACGAGGTTTGGGTGCCAATGCCCGGCGTGCCTGAATCCGACTGGGTGGGCTATCGTAATAGCTTCGAGTTGATCGACCATGACGTGCCGTTCCGCCCGGCAAGGGTGACGCCGGTGCCGCGGATGGATGGGCTGCTCAATGGCCGGATTGACGGCGAGGGCGATGGCAGCAAGGCCGAGATTGACGATCAGGGGCGCTACCGGGTGAAGGTGCCCTTTGACCTGGGCGGCTCGCCGGATGGCAAGGCGTCACAATGGATTCGCATGTCCTCGCCCTTTGGTGGCGATGGCGATGGCATGCATTTTCCGCTGTTTCCGGACACTGAGGTGGTGATTGGCTGCGTCAATGGCGACCCGGACCGGCCGGTGATTCTGGGCGCGGTG
>RGVP01000368.1 GCA_010027235.1 bacterium
AAGGCCGAGACCACCTCGGGCGAGAGCCGGATCGATACGCGCGTCTTGGTCGGTGCCTTCTGCGGGCCGCGCACGCCCGCGCGCCGGTTCATCTCGATCAGGCCCTCGTAGACATGCGGAGGCAGCACCTCCTTGGCGGGGCGGAAGAGGGCGAGGTCAGCCTCCGTAAGTTCACGGACCTCGCCCTCAGCGTCGGTGAGCGGCAGTCGATTGGTCATGACGGTAAACCTCTCTCCTGTTGGCCTTGCGCAGACTGATGACGCGGATGCCGCCCTCGATGAAGGTGAAGCAGATCGCGTGCACCCGACCATCCATCAACCCGAGGGCCACGACGCGGGGCTCGCCGTAGTCCTTGCGGTCATCCACCCTGAACAGGGCGGACCCAAAATCGAATCCGGCGACTCGCTGAAAAGGCAAGCCCCGTTCTTGCTCGTTCCGCCTGCTCTTGGCGGCGTCGAACTCGATGGCAAATTGTACAGACGAAAAGGGCCACATCGCCAGCGGTGGGGCGCGCGGATACCCAATGCTCGGGCGAAACGAGCCCGGCGCGCATCGGCCATCCGCCCGAGGCTCGCTCAACTGACTGATGCGTGTCCCAAGGTGGCACTGCACACTGAGTAGCCTACCTAGTGATAGCGTAAAATGATTGCATTTCACCGTGCTCCCGCTAGAATCGCGCCGTGAACGGCAAGCACCGCAAGACGCTTGCTGAAGTCTTCGATCCGCGCTGTCAGGCAGGCATCGGCTGGCTACGGATCGAGGCCCTGTTGCTGGCTGTCGGTTGCCGACTGGTGGAAGGGCGTGGGTCTCGCGTGCGGTTCGTCCACGGGTCAAACATCGCGACCTTTCATCGTCCGCATCCGGCCAAGGAGGCGAAGCCCTACCAGGTCGCCGACGCCCGCGACTTTCTGCAGACGCTGGGGATCCGGCCATGAACACCTTGCATTACCGCGGCCAGACCGCGCGAATCGAGTTCGACGAGGACCAGAACCTCCTGGTGGGCCGCCTGCTTGGTATTACCGACGTGGTGGGATTCCACGCCGAGACCGTGCAGGGTGTCCGCGAGGCTTTCTGTGAGGCGGTGGATGACTACCTTGAGACCTGTGAGCGCATCGGCAAAGCGCCGCAGAAGCCCGCGAGCGGAAAACTGATGCTGCGCGTGCCGCCGGAGGTCCATCGCGCGGCGCTGGTCGCCGCCGAG
>RGVP01000369.1 GCA_010027235.1 bacterium
CCATGCCATCGAGCAATTTGAGAACCGCTTCCCCGTTCTCCACCACGAAGGCGCGCAGCCGCGCGGGATCGCGTGAAACCAGGGTGGGCGCCGTGAATTGCGCAAACTCAAGAATCGCGAGCTTTTCGTTGTGATCACGCAGCGCACGCGGATCGTTAAAAACCCGCGCGCCCTCGGCTTTGGCGCGCTCCAAGAGCTGGGTCGCGTACAGGAACTCCAGATCAAACGGCGGGTCCTTGCGCATCACGATGGCATCAAAACCCGCCAGCGCTAAAAGTTCCACCTCACCCCGAACAAACCAACGGACCGCCGGGGCGCCCCCGCTCCAGCCATCGTAGCTCGCGGCATCATCAGCCGCGGCCACGGTCGAGGCGTCCCGCTGAAGTTCAATCCTTGCAACCTGCGCCGCGAGGCGACACGACCGGCCGTCGCGCCCGGCCAGGGCGGCCGCGCTCGATAAGGCAACCAAGTCCGAGGTATCACAGGCGTACAGCGAATGGCCGCGCTCCTGCGCCTGCACCATCATGGCGTAGGTCGAGTCCTTGTAGGTTCGAAAGGACTCGAGCGGGTCGGCAACAAAGAGCAATCGCATGCGGGATCCAGGGTTGATGTTCAGTCGGGTTATCCGGTCGCGTTATTCGGTCGCGTTATCCGGTCCGGGTTGACCAGGTGCGGTTTGCTCCAGTTCAACCGACGCGGCCAACAGCGCGAGGCGGGCAATCACGCCATAAGCATAAAACCGGTTCGGCGCATCTTCGAGCGCCGCCGCATGGTCGGGACGGTTACAGGGCCCTGCAAAGGGCAAAGGCACAAACCGCATGCCAGGGGCATTCAGATTTTCGTCGCGGCCACGCTCGGAATTGACACGATAGAAGCCTCCAACCACACACCGATCGATCATGTAGACCACCGGCTCTGCATTACCCGCCTCAATTGCCTCAACCGTCGGCACCCCCTCCTGCAGGATCACTTCTTGGACCGAGCGCCCCTCTTTACCGACCGCCATCTTATTGCGGGTCCGGCGATTCAGGTTGAGCATGTCCGAAGGGTCGCGAACGCTCATCACCCCCATCCCATAGGTGCCCGCATCGGCTTTGACGATCACAAAGGGCTGCTCCTGAATGTCGTATTCGCGATACTTGGCACGCACCTTGGCCAATAACCACGCGACGTTGTCCTGCAGACAACCCTCGCCTTCTC
>RGVP01000370.1 GCA_010027235.1 bacterium
TTCATCGTCCGCGAGGCCAACAAAATCCTCGCCGCATCCACCGATTGCAACGCGATCTATTGCAAACAAGATCCCCGCGAAGGTGGCCGCATCGCCGTCGCCGAAGCCGCGCGCAACATCGCCTGCACCGGCGCAACCCCGCTCGCCGTCACGGACAACCTGAATTTCGGAAATCCCCACAAACCCGAAAATTTCCTCCAGCTCCGCGAAGCCATCGAAGGCCTCGCCGAAGCCTGCCGCGCATTCGACACACCCGTCACCGGCGGCAATGTGAGCCTCTACAACGAATCCCCCGCCGGAGCCATCGACCCCACGCCCACCGTCGGCATGGTCGGCCTCGTCGAAAAACCCGAGCACATCACCACCCAAGCCTTCAAAGCCGCGGGTGACATCATCCTCCTCATCGGCGAACCCGGCAACGAACTCGGAGCCTCACACTACCTCCTCGCCGTCCACGGCCGCAAAGCCGGCGCCCCGCCGCAGCTCGACTACGCCAAGGAACTCGCCGTCCAAAACGCCGTCCGCGACCTCATCCGCAAAGGCCTCGTCAAAAGCGCCCACGACTGCTCCGAAGGCGGCCTCGCCGTCAACCTCGCCGAATCCTGCCTCAGCGGAAACCTCGGAGCCAAAACAGAAATCCCCGGCACCCGCGCCGATGTCGCCCTCTTCAACGAGTCGCAATCCCGCATCGTCATCACCTTCGCCCCGCGCCACGCCAGCGAAATCCTCGACTTCCTCAAATCCCGCAGCGTCCCCAACACCCGACTCGGCGAAGTCACCAAAGACCCCACCCTCACCATCGAAGCCACCGGCAAAACCTTCGCCTGGCCACTGGAAAAACTCCGCACCCCATTCGAAAAAACCATCCCTTCGCTGATGAGTTGGGAGAAGTAAGGTCATCCACAGATTACGCAGATGGACACAGATTCCTTAAATTTCAATCTGCGAAAATCTGCGAAATCTGCGGATCGTGATCCCTCCACTTACGCAATCATCGGCGCGGCTATGCGTGTCCACTCCGAGCTGGGCCACGGCTTTCTGGAGTCGGTCTATCAGGAGGCATTAGAGATGGAATTTCAGGCTTCGTCGATCCCATATGAGCGCGAATGCGACTTCATAATCCGATATCGAGGCAAAGAACTCCAAAGCGTCTATCGCGCCGACTTCGTTTGCTTCGCAAACATCATTGTCGAACTGAAA
>RGVP01000038.1 GCA_010027235.1 bacterium
GTTTTGCGCGGCGTGTAGCTGATCTTGGCCTTCGGCGCCTCGGGCTGGTCGGCGTCGATGCGGCGTAAAGAAGGGTGCACGAAGTCTTTTTTCGCGGTCTTTGATTGGGCGTTAGACCGCCAGGGCAGGTTCCAAGCGTGGGTGAAGAGCCATTGCAGCACGAGCAGCCAGCCCACCAGCACCGCCCACTCGCCGACTTGGGTGTTGTTCCAGATGACCTGCCAGGTGACGGCCCCCGGCTCGACGATCAAAAACGGCACGGTCGGAGCGGTGGTGTCCGGCGCAGCCTCCGCCACGGCGCGGGGGCGGATGTAGACGCCGGCGGCGGGCGGCCCCATGGCCTTGTCCAGCGCGCGTTCAAAAAGATCCGTATCCTGCAGTGTCACCGGGGTGCCGTCCTCCTTGGTGTGCAGGCGGATGTTATTCGCTAACTGTCGCACCGACATGCGTCGCGCTTCCACCGCGACCTCGCGCAACAGGAAGCGGATCGGGTAGGTCTGCTTTTCGTTCAGCGTCCAGTCGGTCTCGATGAGGACCTCATGTTTGTCCGCCATCATGCCGGTGTAAGCGGAGATTTTTTTGATCGGCAGCGGTTCGGCCCAGCGGGACTCATTGTATTTCTTGCCGACCTTGACCGTGGCCTCGCGGCCGTTGTCGAGGAAGAACTCGGTGGTTTCCCACGTGTTTTTTAGGATGACGCCGAGGTAGGCGGCCAGCGCGAGGGCGAGGGCGAACCAGAAGAGTTTTTTCATACAGGGGAGAGGGGCAGGTGCCGACGGCAGTGTTGGTTAAGCCCGCCGCCTGCGCCGCCGTCAATCGGCGCGTGCGCACGGTCGTGGAGAAAAACGTCGCCCGCGCGTCGGCTTTACGGTTTTCCCGTCGGCCAACCGTATTATGAATCGCGCCTCGCCCGCCTCCATCCCGCCCTCTTCCGTGCCTCCGTCCGAACCTGACGCAGAAGGCGACGACGAGAGCCTGCTCCAGCCCGCGCCGGCCCCGGGGGGCGGACGCCAACTGCCGCCTCCGGTGCCGCCGGCCGAGCGGCTCCGCCCTTGGGTGCAGCTTAAATATTTCACCTTCCAGCCCGCTATCTTCCCGCGCCTGATGGGTGAGGCCTCGTCCGATGCGCGCCCGGGCGATCTGGTCACGGTTTACGACAAGGGTGGCCAGCCCTTGGGCATAGGCCTCTACAATCCCCGCGCCAAGATGGTCCTGCGTGTCGTCGCCCACGGAGCTGACGCCCTGCTCGGCGAGGCCTACTTCGAGACCGCTCTCCGCCGCGCGGTTGCCCTCCGCCGCGACACCTTCCAGCTCGACGCGACCACCGACGCCTACCGGCTGGTTAACTCCGACGGCGATGGCCTCTCCGGTCTGATTGTGGACCGCTACGCCGACACTCTGCTCTGCGAAGTCACCAGCTTTGGCATGGCCCGCCGGCTGCCTGCTTGGCTGCCTCTCCTCCATGAATTGGCGGGCACGAAGTTCGCCCGCGTTCATGTTGACCACGACCTCGGTTCGCTCGAGGGCATCAAGCCCAGTTGGTTTAACGAAACCAACGCCGCCGCCCCCGCCCGAGTGAAGATCCGTGAACACGGCATCCGCTACGAGGTGGACTTCGCGGAGGGCCACAAGACCGGTTTTTTCTGCGACCAACGGGAAAACCGCCACCTCCTCGCGAAGTTCACCCGCGGCGCTCGCGTGCTCGATCTGTGCTGCTACAGCGCGGGCTTCTCGCTCAACGCCAAGCTCTCCGGCGGGGCCGAGGACGTGACGGCGGTGGATCTCGACGAGGCCGCGCTCGCTCAGGCCAAGCGCAACGCCAACCTCAATCAAGCGCGGATCAAATTCGTTCACACCGATGCCTTCGCTTACGCCCGCCAGATGGCCCAGAACGGCGAGAAGTGGGACGTCGTCGTGCTCGATCCGCCTAAACTCATCTTTACCCGAGAGGCTGCGGGTAACGCTGAGGGCCGCCGCAAATATGAGGATCTCAATCAGCTCGCACTCGCCCTGGTGAAGCCAGGCGGCGTTTTCGTGACCTGCTCTTGTTCGGGTCTGCTCTCGCTCGAGGACTTTGAGGAACACGTGATCAAGGGGGCGCACCGCCTCAACCGCCGCCTCCAATTTTTCGAGCGCACCGGCCCCGGAGCGGATCACCCTGTTTATTCAAACTGCCTCGAAAGCCGATACCTCAAGCTGCTCTGGGCTCGGGTCTGGTGAGCGGCGGGGCGGGGTTCAGCCGGGGCTCGGGAGCAGTTCCAGCACCTGGCCGCCGAAGCGTCGAAACGTCTCGAGCACGATTGCGCTCCAAAAAACAAAGTAGCCGATGGTGAAAATAAATAGGCCGTAGCCGGCCAGCACGCCCGCGCCATCGCGCTTCAGCGCGGCCAAGGTTATGACCACCGCCACGAGGGCGGGCAGGGTGTTGGTGAAGGGGGCAGGGGCGGGAGCGGGAGCATCAGTAATAAGGCGGCTAAAATCACCACGGTGGTGTGCAGGCGCAGTTTCCACTCCCGGTCGACCAGCGAGGCGAGGCGTCCGGGGCGCAGCCGGTGTTCGAGCCAACCCACCAAGCGCGCGCTGGCGGCGAGCAGTTTGGCGAGAAAGGCGGGCGGTAGCTCCACCTGGCGCAAGCGACTCGGCAGCCAAGGCGGGAGACCGGCGAGGTAACGCGTGGCGAGCAGCAGGATGACCAGGCCGAAGGGTGTGGAGAGGCCGGGGATGCTGATCGGGGTGGAGAAGGGCAGGGCGCAGATGACAACGAGCAGAGCAGAGGCGCGCGGCCCCAAGATATCCAGCACCTCGCCCAGCGGCGTGGGCCGGTCGGCGAAGCGGGCGGCCAGATGGCGCAGCGCATCGCCCAGCCGGTCGTCGGTGTGGCCCGCGGGCGGCTTGGGTGGCGGAGGGTTGGCGGGCGCGGTGGGCTGCACAGTATCTAGTATCCACCGGAACCGCCGTGCACGCGAGGTGTTTGCCGCGGAAATAGCCGGGCGTTGCACCCGGTGCCTTTGCGCCGCAAGCTACGGATATGAAGGCCAATACCGCCTGGACCGCTCCCCTCCACCCGCTCGGGCGTGCCGGTGAGCGTTTGCTCGACCGTGCGCTCTGTTTGCTCGGTGCGGTGGGGCTCTCGCAGGCACCAGAATTTTTTCAACAATACCTGCAACGCCTCGGCGGCCACCTCGACGAGGCCCGGATCGCACTAGCGCGTTACGAGGCGGTCGCCCGCGAGAGCGGCCTCACGCTCACGCGCTTGATCGAGACGACCCGCGCGCAGCCGGCGGGCCCGGTGGCGCGGTTGGGGGACGCCATCGCGGAGGCGCAGGCCCGGGTGCTCGACTTAGAGTCAGCGGAGGCGGCCCTACGCGCGGCTTCGCTTTGGGAACGGCCCTTCGTGTTTCTCCGCCATGTCGATGCCGAAATCGCGGCTCGCGCGTGGACCGTTTTTAAGCCGGCGGTGCCGGTGACGACCGAGGGCCTAGTTTACGCGGGTGCCGGCATGGTTTTGGCGTTGATCTCATATCAGTTGCTCGTGGTCCTGCCGGGGCGCGCCTTGCTGCGGCGCTGGCGTCGGCCGGAGGATGAGGTTGACCGCGCGGCGGGCGGACGGGCACGGATAGACCCATGATCAAAACGGTCGCGGTAGTCGGGGCGGGGGCGCTGGGGCTTTATTACGGCGGACGCATGGTCTTGGCCGGTTACGACGTAGCCTATCTGGCCCGGAGCGACCGCGAGATCCTGCGGACGGACGGTATCGCGCTGGACTGGGCCGGCGAGACGCGGCGCTTGCGACCGTCGCGGGTGGCGGGCGAGCCCGGGGAGATCGGGCCGGTAGATCTGGTGGTCGTCGCGCTCAAGGCCACGGCCAACGGTGAACTTTCCCGCCTGCTCCCCCCTCTGCTGGGGCCTGGCACCCTCGTGGTGAACTTGCAAAACGGACTGGGCGTGGACGAGGCCGTGGCGGCGGTGGCCGGCGCTGAGCGGACGGTGGGTTGCCTGTGCTTTGTTGGCGTCAATCGCACCGCCCCCGGGCGGGCGATCTGCCTCACCGAGGGATATGTCGAACTCGGGGCCTTTGCCGGGCCGTCGGCGGGCCGGGCCGAGGCGGTGGCCGAGGTATTCACGCTTGCGGGGGTGCGGGCCAAGGTGGCCGCCAGCCTCTCCGCCGTGCGCTGGCGAAAACTGGTCTGGAACGTGCCCTTCAACGGCCTGACCGTCACCGAGGGGGGCTTGACGAGCGACGAGGTCTTGCGCGACCCCGTGCGCGAGGCGCGGGTGCGGGCACTCATGCGCGAGGTGCAGGCAACGGCCCGCGCCGAAGGGGTGGAGATTGAGGATGCGTTTTTGGAGCAAAACGTGCGCATCACCCGCGACATGGCCTATCGGCCCTCGACGCTGCTGGATTTTTTAGACGGCCGACCGCTCGAACTGGATCCAATCTGGGGCGAGCCCTTGCGCCGCGCCCGTCGTCTGGGTGTGCCGGTGCCGGAGTTGGCGCGCCTTCATGCTCAACTGACGGCCAAGGCGGCGCCAGCCCGGGGCTGAGTTTGCCCTGGCGTTCGCTAGGATCCCAGCTTGGCGCGCAGGAAGGGTGCGGTGGGGGAATGCTTTTGTTTTAGGAGACCGGCGAGTGTGCCCTGATAAAGTAATTCGCCACCGTCGGGTCCGCCGACAGGGCCTAGCTCGAGGATCCAGTCGGCTTCGGCGAGCAGATCGAGGTGGTGCTCGATCACGATCACGGTGTGACCCTGGTCCACCAACGCGTGGAGGACGCCGATGAGTTTTTCGCAGTCGCTCAGGTGCAGGCCGATGGTCGGCTCCTCGAGGATGTAGAGGTTTTGGAAACCAAGGTTGCGGCTGCGTTCGCGGTAGCTGGCGAGGCCGCGGGTCAGCTCGGTCACGAGCTTCAGGCGCTGGGCTTCGCCGCCGGATAGGGTTGGACTGGATTGCCCGAGGGTGAGGTAGCCTAGGCCGCAGTCGCACATGAGTTGGCAGACCTGGCTGAGCTGGCTGTGGAAATCGAAGTAGGTCACGGCCTCCTCGAAGGTCAGCGCGAGGACGTCGGCGATGTTTTTGCCCTTCCAGCGCAGGTCGGCGAGCTCGGGCGAGTAGCGGGTGCCGCGGCAGTCGTCGCAGGGCAGGTAGGTGTCGGGCATGAAGGCCATTTCCAGCTTCACCCGGCCGCCGCCAGCGCAGGTCTCGCAGCGGCCACCGGCGGTGTTGAAGGAAAAACGTCCGGCGGAGTAGCCACGGATCTTGGCCTCGGGAATGCCGGCGAAGAAGGTGCGGATGAGGTCAAAGATGCCGAGGTAGGTGGCGGGGGTGGAGCGCGGGGTTTTGCCGATGGGTGACTGGTCGACCTCGATCACCTGCTTGAAAACGTGGGCGCCGGTAAGCGCGGAGAAGGGAGCGTGGAGCGTGGATTCGAGATCAAGGCCGGTGGCTTTGGCGTAGGCTTTGCCGGTGAGCTTGGCGGTCTTGGTTTGGATCGCGTGAGCGACGGCGGGGTGCAGCAGGTCGCGGAACAGGGTGGATTTGCCCGCACCGGAGGGACCGCACGCCATGGTGAGTCGGCCGAGGGGGATGTTTACGTCGAAGCCTTTGAGGTTGCGCAGGCGGGCGCCGGTGAGGGTGAGGAAAGCGGGAGAATCCTTTTGGGGATTTGGCCGCTTAGGATTTGAGACTTTGCGGTATTCTCCGCGTAGCGGGTGCCGGATACCGCGGGTGAGGTATTGGCCGGTGAGGGATTTTTCGATGCGTTTCACCTCGGCGGGGGTGCCTTCGGCGAGGATCTCGCCGCCGTGGATGCCGGCGGCGGGGCCGAGGTCGATCAGGCGGTCGCAACGCAGCATCAGCTCGTCGTCGTGCTCGACCACGAGGAGGGTGTTCCCCTTGTCGCGCAGGGCGAGCAGGGTCTCGATCAGGCGTTCGTTGTCGCGGGCGTGCAGGCCGATGGAGGGCTCGTCGAGCACGTAGAGCACGCCGGCGAGGTTGGTGCCGAGCTGGGCGGCGAGGCGGATGCGCTGGGCCTCGCCGCCGCTGAGGGTGTCGGTCGGGCGGTCGAGACTCAGGTAGCCGAGTCCGACGTGATCGAGGAACCGCATGCGCTCGCGAATCTGCGGGATAATGTCCTGCACGATGGCGCGACCGCGCTCGTCGAGTTCGAGGCGGTCGAGGCTTTGGAGCAGGCTGGACGGGGTGGACGAAAGCAGGGCGGGCAGCGAAAGCGGAGGGTGTTTACCCTGAAAGTGCAGCTTTACGGCGCGGGGGATGCGGTCGAGGCGCTGGCCGTGGCAGTCCGGGCAGGGCGTGCCGGTGGTGGCGACGTCGTCTTCCGAATCGATGCCGAAGGCGCGCAGGCGGGCGGCGGGGTCGTCTTCGTTGTCCTCCTCGGGCACGAGCATCCAAGGGAAGACGCGTCCGTGGCCGCGGCAGGTCGGGCACCAGCCGCGAGGGGAGTTGTGCGAGAAATGCTTGGGGTCGAGTTCGGGGAAACTCTCGCCGCTCTCCGCGTCGGTGCGGGTGGTCGAGAACCAGGACAGGACGACGCCCTTTTCGGTGAGGAGAATACAGGAGCCCTTCCCGAGGCCCAAGGCCTCGGAAAGGGCGGTCGAGGAGTCGAGGGGTCGAGGAGTCGAGGGGGTGGGCGGAGAAGATTTCGCGCGGGGTTTTGCCGGTTTGTTCGGCTTCTCGACTCCTTGGCTCTTCGACTTCTCGGCCTTGAGGTCGGCGACCACCACCTCGACGTCGTGCTCGGAGTAGCGGTCGAGTTTGGTGAAGGCGGATACGGGAAACACGCGGCCGTCGGCGCGCATGAGCTCATATCCGTGGTCTTCGATCCAGGTGGCGATGGGTTGGTGGTGGCCCTTGCGGCCGCGGATCAGCGGGGCGCAGAGATAAAGGTGTTTCGCCTTGGTCGCGGCGGGGGTGGCGAGGACCTTGGCGAGGAGTTTTTTGAGCTGCGGGGGTGAGAGGGGCTGGACGGGTTTATCGGTGTCGGGGTGGTGCTGGATGCCGAGGCGGGCGTAGAGCAGGCGGAGGTATTGGGCGACCTCGGTGATGGTGGCCACGGTGCTCTTGCGCGAACCGCGGGTGATGCGTTGCTCGATGGCGACGGTGGGCGGGATACCGGTTAGCCGGTCGATGGCGGGGCGGGGCATTTGCTCCACGAATTGGCGCGCATAGGCGCTCATGGAGTCCATGAAGCGCCGCTGGCCCTCGGCGAAAATAATGTCGAAGGCGAGAGTGCTCTTGCCTGAACCGGACACGCCGGTAACGACGCTCAATTGGCGGTGAGGGATGGAGAGGGAGAGATTTTTTAGGTTGTTTTCGCGCGCGCCCTCGAGGCGGAGCACGGCTGCACTGGAGGCGTGAAACGGCGAAGGGGCGGGCTCGGCGGCGAGGCGGTCGGCGGAGGTGTCGAGGGTCGGGAGGAGAGCCTCGGCGAGGTAGGGGGAGGTGGCGGTCTTGGCGCGGGCGACTTGTTCGGGCGTGCCCTGAGCGACGATGCGACCGCCGCCGGCGCCGGCCTCGGGGCCGACCTCGATGATCCAGTCGGCTGATTTCAGCACGTCGAGGTTGTGCTCAATCACGATCAAGCTGTGACCGTGGTCCACGAGGCTCTGGAGCACGCGCAGCAGGCGGGCGACATCGTGGCGGTGGAGGCCGGTGGTCGGCTCGTCGAGCAGCAGAAGCGCGCCGGACGTGCCGGGCTGGAGCGTGGCGTGGCCAGAGGAGGCCGAGGTGTAGCCGCCGAGGTATTTGACCAGTTTTAGGCGCTGGGCCTCGCCTCCGCTGAGAGTATTCAGGGGCTGGCCGAGGGTCAGGTAGCCGAGACCGACCTCGTCGAGCACGGCGAGGCGTGCGCGGATGGCCGATTGGGCTGCAAAGTGGATGAGGGCGTCGGTGACCGAGGTGTTGAGCAGATCGGCGATGGACTTCTCTTGGTGGGTGATGGCGAGGAGCTCGGGCTTGAAGCGGCGGCCTTCGCAGACGGGGCAGGGGACGAAAACGTCAGAGAGGAACTGCATCTCTACTTTTTCGTAGCCGAGACCCTGGCAATGATCACAGCGCCCGTCGCCGGCGTTGAAGGAAAACGATGATGAGCTGTAGCCGGCGGCCTGGGCGGCGGGGGTCTTGGCGTAGAGTTCGCGGATCAGGTCCCACGCCTCGGTGTAAAGGGCGGGATTGGAGCGCGGGGTGCGGGAGAGGGGCGACTGGTCGACGAGGACGATCTCGGTGAAGGCATCGTCGCCGGTGATGGCGCGGATCCGGGCGGAGTCCTCGGTGAGCTGGTGGCGCTTGGCTAGCAGTCCCTGATGGATGACTTTATCCAACAGCGTGGATTTGCCCGAGCCGGACACGCCGGAGAGGGCCACGAAGCGGTGGAGCGGCAGGTGCAGGTCGAGATTGTGAAGGTTATGTTTTTGGATGCCGGTGAACGTCAGCCAAGCGGTCGGACCGGAGTGACCAAGGTCCGATGACCAACGACCAATGGGGCGGCGGGTGGCAGGCGGGGGAATGGTTTGGCGGCCGGAAAGGTAAGCGCCGGTGATCGACGCGGGGTAGTTGAGCAGGGCGGGCAGGTCGCCTTGAAAAACGAGGTGGCCGCCCTTCGCGCCGGGGACGGGGCCGATTTCCAGCACGTGGTCGGCGGCGCGGATCATGGACTCGTCGTGCTCGACCACGACGACGGTGTTGCCGGCGTCCACTAGGGTGCGGATGATCCCGAGCAAGCGGTCGATGTCACGCGGGTGCAGGCCGACGGACGGTTCGTCCAGGACGAAGAGGGTATCAATCAACGAGGTGCCGAGGCAGGAAGTCAGGCCCACGCGCATGGTTTCGCCGCCGGAGAGGGTCTTGCTGGTGCGGTCGAGGGTGAGGTAGCCGAGGCCGACTTGGGTGAGGTAGCGCAAACGAGTGCGAATTGACTCGAAGGCGAGGTGGGCGCTGGAGGCGGACTCTTTGGAATGTCCAAGGCCCAGGCCCCATTGATCAATGAGGTCGAGCAGGTTGGCGACGGGGAGTTGGTAGAGTTCGGGGAGGGTTTTGCCGCGCCATTTCCAGCACAGTGATTCGGGTTGGAGCCGGGTGGAGCCGCAGTCTGGGCAGGGGTTGTAGGCGCGGTAGCGGGAGAGGAAAACGCGGACGTGAGTCTTGTAGGTGTTCTTTTCCAGCCAGGAAAAAAAGCCCTTCAGGCCATACCAAGCATGGGGCCATTCGCGGCCGGGTTGGCCGTAGTCGGGCTCGCCCTCGAGCACGAGTTTTTGGTGGGCGGGGGAGAGGTCGGCGAAAGGAACATTGACGGGCAGGCCGACTTTTTTGGCGAAGCGGAGCAGGTCTTTTTGCGATTCCCCATAGGTCTCGCCCAGCCAGGCCTTGATGGCGCCGTCGGCGATGGACACCGAGCGGTCGGGGATGGCTAGGTTCAGGTCGATCTCAATCACGCGGCCAAAGCCGCGGCAGCGCGGACAGGCGCCGAGGGGCGAGTTGAATGAAAAAAGGGCCGGGCTGGCGGAGCGGAAGGTGCGGCCGGTGCCGGGTGAGTGGAGGCCACGGGAATAGTGCCCTGCAGGCACCAGATTGAATTGAAGGTTCGAAGACGAAGGGTCGGAACCGGCGGCGGGCGCGAAGAGGTGCAGTTGGCCCTGGCCGAAGTGCAGGGCCTGCTCGGCGGCTTCGAGGAAGCGGGGGCGCGCGTCGGCGGTGAGACCGATACGATCCTGTGCGACAAAAAGGTGGGTCGCGTCGGCGAGCGGGGCGGGCTCGGCGAGCAGGTCGTCGAGGCGGTGGGCGAAGAGAGCGGGGAGCGGGGAGTCGGGAGCGGGCAGCAGCACGCGGACGTAGGACTGGGCTTTCAGGCTGGCGAGGATCTCGGCCCAAGTGAGGTTGGCGGGGCGGTTCACCTTAAAGGCGACGACCACGGTTTCGCCGGCGCGGGTGGCGTGCGTTTTTTCCCAGATGGAGGCGGGGGTATCGTCCTCGACTGGCAGGCCGGTGGCGGGATCGAAGCAGGTTGCGACGTGGCTGAACCAGACTTTGAAGTAATCGGTCAGCTCCGTCATCGTTCCCACGGTGGAGCGCGAGGTTTTAACGGTGTTGGTCTGCTCGATGGCGATGGATGGGCGGATGTTCTCGATCGAATCGACCTTTGGTTTGTCGAGCAGGTCGAGAAACTGGCGGGTGTAGGCGGAGAACGTCTCCACGTAGCGGCGCTGGCCCTCGGCGTGGAGGGTATCGAAGACGAGGGAGCTTTTGCCCGCTCCGCTGGGGCCCGTGACCACGATGTAGCGACCGAGGGGGAGATCTAAATCGAAACCCTTGAGGTTGTTCTGGCGCACGCCGCGCAGGCGGATGCAGTCGGGGGCGGGGGAGCGGGGAAAGGCGGTGTTGCGGTCCACGCGGGGACGAAGGCCAGCACGCGGGTGAAAGCAAACCCGGAGCGCGGTCCACGGGGGGGCGCCTAGCTGGCGGCGACGTCGAGGCCGGCCTTGGCGGCGCGGATGGAGGCGGCGACGGCTGGGGCGGGTTCGCGGTCGGTCACCAAGGTCAAGCGGGGCTCGAAGCCGGTGGCAAGCGCGAGGGCCTTGCGGCCGAACTTGGAACCGTCGATAGCGAACACGGTCCGCTCGGCGGCGGCGATCATGCGGCGCTGCGTGGCGACGATGAGGGCGTTATGGTTCCACACTCCGGCCTCGGTCACGCCGGCGCCGCCGAGGATGGCGAGATCGGCGTGGATCTGGGCGAGGGATTGTTCGCAGAGAGGGCCGACGAGCACGCCAAGGCGGCTGTCAATGCTGCCGCCGGTCACGATGGTCTCGAGCGAGCCGAGGTCGGCGTAAAGGGCGGCGATGGGCAGGGAGTTGGTGATGACCTGGAGCCGTTTAGAAACGAGCAGGCGGGCAACGGCGTAGACGCTGGTGCCGCCATCCATGATCACGGTCATGCCGGGTTTGACTAGGTCGGCGACGCGGCGGGCGATGGCGTGTTTCTCCGCTGACTGGCGTTCGTCGCGGGCGATGAAATCGTATTCGCGGGCGCGTTCGTCGGTTGCGAGAAGGGTGGCGCCGCCGTGGTGGCGTCGCAGCACGCCACGGGTTTCCAGAGTGTCGAGGGCGCGGCGGACGGTCGAGAGGGAGGTATCGCAGCGCGTCGCGAGGGTGTGGAGGTCGGCGTATTTGTGCTCGTGGATGTAGCGTTCGATCAGGTCGAGGCGCTGCTTGGTGGTCATTCTCTTCGCGATAAGCGGGGGAGGCACTTCGGGGAAGGTTTTAATTTCGGCATTGCGACCGACGGCCGGGGGCGAATGGTGCGCGGGATGAACAGTCCTTTGCTCGGTCTGATCCTGCGTTGGCTGGTGCTCGCGCTTGGCGTGGCCCTCGCGGCACGCCTCGTGCCCGGTATTCACTACACGGACGGGGAGACGCTTTTCTTCGTGGTGGTCTTGCTGAGTTTTTTCAACGCGGTGCTCCGGCCGCTGCTGGTGTTGTTCACCCTCCCGTTCATCCTGCTCAGCCTCGGGCTGGGTCTGGTCGTCATCAACGCGTGGCTTTTCCTCTTGGTAGGAAAACTGGTCACGGGCTTTACCGTGGATGGTTTCTGGTCAGCGCTGGGTGGTGCGGCGATCGTGGGGGTGACCAACTTTGTGTTGAACCGGATGATCGGCCGTCCGCCGGGTGCGGGTGGTCCGGGCCAAAGCGGTAAAAAGCCTCGGGGTGCGGCGGGGGCCGACGTGATTGACGTTTGAGGCTGCTGGCCGCTCAGCGGTCTGCCTCCGAGTCAGAGGGGATGCGCATGGCGAAGGCGTTTAGCACCACATGAACGGGCCGGCCGGTCTCGTCGATGCCGTGAAAGCTGCCGACGGCGGTGACGTCGCCGCCGGCTACGTGGTAGCTGTTGTAGGAAAAACTTTCGCCCGGGGCGAGCACGGGGGTCTCGCCGACGATCTTGTCGCCCTCGATCACCTGAAGGGCTCCATCGGTGTGGGTGAGCAGCCACTTGCGGCCGAGTAGCGTGACGGTGTGCTCGGTGGCGTTCCGGATCGTCACGAAATAAACGAAGGCGTGCGGTTGGTCGGGGGGCAGGCACTTGCCACCGTGGTGGTAGACGAGTTTATCGAGGCGGGCGGTGAGGCCGGGAAGGGCGAGCGAAGCGGGCATGGGCGAAGACTGTAGGCGGCAAACAAGGCAGGATGCCACGCTTGGCAAGTAGCACATCAAATCCGTCTTGCGTGCGGCGCTAATCGCCGGGGGGCGGTGACGCGGGCTTGCGTGTCCGGCGGGCGGGACAAGGGTGCGCGGCGATGAATTGGTCCGATTATGGCGCGGTGGCTTTGATGGGGCTGCTCGGCGGGGCGCACTGCGCCGGTATGTGCGCGCCCTTTGCACTGGCGGTCACGGCTGGGGCGCGGGGTGGGGCGGGGCTTTTGCTGGCGCGCCACGCGGCCTACCAATTGGGCAAGGCTACTGCGTATGTCTTTCTGGGCGTGCTCCTGCTGCTGGCGGCCGGTTGGGTGGACCTCGTCGCGCCGCTCGCCCACCTGCAGGACTGGCTGGCGGGAGTGGCCGGCGGGGTGATGATCGTGATCGGGCTGGGTTACCTCTTTGCTTGGCGCTGGGCGGCGGTGCTGGCGAACGAGGGGGGGCTCGTCGGCCGGGCTTGCGGGGCCTTGAGCGTTTTGTGGGCGACGCCCTCGCTTTGGCGCTGTGTGCTCACAGGCTGGGTTAACGGCTTCCTGCCCTGCGGTCTCTCCCTGGCGGCCCTGTTTTATCTGGTGAGCCGTGATTCGTTGGAGGGGGTGGTGGCGGGTGCCTATGTTTTTGGTTTTGCGACCATGCCGGCGCTTCTGGTCACCGGTTGGCTTGGGCAACGGCTCACGGCCCGGATGCGCGGGCGTGGTTTGCGGGTGGCCGGGGCCCTGCTCGTGGCGTTTGGGGTTTTGACGGTTTTTCGAGGCACCGAGGCGGTCCATGGCTGGTTCCACCGCCACACCTTGCCGGCGGAGGCGGCCGGGGCGCACGCGGGGCACGACTCACCGGCAGTTAATACGGAAGAGGCCGGCGGAAAGCCTTAAACCAAGTGCGTTTGCGGGGGGGCGGACAAGCGGCTTGCCAGCGTCGGATGCGGGCCGCACACGTTCACGTTTTTACTATGCAAAAGCTGGCTCTGCTCTCGGTAAGCGACAAACGCGGTCTGGTCGACTTCGCGACCACTCTGGTCAAGCTGCACGGCTACACCCTGCTCTCGACCGGCGGCACGGCCAAACTGCTCGCGGCCGAGGGGCTGCCCGTGACCGAGGTCAGCCAGCACACCGGCTTTCCCGAAATGATGGAGGGGCGCGTCAAGACCCTCCATCCGAAGATCCACGGCGGGCTGCTTTGCCGCCGCGATAAAGCTGACCACCTCGCGGCTGCGCGTGAGCACGGCATCGCCTTGATCGATCTGGTGGTGGTCAACCTCTACCCCTTCGAGCAGACGGTCGCGCGCAAGGACGTGCACTTTGAGGAGGCGATCGAGAATATCGATATCGGTGGCCCCTCCATGTTGCGCAGCGCGGCCAAGAATCATGAGGCCGTCTCGGTCGTCTGCGATCCCGACGACTACGCGGCCGTGCTTGCGGCTCTTGCCCAGCCCGCCGGGCTGGGGGCCTTGCGGCGCAAGCTGGCGCTGAAGGTGTTCCAGCGCACCGCGAGCTACGACGCCGCCATCGCCCGTTACCTCGAATCCCAGGCCGACGAGCCCGATCTCGAGGCGCTCAGCGGTTACCCGAAGCAGTTCTCCCTCAGCCTGACCAAGGCCCAGAGCCTGCGTTACGGTGAAAACCCCCACCAGAAGGCCGCGCTCTACGGCTCTTTCCACGACCATTTTACCCAGCTGCAGGGCAAGGAGCTTTCGTATAACAATATCCTCGATATCACCTCTGCCACCTACCTGATCGGCGAGTTTGAGAAGCCCACGGTCGCTATTCTGAAGCACACCAACCCCTGCGGCGTCGCTTCGGATGATACGCTCGAGCTGGCTTGGGAAAAGGCCTTCGCGACCGATCGGCAGGCGCCATTCGGCGGCATTATCATCGTGAACCGCACCCTCGATGAGGGGCTCGCGCGGACCATTGCGGAGATCTTCACCGAGGTGATCATCGCCCCGCGTTTCAGCGACGAGGCGCTGGCGGTGTTTGCGAAAAAGAAAAACCTTCGCCTGATGATCGCCAAGGAGGGCGTCGGCGCGGAGTCCTTGCTCGATGTGCGCTCGGTCATTGGCGGTCTCCTAGTCCAGGATCGCAACAAGATCCTCGGCAACCCAGCTGACTTCAAGGTGGTCACCAGGCGCCAACCCACCGCCGAGGAATGGGCGGCGATGATGTTTGGCTGGCGCGTGTGTAAACATGTGAAGTCGAACGCCATCGTCTACTGCCGCGGCGAGCAGACGCTGGGCGTCGGCGCGGGCCAGATGGCGCGGGTGGACAGCTCGCGCATCGCAGTTTGGAAGGCCGGCGAGGCCAAGCTCGATCTCCATGGCTCGGTGGTGGTTTCGGAGGCTCTCTTTCCGTTTCCCGACGGCCTGATCGCGGCAGCCGAAGCCGGCGCCACGGCGGCGATCCAGCCGGGCGGCTCGGTGCGGGACGAAGAGGTCATCGCGGCGGCCGACGCCCGCGGTCTGGCCATGGTCTTCACCGGGCTGCGTCACTTTAAACACTGAGCCGATTCGCCAGCGCCCGTTTGCGGGCATTGGCGGGTTGACCCTCTGATCCGCGCCCAGTTTGCTCGAAACGATGGACAACTCCCTTCGCGTAAATCTGGGCGAACGCAGCTACGATTTGTTTTTCGGCGCGGCTATCCTAGGTCGTCTGCGGGCTGAGCTCGATGCGGCGCGGGCGGCTGGACGCCGGGTGGCGATCGTCACGGACGCGCAGGTCGCCGTCCGGCAGGCGGCGGCACTCGATTCGCTGGGCGGAGAGCATCCTCGACTGGTGTTGCCGGCGGGCGAGGGCACCAAGTGCCTCGCCTCGCTCGGGCGGGTGTGGGATTTTCTGGCCGAGAATCGTATCGATCGCGGTTCCCTGCTGGTCGCGGTTGGCGGAGGCGTGATTGGCGATCTGGCGGGTTTCGCGGCGGCGAGTTATTTGCGCGGCATCCCTTTTATCCAAGTCCCGACGACGCTGCTGGCGATGGTGGACAGCTCGGTTGGAGGAAAGACCGGTATCAACCTCGGCGCGGGCAAAAACCTGGTGGGGGCATTTCACCAACCGGCGGCGGTGCATGTCGACACGGCGCTGCTCGCCACGTTGCCGCCACGCGAATTTGCCGCCGGTATGGCCGAGGTGATCAAATACGGGCTGCTCGGCGACGCCGCCTTGCTCGCACGTCTCGAGCGTGAACCGCTGACTTTTGCCTCTGCCGATCTGGCGGCGGTGGTCAGGCGGTGTTGCGCGATCAAGGCCGGCATCGTCGAGGCGGACGAGCGCGAGACGGCGGCCGAGGGCGGGCGCGCGCTGCTCAACCTCGGGCACACTTTCGGGCACGCGATCGAGCAGGTCACGGGCTACGGCTTCTACCTGCACGGCGAGGCGGTGGCGGTGGGTTTGTGCGCGGCGGCGCGACTTTCGGAAAAACTCGGCCTGATCGGCGCGGCCGAGGTTATCCGGGTGGAGGCGGTGGTGGCGGCCCATGCTTTGCCGGTGCGCTTGCGCGAACCGCTGCCCTTGGAGGCCCTGGTGGCGGCGATGGGGCGGGATAAAAAAGTCCGCGCGGGTGGTCTGCGTTTCGTGGTGCTGCGCGCCCTCGGCGAGGCCGCCACACTCGGTGGCGTCGAGCCGGCGCTGGCGGCGGCGGCCTTCCGCGAGGTCGGCGCCGTGTAGGCTCTGCGCATTTCAGGTTTGGCCTTTGGGCGTTTGGGATTTGGCTTGGGGGGTGGCCGCCATCGACGAAGGAATTGTCCGGGAGTATTTTGAGCAAAACGGTTTTTTCGTGCGCCAAGTCCGCAAGCACGCCGTGCAGGCGCGGCGCAAGACCAGCGGCGAGGAGATCGATCTGGTGGTCTACAACCCGCTGTGGACGCGCGACCGCCGGCGGCCGGATTTTTTTCTCTTCGCCACCGAGCTGCCCTACCTGCACCGCGCCATCGTGGCGGTGAAGCCGTGGCACACGGACGTATTTACTCCGGGCATGCTCCGGAGCTCGCCGGAGATTTTTAAGTTTCTTGAGGACGCGGTTCAGAAGCAGGCGGCGCGCTTTTTCCCCAATGAGGATGGCGAGGTCGGCGGCGACGCGGAGGAGTTTTCCAAGATCCTAGTGCTGCCCGCCCTGCCGACCCAGGAGCCCTTCCGCTCCCAGAGCATCGAGCTGCTCAAGGCCCGCGGCGTGGACGGCATCCTCTCCTTTCGCGCCATCCTGCTGGATCTCATCGACAAGGTGGAGGTCAACCGCAGCTACCGCAAAAGCGACACCCTCGAGGTCCTCCGCATCCTCAAAAACTATGACCTGCTGCGCGACCCTCAGCTCGATCTCCTCCCGGTGCGGCCGGGGCGGTAAGGGTTTGGCGTGGCAAGGGCGAGGCTTGAAACCAGCCGAGAGGACGGTGAGGGTAACTGTTTCAATGATACATCCGACCGCGATCATCGAGCCCGGCGCGCAGCTGGGCGTGGACTGTGAAATCTCGGCGGGCGCAGTGGTCACCCGCCACGCCGTCCTGGCCGACCGGGTGGTGGTGCATCCCGGCGCGGTGGTGGGCGGCGATCCGCAATACCTCAAATTTGACCGCGCCACGCCGAGCTTTGTCCGTATCGGCGAGGGCACGGTCATCCGCGAAAACGTTACCATTAACCGCGCGGTCGGCGCGGGGCAGGCTACGGTGGTGGGCGCGCGGTGTTTTCTCATGGCGGGCAGCCACGTGGGCCATGACTGCGTGGTGGCGGATGACGTGGTGCTGGCGAACAACGTCATGCTCGCGGGCCACGTGGAAGTGGGGGCTTTCACTTTTGTTGGTGGCGGCGCGGGCGTGCACCAGTTTGTGCGAGTCGGGGAGAGTGTGATGATCAGCGGACTTTCGCGCATCTCGCGGGATTTGCCCCCGTTTGTCATCGTGGCGGAGCGCGACGAGATCAGTGGACTCAATCTATTGGGGCTCAAGCGGCGCGGTCTGCCGCGCGAGTCTATCCGCGAGTTGAAGGAGTCCTTTCGCCGGGTTTATTTTCGTTTTGGTGACATCCGTCGACTCGCGACGGAGGCGGCCGCGGCGACTGGTGAGGCGAGCCTCTCCAGCGCGGAGGCGCGCCGTTTTCTGGCCTTCTTTGAGGGTGGAAAACGCGGCTTTGCCCGGCCGGTGCGGGCGTTGGTGCGGGCCGCGCGTAATGCGTCGGCGGAGGCGGCGCAGGCTGCGAGCAAGCCATGAGCATGCCCTTGACCCCGTGGCTGGCGCTGACTTGCGGGGACCCGGCGGGCGTGGGCCCTGAGGTGATCGCTTCCTGGCTGCGGCAGGCGACGCCGGCGGAGGTGGCGCGAGTGGAAATTTACGGGCCGCGGAGCTGGCTGGAGGGATTACCGCAGGCGGGCGCCTTCCGGGCGTGTCCGGTCGGCCCGAGTCAGTTTATCGCCACGCCGGGGCGACCCGATGATCTGGGGGCCGCGATCGCGGTCGAGGCGCTGCACGGCGCGGCGGCGGCGGCGCGCGCAGGGCGGGTGGCCGGGGTGGTCACGGGGCCGGTGGCCAAACGTGCGATGGCCCGTGTGGGCTGGGTTTTCCCGGGGCAGACAGAATTTTTTGCGGCGGCCTGGGGCGGCGAGCCGGTGATGGCTTTTTGCGGTGGGCGCTTGCGGGTGGTGCTCGCGACTTGGCACATTCCCTTGGCGGCGGTTCCGGCGGCGATTGATGAGCCCGTGCTCGCCCGCGCGGCGGCGGCGGCGGTGGAGCTTTGCGCGGCGGAGGAGACCGCTGCGCGCATCGCGGTCTGCGGGCTAAACCCCCATGCCGGCGAGGGCGGTTTGCTCGGTAGTGAAGAGCGGGACCAGATCGACCCTATCCTCGACCGCTTGCGCCGGCGGCACCCCGGGCTTTCGGGGTCGCTGCCGGGCGATACGGTTTTTTGGCGGCAGTTAAACGGCGAGTTCGACGCGGTCATCGCGCTTTACCACGATCAGGGGCTGGCTCCGCTCAAGACGCTGGAATTTGACTTGGCGGTGAATGTTACCCTCGGGTTGCCTTGGGTGCGCACCAGTCCGGATCACGGCACGGCCTTTGATATCGCGGGGCGCGATCTGGCGTCGGGGCAGAGTTTTGCCAACGCGGTGCGGGTGGCGTGGCGACTGGCGGCGCACCGGGCGGCCTTGCGTGCGGCGCCGGGGCGGACATCTTAAGTCCCTTAAGTATGGAAACCGCCTTAATCCCTCCTCTGGTCCCTGTCGCCCTGCCGCCCGCTGTCGAGGTGCGTGCCGGCGATGAGCGCCTGGTGCGCCTCACGGAGGCGGCGGGGCGCAAGGTCGCGGCGCTGGTGGCCCGCGAGGCGCAGGGTGAGTTTTTGCGGGTGGCGATCTCGGGCGGGGGCTGCAACGGGCTGAGTTACAAGCTGCGTTTTGCCCTCGCGCCCAAGCGTGGCGACATCCTCGTGCCGACCGGCGGAGCGCGCGTTTTGGTTGACCCGAAGACGGCGCTCTACCTCAAGGGCACGGTGGTGGACTACTCCAGCGCGTTGATTGCGGGCGGCTTTAAATTCACCAACCCCAACGCCAAGGCGTCGTGCTCTTGCGGCGAGAGTTTCTCGGTGTGACCGGCGAGGCCGGGCGTCGATGCCGGCGTGCCCGTTTGGCTTGGCCTGCTTTGTCAGGTCTTGCTTCCCAAACTCTTTTGACGCATCTTACTTACATGGCCACTGACCTTGCGCATCCCGCCGCGACCGTCTGCTCATCCGCCCCAGTCAACGTCACTTTGGAGGATCTTGTTTCCGAGGGACTGAGCATCCAGCATCGTTTCGCGCCTGAGCCGATTTATGGACGCACCGGCAAAGGGTTTCTTCATCCTTCCGGCGTGGATGAGATTGCGGAGGCAAAGGTGCGCAATCAGGTTTCCTCCTCCGCGAACCTGAATCAGTGATGGATCTTTCCGAGCCCGCGAATGGCTATGTCCGCAACTGGTTGGGCGCTCTACCTTGGGCCACCGTAGAAGCGCTCAACAAAGCCTTGTGCGCCGCCGGTAATGCGACGCACGGCCGCTCTTCCGAGGGCTATGAAAAAGCGAAGGCCCTTTGGGAGAATGCCCGTGCCAAAGGCGACCTTCACTATGCCGATCTGGTGGAGCTGTGCGCACAAGCGCATCGCGCCAGCCCTTTTTTGTTCTACAATGGAAACTCGTTCGCGACGATCGTGCGCCGCTGTGCCCAAGAACTCCCGCTTGGTGACGTCGGAAAGGCCGCCGTGCGTCAAGCGGCCGGACACGTCGTCGCCGGAGTGATGGCGCCGGAAGATTCGGCTGCTTTCCTAGCGCGGCTGCGGTTACCGCCGAGCCGGCGTCGTCGAGCCTAGCTCCGCTAATTCCTTTGAGCGTGTTCACGCCACCTGAATCGAACTTCCATAAATTTCCCGGACGGATCGTCGTGTCTCAATGCGCGTTTTGGTGGACCCGAAGACGGCGCTCTACCTCAAGGGCACGGTGGTGGACTACTCCAGCGCGTTGATTGCGGGCGGCTTTAA
>RGVP01000371.1 GCA_010027235.1 bacterium
CACTCGCAACCTCCTTTCCCATGCCCTACAACGCCGCCCCCACCCGCTACGACAACCCCGCCTTCTTCGCCCGCTGCGGCCGCTCCGGGCTTTTCCTGCCACGTATCTCCCTCGGCCTCTGGCACAATTTCGGCGGGGTCGACGCCTTTGAAAATGGCCGCGCTATCGTCCGTCGTGCCTTCGATCTCGGAGTCACCCATTTCGATCTCGCCAATAACTACGGCCCGCCCCCGGGCTCCGCCGAGGAGGCCTTCGGCCAGATGCTCACCCTCGACCTCGCCCCCTACCGCGATGAACTCGTGATCTCCACCAAAGCAGGTTACCGCATGTGGCCCGGACCCTACGGCGAATGGGGCTCGCGCAAATACCTGCTCGCCTCGCTCGACCAGTCCCTGAAGCGCATGGGCCTCGATTACGTTGATATTTTCTACAGCCACCGCTTCGACCCAAGCACCCCGCTCGAGGAGACCATGGGAGCCCTCGCCAGTGCCGTGAAATCCGGCAAGGCCCTCTATGCCGGCGTCTCCAGCTACGACGCACCCACCACCGTCCGCGCCGCCAAAATCCTCCGCGAACTCGGCGTGCCTGCCCTCATTCACCAGCCCGTCTACAATATGTTCAACCGCTGGATTGAGCCCACCCTGCTCAACACCCTCGCCGCAGAAGGCATGGGCTGCATCCCCTTCTCCCCGCTCGCCCAAGGCCTCCTCACCAACCGCTATCTTCAAGGCATCCCCGACGACGCCCGCGCCGCCAAAGCCCACGGCTTTCTCAAGGCCTCCGGCGTCACCCCGGAGGTGCTCGCCAAGGTCCAAAGCCTCGGCGACCTGGCTCGCGAGCGCGATCAGTCGCTCGCCCAGCTCGCCCTTGCCTGGGTGCTGCGCGACACGCGCGTCACCACCGCCCTCATCGGCGCGAGCAAGATATCGCAACTCGAAGACTGCGTCGGCGCCGCCGCCCACACCCACTTCTCCGCCGAGGAACTTGCGCGCATCGACGCCATTCTCGCCTGAGACATCGGCCCAAGCCCCATTCGCTCGTGAACCTCGTTCTCTTCGACGCCGAAGAGCTGGCGGCCCCGCTGCCCCTCACCGACCCCCGCGCCCAACACCTGCTGAAGGTGCTGCGCCGCGCCGCAGGCGATACCTTTGTCGCCGGGCTGGTCAACGGCCCGCTCGGCGAAGGCACCTTGGTCAAAAT
>RGVP01000372.1 GCA_010027235.1 bacterium
TCGTCCTTTGGCCTGTTGATGCTCGACCTGTGGATCATCTGGAAAGGCATCCTGGTCATCGTCAAAGGGGGCGGCCATTAACCGGTGGCGATTCGCCTTCTGGCTGGTGGTTGCCGCCGTCGCGATAGGCTCGCTCACGCCCACCCCCTATTTGCCGCCCCAGGCATTTGATATTTGGGACAAGGCCCAGCATGCCGTGGCATTCGTCGTGATGGCTGGGCTGGGTTTGCTGGCGTATCCAGCTTCTGCACTTAACGTCGCACTTGGCCTGGTGGCCTACGGGGCCCTGATCGAAGTCGTGCAGTCTCTCACCGGATGGCGCGTCGGGGATTGGCAAGACTGGGTTGCGGATTGCATTGGTCTGGCGATGGTCTACCTGGGCGGGATTTTGTGGAAGCCGCTGCGATCCCACGGCCAGATTTCTACGCCGTAGCGGTTTCGCACCTTACGGGTCATCTTTTTGGATAGCGTGTCAGTAATGCGGTCAATAATTGCTATCGACTTCTGCGCATACGGGGCGCGTTGCTCGGCCTCCCACGAATAGGTCAACCCCTCGTTCATCGCCATCCATGCGGCCCGCTCCTTGAGCACAGGTGCGGCGTTGAACACCCAATCCACAAAGTCGATTTCCTCTGCCCTCCAGTCGCAGGCGGCAGATTCCAGGTAGTCGACCGCCCACTCCGGGCCGTGTACGTTGCTGGCGTGCCAGTACAGGTGCTCCGTCAGCACCGTGCGCCCGGTCAACCCCTCCGCCATGTAGGGGTTGGCGGCAATGCCCCGCCGCAGGTAGGTGCAGGCCGCCACATAATCTCCGAGACGAAACGCAATGAGCGCTGCCTGGTACCACGCTTTTGGGTCATCCACCGGTGAATTGGGTGCGCCTTTCAGGTACTCCTGCAGAGCAGCGTGATGGTCGCCCTGGAGCAGGGCAATATCCCCCAACAAAAACCGCACGCCGATGTTGTCCATGTGGCACCAGGCCAGCATCTGTTGGGTCAGCGCCATGGCGGCTCTGCCATCTCGCCGGTGCATCAAGCCCAGCAAGGAGCCATGCGCCAGGCGCAAGAAGGCGCGGTTGTCCACTTCATTCCAGGTGATTTGGCCGCTGTAGCCCTTGGGGATGTGGGCCTCGCTCGGCGAAAGGCCCGTTCATACACCTCGGCGGCTTCGTCCTGCAAACCCAGCGCCCACAGCCGGTT
>RGVP01000373.1 GCA_010027235.1 bacterium
ATGCCGCCTATGCGGCAGCCGGTGCCGAGATCGTTGCCCCCGAAGCGGCGCTGAATTGCGACCTCGTACTCAAAGTGCGATCGCCCCAAGCGGCGGAACTTAACCAAATGCGGCGCGGCGCGGCCGTAGTCGGGATGTTGGACCCATTCGATCGTCACGGGCTCGAGGCAATGGCCGCTGCCGGCCTAACCGCCTTTGCACTGGAAGCCGCACCGCGGATTACCCGTGCGCAGAGCCTGGATGTGCTGTCGAGCCAGGCCAACATTGCCGGCTACAAGGCGGTACTGATTGCTTCGAATGTTTACCCGCGCTTTTTTCCGATGTTGATGACGGCAGCCGGTACGGTCAAGGCTGCGCGCGTCTTGATATTGGGCGCGGGCGTAGCTGGACTGCAGGCAATTGCGACGGCCAAACGGCTGGGCGCGGTTGTCGAAGCCTTTGATGTTCGCCCCGATGTCAAAGAACAGGTCGAGTCCCTCGGCGCCAAGTTCGTCGAAGTCCCGTTGACCGCCGAAGAAGCCACCCTTGCCAAAGGCCAGGGCGGGTACGCGCGCGAGATGGGCGATGATTACAAACGTCGGCAAGGTGTGCTGGTCGCTGAGCGGGTTGCGCTGGCCGATGTGGTGATCACGACGGCGCTGATTCCAGGTCGCGCCGCGCCCTTGCTCGTAACCGATGCGATGGTCGCCGCCATGCGGGCAGGGGCCGTCATCGTGGATATGGCGGCGGGCCGAGGGGCCGACGGCGTCTGCGGCAACTGCGAATCGTCTGCGGCTGACCGTACCGTGGTTCGCCATGGCATCGTCATCGTCGGAGAAACTAATTTGCCCGCCATGCTCGCCGCGGATGCCAGCGCTCTGTATGCGCGTAACGTGCTCGACTTCCTTAAGCTCGTCATCGATGCGCAGGGCAACCTGCACGTCGATACCGAGGATGAAATTGTCCGCGCGGTACTGATGTGCCGTGACGGTCAGGTCTTGCGCGCCTGATCCCTCTGATCCTCTTTTATCGCGCGCAACCCCTTAAGTACCCCGGAGAAAACCCATGGATGCGCTCAGCCCCGGCGTGACCAATCTGATCATTTTTGTGTTGGCGATTTACGTCGGCTATCACGTGGTCTGGAACGTTACCCCCGCCCTTCACACGCCATTGATGGCGGTCACAAATGCCA
>RGVP01000374.1 GCA_010027235.1 bacterium
AAACTCCAGGGAGTACGATCATGTCTTATGGACCACTGCTCAAATGTGCCGAGATCAAATCCATAGTTGGTAAAAGAAGGCAGCAGATTCCTTGGGTCATTCGTCCACGGGTTACTAGCCGTTATGGCCAACGAATGGCGATATCCGGCTCCGACCGAGAGATATGAGTTTTGATAAGCCGCAGGCACGCTGAGTTGTCCTTCCACTCCCCGTCCCCACGCCACAATTGTACCATCCTGCTTAAGGGCGTAGGAGGATCCCCCACTCGCCGAGATCTTTTTAACCCCGGAAAGCGCCGCCGTAGGAACAGCCGTCGCCCCACCAGCAGGATTTCCCCAAGCCAATACCTTGCCGCCCGTCGTCAGAGCCAACGAGTGCTGATCGCCGCCCGCAATGGCGACGATTCCACTGCTGCAGTCGGCCGGGACGTTAGCTGCCCCATTGCTGTTGTCTCCCCAAGCGATCACACAACCGTTCTTCGTCAAAGCCAACGAATGATATCCACCCGCCGAAATTGCACGAATTTCGGAGAGAGCCTCGGTCGGCACACTTGTCTGGCCATACTGGTTATTTCCCCATACCAAGACCTTTCCTGCCGCCGTCAGCGCCATGGAGTGCTTGCCGCCGCCCGCGATGCGCACCACCGTGCCAAGATTCGAGGGCACCGTCGTCTGGCCCGACATGTTCAGACCCCACGCCGCCACCGAGCCGTCGTTGCGCAGCACGATCGTGTGATCGAAGCCGGCCGCGGCCAGACGGCAGCCGAGCAAGGTGCGGGAGCCGGGCGTGGTCTGACCGCTGTCCGCGCGTCCCCAGACCAGCACCTGCGACTGCGCGAATGCGCCCGCGCCAATACAGGCCGCCGCGGCAGTGGACAGCACGACGCCGATCGGCGCCCGGCGGCACGAGCTTGAGTGCGAACTGAAGGCCATGAAGGGAACCGAACCTCGGGAACGCGGGGGACGAGTGTCACGATAACACCGTCGCGAGGAAAGGCCAGCGCGAGGGCCCGTTTCTGGAGGAATTGGTCAGCCCATTCGCGTTCGTGGCGCACAGGACGGACTGGAGCGTCCTCTTTGCGACGAGCGTTGACCGCGCCGCAGGCCCACCGCTCACGCGTAGCTGTGCAACCCCGTGATCACGAAGTTGATCACGATCCAGTTGAACAGCA
>RGVP01000375.1 GCA_010027235.1 bacterium
GGCCGCTGAAGGAGCACAGTGATGTTGCCCATCATCTCCGCCGAAGAACGGCTCAAAGAACGGCACAGCGCCAAGGTTGGCCTGGTGGGGTTTCCTGGCGTGGGCAAGACCACGCAGTTGCGAACCCTGCCGCCCAAGACTACCTTGTTCGTGGATCTCGAAGCCGGTGACCTCTCGGTCAAGGACTGGCCCGGTGACACGGTGCGCCCGCGCACCTGGCAGGAGTTCCGTGACCTTGTGGTCTTCCTGGCCGGGCCCATGCCTACCGCATCAGCCGACCAGGCCTTCAGCAAGGCGCATTACGACCATGTCTGCGCCACTTACGGCGATCCCGCGCAACTGGCCAAGTACGACACCTACTTTGTGGACAGCCTGACCGTGCTCTCCCGTCTGTGTCTGGCCTGGTGCAAAACCCAGCCGCAGGCCTTCAGTGAGAAAACCGGCAAGCCGGACAACCGTGGTGCCTATGGGCTGCTGGGCCAGGAAATGATCACGGCGCTCACACACCTGCAGCACGTGCGCGACAAGCACGTCATCTATGTCGCCATCCTGGAAGAGAAGACCGACGACTTCAACCGCCGCTACTACCAACTGCAGCTTGAAGGCAGCAAGACCGCGCTGGAACTGCCTGGCGTTCTGGATGAGGTGGTGACGCTGGCCGTGCTCAAGGCCGACGACGGATCGACCTACCGGGGCTTTGTGACGGGGGCGGACAACAGCTTTGGTTTCCCCAGCAAAGACCGCAGCGGGCGCCTGGACCCCATCGAAGAACCCCATCTGGGTCGGCTCATCGCCAAGTGCCTCGGCCAGACCTCCGCCACCAATCCCAACACCTAACACACGAATTGAAAGGACATCCCATGAACACCTATGACCACGCCACGGCTCCTGCCAGCTGGAATGACTTCAACGACGCCGAAGCCCAGCAAGGTGCCTTTGACCTGATCCCGCGCGGCATCTCCGTGCCCGTGCGCATGACCATCAAACCTGGTGGCCATGATGACCACACCCAAGGCTGGACCGGCGGCTATGCCACCCAGTCATTCGACACCGGGGCGGTCTATCTCGCATGCGAGTTCGTCGTGACCGATGGCCCCTTTGCCAAACGCAAGATGTGGTCCAACGTCGGGTTGTATTCGCCCAAGGGCCCGACCTGGGGCCAGATGGGAC
>RGVP01000376.1 GCA_010027235.1 bacterium
AGCGCCGCCACCACCAGCCCGAGAAAGGGAAAGCCCACAAAAGTCATGCCCTGCACCACCGCGTGCAACCGCACTTGGCCGATGGCCGCCCGCATCGCCGCGGTCGGAAGCAACAGGCCTTGGAGCACGAAGATCAACCCGACTCCGAGCTTAGCCGTAAGCTCGGGATGCAGCCACCCGCCTTTACTGGCCACAAAGGGCGCAAACCAAGCCAGGGCAAACGCCACCGGCAAGAGACAGACGAACCAGTGTTGCGCCCAGATCTTCTTGAACATGGCTTGGGTTAAAACGAACCCACCGACCACCTACAGCTTAAACCGCGGTTGTTTTTCCGGAGGCAACAGCTGGCCCGCTCTGAAACTACTCAGGGGCGCGTTCTCCCGCCGGACGTCCACGACCCAGTTTCCGTAGCACCAAGGCCGCTAACTCGTCGCGACCTTGCAGACGCAACGACCAGGCTGCAGAGATAAAGACGATCAAGCCGCTCCCCACGCAAACCATCAGACCGGCGGCCTCGCGCCACCCGCTGAACCCGACCCAGACCAGCCACCCGTGGCGCACAACGAGCACCGCCGCGCCCATTGCGATGGACGCCGCCATCACCTTCAGCAGGTGACCGCGTAAGGGACCAAAGCCCAGCGCAGGCGCCAGCTCGGATAACCTCAGTTGCAAATAACCGGCTTGGACCAAAACCGCAAAAGTGGAGGCGATGGCCAACCCCGTCACCCCCAGTGGCTTCATCAGCACCAGACTCGCCACAACGTTGGCGACAAAACTCCAAATCGCCGCACGGACAGGAGTGCGGGTATCCTTGTGCGCATAAAAAGCCCGCAAGGCTAAACTCACGAAGGCAAGGCACGGCAGCGCCAGCGCGCCAACCCCAACCACAGGGGCCATGATCGCGGTGTCGGCCGCGGTAAAAGCCCCGCGCTGAAAAAGCACTCGGGCGATCGGCTCGGCCAGCACCGCCAAGCCAAACGCAGCCGGAACATTGATCAGGAGGATCAAGCGCATGCCTTCCCGATAATCCGCCGCCAGCAACTCGGGCCGACCGTCGGCCGCGTGCCGCGCGATACGGGGAAAGAACACCGTCGAAACCGCGATGGCGAAGACACCGATGGGGAGCTCCATCAGCCGAGTGGACAGGTTCAGGATGGTCGCGGCAGCATC
>RGVP01000377.1 GCA_010027235.1 bacterium
GCCGAAGCAGCCGGCGAGAAGCAGCGGGAGGGCGACCAGGAGCGCTGCCCCGTGACGAAGAGGAGGAGTTAGGCGAGGGCCGAGATGGGGCAACACCTCGTGAGGATACTGCCCTCGCCTACGCCTCATAATAGAACAGGCGTTCTACTTCCGCAAGGGGGCTACGCCGGGAGAGTGGCGAGCACCAGCCCCACAGCGAGAGCGCCAAGCCCAATCACCTGCGGGAGGCGCAGCCGCTCTCGATACCCAAAGAGGCCGCCAAGCACGACGATGATGGGGCCGAGCGAGCTCAGGAGCGAGACGGCCCAGGTTGGTCCCCCCTCGAGCGCCGCGGCGAAGATAAAGAAGGCAATGGTGTCGCCCAAACCAACAAGCGTGGCAAGGGCGAATCCAAAACGATCAAGGGGCTGTCCTTCCCCGAGCAGATCGTGGCGCCCCCACTTCGGCAGACGTGCCCGGTACTTGTAGAGGGCGAAGAAGATCAGCCACACCGTGACCAGATTGCCAATCCGCGAGAGGGCGATCGCGGTGCTCCAGCCGTACGCCTTGATCGGGATGGTTAAGAGCACGGTGATGATGGCGAAAAAGAGGAGGCCAACCAACGCAAAGGCCACGCCGGGGCTTGCCAGCGACGCGCGTCGGTCGCGCCCAGTGCCCGTCGTCTGTAGACCAAGTAGGCTGATACCGATCCCAACGGCAATCACGCCGCCTACATGCGCGAACGTTAAATGCTCGTTAAGGAATATCACCGCGAGGAAGGCGGCAAGTGCTCCGTATGCCGAAACGGTTGGAGAGACGACGCTGAGCGGCCCAAGGCGAAATGCCGTGAAGACGCCGATGTACGCTACGCCCGCAGCGACGCCCAAGATAAGGGTGCCGCCAACGATCGCAGGGTCATAGATCGTGGAAAGTGCGCCACGCGCAATAGCCACTGAGCCGGCCAACACCAGCGAGGTAGAGACGGCGATCACCACCACACGAAGCGAGCCTATGCGCCGACCAACATAGGTGGTGATGAGATCGGTGCAGCCCCACATGGCGGCAGAGGCTAGAGCAAGGATGAGTGGGTTCATCCCCAGATGCTAGCCGCCGCCGTGGTATTCTGCCGCTCCGCTGGGGCTGTAGCTCAATTGGTAGAGCGCGACATTCGCATTGTCGAGGTAAGGGGTT
>RGVP01000378.1 GCA_010027235.1 bacterium
GAGTTTCAGCCATACCCGGTGTACACGTGGACGCCGTCCACCGGTTCCATTTTCGGGCATCCGCAGCAGGTGTATGCAGACGGCAACAATGCCACGCTTAGCGCCGTCGAATCGTCGTCGGACTTTGCCCTGCTGGGGTTGAATCAGCTGCTCGGCGATGGCACATGGCTGGGCCTTAACCCGCTCGCCACGCAAGCGATTGACTCACTGGTGTTGGGTTACCCTAGCGACTGCACCGGCATGATTGAGGTGCGGACAACGGCGCGGCTGGTTGTAAGCAGCGATGCAAATACTTGGGAGGCGCCTGCCGTTCTTCGTTCGGGAAGTTCTGGCGGCCCTCTGCTGTTAAACAACCAGGTCATTGGCGTCGCTAGCGCCGGATCCACCACCACCTCTGTTTGGGGCAACCTTCGCAACGACTATCCGGATCTGGCGAACGCCATCGCCCAGAACGACAGCCTGCTGCCCTTGGATACGCCAGTGCCGACGGCCGTTAGCTTCTTTGACTTTACTGCTTTTGCCGATGATAGCGACCAGACCCTAACGGGTTTCGCGCTGGCCGATACCTTGTCGGGCGGCGGCGGTAACGACTCGCTCTACGGCGAGTCTGGCAACGATCGGCTGGACGGCGGCAGCGGCGACGACCGCCTTGATGGCGGCGCAGGCAACGATAGATTGAGCGGTGGTGACGGCAACGACACGCTGATTGGCGGTGTGGGCGCTGACACACTGCTCGGCGGGGTCGGTAGCGACTCGTTTTGCTTCAATGCGCTGCCCGGTAGTCTTGCAAATGCGGACGTCGTCATCGACTTCACCACCGGCGTTGACAAGGTAGTGCTCGACAGCCAAGTGTTCAGCCGGCTTATGCCCGGCAAGATCGCCTCGTCCAATTTTGCAATCAAGAGCAATGGCAAGGCCATTGGCAGCAAGGATTACCTGATCTACAACGGCAAGCAGCTGCTCTATGATGCTGACGGCACTGGCAAAGCGTTTGCGCCGGTGGCGGTAGCGCAGTTGCAGGTGGTGGGTAAGCTCAAGTACACCGACTTCTGGGTAGCGGATATCTAATCGTCGCCATCGTTTGGGTCGAGTGCACGCAAGTGCTGGTGGCACAATCGTGTAAATCTGCCCGACCGAGTTCCCGACCATGACCGACTGGACCGCCGG
>RGVP01000379.1 GCA_010027235.1 bacterium
CCATTCCATGGTCCGACCGAGGCGCGGATAAAGGTCGGCGGCACCCTCCGCCACCCGGCACAACTTGAGCGAAGATCCGACCTGCAGCAGGCTCGCCACTGGGCGCCCACCAAGAAAGCGGGCTATCTCATCCATGTCGCCATGCGAACGACTGGCCACCACGGTGAGGCCGGCAAAAGGCGCACCACGGACGTGCATCGGCTCGCGGATGCCGGCCCCCGTTCGCACAGCGCCCAGACCAGCCGCACCCTCGTAGAGCATGTCGATGGCGGGTGCATAGACCACGCCGAGTACCGGCACACCATCGCGGATCAGGGCGATGTTGACGGTGAACTCGCCATTGCGCGAGATGAACTCGCGGGTGCCATCGAGCGGATCGACCAGCCAGAACTCGCTACCGACATCGGGGATGTCGCCGGCGGCCACGGATTCCTCCGCAACCACCGGTGTGCCGGGCGTCATCCGCCTCAGACCGGCGAGGAGGAGCGCCTCGGCACGCGCATCGGCCTCGGTGACGGGGCTACCATCAGATTTGCCGGCCACATCGAAAGCGGTCCGGTAAACATCGAGAATGACTCCGCCGGCCTCAAGGGAGAGCGCCTTTACCCCGTCCAGAAGGGTGTCCCAGCCGGACTCTGCTGGCTCGGGGCTCATGCGTCTGGCTTGGCCAGGTAACCGTTTGCAGCCAAGTGCTCGATGATGCGGTCGATGCACTGCGCAACCGAGAGCGCGGAGGTATCCAGCCGCACATCCGGCGATAGCGGAGGCTCGTAAGCCGAGTTGATGCCCGTGAAATTCCTGATCTCGCCGGCCCGCGCCTTGCGGTAAAGCCCCTTGGGATCCCGCAACTCGCAGACCGCGAGCTCCACATCCAGATAAATCTCGACGAACTCACCTGGACCAACGATGGCACGGGCGGCATCGCGGTCAGCGCGGAACGGCGAGATGAAGGCGGTCAGTACGATGAGCCCCGCATCGACGAACAATTTCGACACCTCGGCGATACGACGGATGTTCTCAACACGGTCAGCATCGGAGAAGCCCAAGTCACGGTTGAGGCCGTGGCGGACGTTGTCGCCATCGAGGAGGTATGAGAGGAACCCCATCTCGTGAAGGCGGACTTCAAGCGCGCCGGAGATGGTGGACTTGCCCGA
>RGVP01000380.1 GCA_010027235.1 bacterium
CCCGGGATCTACATCCCCGACGAGGGTCTGGCGGTGCGGCTGGAAAACGACGTGCTCGTCACGGCGCAGGGGCCGGTGGACCTCTGCAGCCACGTGCCGATCGAGCCCGACGAGATCGAGAGCCTGCTCGCCCGCAAGGCGTGAGTTTCCGGTAGAGTGTTTGCTCTCCGATCCGATGCTCAGACGAGAATTCATGGTCGGAGGGGTTGCCCGTGCCAGGCGAGACGGCGTTGGAAACCGAGCGAAGCCTGGAGGGCGAAGCGAGGTTTCCATCGAGCGAGCGAAGGACAGGATGTCCGCAGCGAGCGTCCGGCGAGACGGCACGGGCAACCCCGGCCCACTTGCTCCCACCCACCAAGGATCTTGAAGTGCAAGGAACCCTTCCGATGCGCACGCTCGCCACGATCACCATCCTCGCCCTTTCCCTCCTCACCCCGGAGTTCAGCATGGCCGCCGACGTCCCCCATCCCGCCCTGCCCGAGGGCGCCGGCCCGATCGACGCCGACGCCCCGAAGGCGTTCACCACCACCCCCTCGGGCCTCAAGTACCGGGTCCTGAGGAAAGGGGCCGGCGGCAAGCCGAAGGCCACCAACACGGTGGAGGTCAACTACCACGGCTGGCTCGACGGCGGGAAGGTGTTCGACAGTTCCTACCAGCGGGGCGAGTCGATCGAGTTTCCGCTCAACGGCGTGATCCCCGGTTGGACCGAGGGCATGCAGCTCGTCGGCGAGGAGGGGATGATCGAACTCGAGATCCCGAGCAACCTCGGCTACGGCGCCCGCGGCGCGGGCGGCGTGATCCCCCCCAACGCCACCCTCCACTTTCTGGTCGAGCTGATCGACGTGAAGTAGGCCGAGCCCGGCGGTGAAAAAACTCAGGCCGGCCGTAAAAATGCTCATGGACTGACCGGGCCCGGCGGGCGAGACTCAAGGCTTGGAGTCCGCGCCCCAGTCCGCGCATGTGGAGGTTCCCATGGGCAGCACGCCCCGCAAGGTTCGCACCGCCATCGTCGGCCTCGGCTTCGGCGCCGAGTTCATCCCGATCCACCAGCGGCACCCCCACGCCGAGCTCGTCGCGATCTGCCAGCGGTCGCAGGCCAAGCTCGACCAGATCGGCAAAGCCCATGGGGTG
>RGVP01000039.1 GCA_010027235.1 bacterium
GGAGGGCCGCGTCCCGCTGTGCAGAGTGTCGCTGCCAACATACGATCCAGTGACCATGCACATGTGCGTGTCTGTGATGATTCTTTACCATGCGCGTGCGTTTGCAACAGAGGAGAGTGCGATGGACGCTGTGCTCGGGCACATCCGCGCCTCTGTGGTACAAGTGTTGGATGATATCCCAGAAAATGTACATGCATAGACATTGTGATCAATACAGTCAAATATCTTTATGCGGAAAGGGTCTATATGTGTATATAGAGTGTGTGCGTGGAGTAAACAAACGAGGCAATCGCATCTGGGTTCGACATACATACATAGAAGAAATGATGGTGTGGCTTTTTCTCGCACTGAGCGCCGGCATCATCATTGGCGGCAGCGATGCGCTTACCTGCAGCCCGGGAACCTACATCACGGTGCTGAACCAGTCGGCCGTGACAAATGCGAGCGGCACGCCCACGGTCTTTTGGTACGCCAACACGACCGCATGCGTGTCCTGCGCCAACGGCACCTATGCAAACACAACCAATGCCACGAGCTGCACCACCTGTCCGTGGGGCACGTTTTCCAATGCTAATGCCACCAACCTCACGTCTTGCCAAGAGTGTGCATCGGGCACATACAGCAACAATGTCACGGGGTTCGCCACCTGCAGCCGCTGTGCCGCGGGAACCTACGCCGATGTCTCCGGCATGACCGCATGTCTCGACTGCAACGCAGGCACGTACTCATCGGCGGGCAGACGCAGACGGCGGGTGCGGTGCCGCGGATCAGGAGGGTGCGGTCGGAGGTAATGCCATCTGCGGTGGACGACCCGGTATCATGGGTGATGCCGGTGATGAAGGCCCCAGGCACACCGCCAACTACGAGGGCGTTGAGGTAGCGCTCGATATTTAAGTAACCGTCGGCACCGAGCACGGTGGCGTCGGCCAAGGCGGGGTTGGTCCCGGCGGCCTGCTCCCACCAGTCGGGCATGCCGTCGTTATCGGCGTCAGGCTGCTTCAGGCCGGTGGCGACGGTGCCGACGCCGCCCATGTCAGCTTCGTCATAAATGAAGACGCCGCCAGTGCCGTAGGTGCGGGCCTCGGCGACCACGTAATCGTCCGTGCGGTCGCGCCGGTGAGAGGCCCCGGCGCGTTCGAGCACCCAAGCAAGGGCGGCGGGGGCGGAGAGTTCAGTTGTGGGCGCGGGGTAGGCGAAGCGTGAGCCGACGAGTTGAAGTGTGGAGAAGCTCGAGTCGGTCACCGCGACCCCATCCAGCACGCCGTCGAGGTCTAGATCCTGAAGGTTGCCCGTGTGGAAGAGGCGGTAGTTGGCGTTTCCGGTCTTGAAGGGCGAGGTGCCCGCGCCGGACTCGGGGCCGCCGATGAAGTAGCACCCGATCATGTTCGCGTAGGAGTCGCCCACGGAGTCGCCCGCCGGGATGTAGCCACCGCCGCCGCCCCAGTTGTAGACCACGTTGTTGATGTAGTCGTTTACGCCCTTGATCTTCGGGTTACGCATCCAGTTGTCTGCGTATAGCGTGCGGAAGATACTGACGCCGCCTGAGGTCTGCATCAGACCTCCAGCGGAGTGGATGCGCAGGCCCTGCGCGATGAGGCAGTCCTGGAGCGTTATGCGGATGGCCGTATCGCCGCTGATGGAGAAGGTTTCATCGCGTCCCCAGGAGGCAGAGACGTGGTCGAAAATCATATCACTCCCGTTGGCGATGCCGACCGCGTCCGCACCATCGTCTCCGTTGATGCCCATGCGGAAGCGCAGGTAACGGCAGATGGTGTTGCTCGCCCCCGAGAAGGAGACGCGGTTGCCGTAGAGAGTGATGCCGCCGCCCGGCGCGGTCTGGCCCGCGAGGGTGAGGTTTGATGCAAAGACGATCGGCGAGCCCACCCGGATGAGGCCACCAACGTCGAAAACCACTACTCGCCCGGGAACGCTTACCGCATCGCGCAGCGAGCCCGTGCCGGAGTCGTTCAGGTTGGTGACGTGGTAGATGGTGGGGCTGGATGAGGCTCGCGCGCCCTTGGCGTTGGCGCCAAAGCCTTCCGCTCCGGGAAAGGCCGGCACGGCGCGCGTGGACGAGGCCAATACTAACGACGACAACACTGCGGCAATGAGCAGGGGTATTCTCACCCCGCCAAGAGACACGCGAACTGCCCATTTGGCGCGTCGCCCGCCTTCATCCAGTTAGAAAACTCTTTTCCATCCCAAGCGGGATTGCTCAGGAGCGGTCTGATTCGACACGTTTGGCCTCGTGTTCACCCCCCGCCCCGAGTTTTTGGCCTGCTTGTTCTCCGTCTACCTTCCGGTTGGCTGGGCGGCGGACTCCGCCCCAATCATCCCTTTGCCGCCCGTAGTCGTTACCGCCACCCGCTTACCGCAGGACCCCGTGACGCTGCCGCTGGCGGTAGATGTGTATTCGGGTGCTATTATACGGGACGGCTCGGCGCTCATGCTCGACGACGCGCTGCGCCGTTCCGCTGCCTTTTCGCTCTTCCGCCGCGCCGGATCCCTGACCGCCAATCCCACTGCGCAAGGTGTTTCCCTGCGAGGCATCGGCCCCAGTGGCGCCAGTCGCGCCCTCGTGCTGCTTGATGGCGTGCCCGTCAACGACCCCTTTGGCGGCTGGGTCGCCTGGTCCAAGCTCTCGTCCGGCTCACTGGATCGCGTAGAGTTGGTGCGCGGCGGCGGATCGACGGCGTGGGGCGGCGCCTCGCTTGGCGGCGTGGTGCAGTTGATCTCCTTGTCCCCGCTCGACGCACCGTCTGGTGGTTCAGTTTCCATCTCGGCTGGGGATTTCGAGACCCGCGCTATCGACGTCACCTCTGCGTTCGGCAGCGACTCTGGCCGCGATGCCTTTCGGGTGGACGCGGCCGCCTTCGCCAGCGCTGGTCCCCGCCTCGTCCGCTATCCCGGCCCAGTCGATATCGAGGCGGACTCCGCGTATCGGCGCGGTCAGTTCACTTGGGCCAGACGCGTGGATGAAACCACCACGCTGACCGCCGTCGCCCGCGCTTGGAGCGAAGAACGCGGCAACGGCACTCCTTACCAGCGCAATGCCTCCGAGGAGGCTTCCTTGTCCGCGACCCTCGCCGGAGTCGCCCCTGGCGGCCCTGCTTGGGCAGTCTCGTTCTATGCGCAGGCCCAGGATTTCCAAAGCACCTTCGGCGCGATCAACGCCGCCCGCACCGTCGAGACCCCCGCGAGTGACCAATATGCGGTGCCCTCCACCGCTGCCGGCGCGTCCGTTCAGATGACGTGGGGCGAACCTGCTACCCTAGCCGATGGCGACGCTTCGCTCACCACCTTGGGCCTCGACGTCCGCCGGGTGGACGGTGAGACCCGCGAGTATTACTTCTATAACGCAGATACTTTTACCCGTGAGCGGCGGGCCGGCGGCGCGCAGACCACGGCCGGCGTTTTCGCCACTCACGCCCGCCCGTTGGCTGACGGCCTCATTTTTACTGCCGGCACACGTCTTGACTCCATCACGCGCACGGACGGCTTCCGCCACGAAACCATCCGCGCCTCCGGCGTGCGCCTAATGGACGAACGCTACGCTGACCGTGAGGACCTCGCCTTTTCACCCAGCCTCGGTCTGGCGTGGCGCGTCACCTCTGGGCTCACCGTTCGTGTCGCCGCCTACTCCGCCTACCGCACGCCGACCCTGAACGAGCTTTACCGGCCTTTCCGAGTCGGCCCCGTCACGACCCAAGCCAACCCTGGCCTCGATTCCGAGGCCTTGCTGGGTGGCGAGGTCGGGCTCGAACTTGCCCCGCCCACCGCGCACCATGTCCTGCGCATGACGGTGTTTCAAAACGACCTCACCGATGCCGTTGCGAACGTCTCGCTCGCCCCGACTTTGCGTGAGCGACGAAATCTCGACGCCGTCCGCGTGCGTGGACTCGAGCTCGGCGGTCGCTGGCAACCTGTGTCCGCTCTGCGTTTCGACGCAGACTACCTTTGGTCTGACGCGCGGGTGCGTTCCGGCGGGCCCGCCGCGGACGCGCTCGACGGTCTCCTGCTCGCTCAGGTGCCGCGCCACACCTTCGCTGCCGGCGTTGCCTGGCGTTTCGCGCGCAAGCTCGATCTCGACCTGCGCGGCCGCTGGGTCTCCGTCCAATATGAGGATGACTTAAACACCCTCGCGCTTGCGCCCTCTGTCCGGCTCGACCTGGCCGTTCGTTACGCGCTGAAGCCTCGCCTCGGTCTCACGCTCGCGGTGGAAAACCTCACCGATGCCGAGACCCAGACCAGCCGCACCGCCGGCGGCGTGGTTGGCCTCGCCGCCCCCCGGTTTGTCCGCGCCGAGTTGGGTTTCGCTTGGTGAGTGGGGGCCTGCTTCGGGGTTGGACGTTCGCGCTCAAGCTCATCACGGTTGGGTGCACATGGAAAACCCTCCCCTTACCGCAGCGCAAAAAACCCGCCTCCGTGGGATCGGCCAGACCACCGAAGCTGCTCTCAAGGTCGGCAAGGCCGGGCTCACGCCGACTTTTTTTCGCGAATTCGCCCGCCTGCTTGAGGCTCGCGAGCTGGTGAAACTCCGCTTCGAGGGCGCCGATCGTCACGAACGCGCCGCGCTCATCGCGCAAATCGAGACTGAGGGTGCCGCGCCTTGCGTCGGCGCGGTCGGCCACACCGCCCTCTTTTTTCGCCGCCACGCCGAGCCCGCCCGCCGCGTGGTCGCGCTTTGAGGCCCGCCTGCGTCGGCGTTTTGGCTACCTTACCTGCGATGTCCGGATCCGTCCCTGAGCTACATCCCCTCGCGCCTTACGGCTGGGACGCCGCTTGGGCGCGCGCCTTTGCGCCCCACGCTGCCGTCGGCCTGGTGCCGGCGCGGGTGGTGGTCGAGCTGCGCCGGCACTACTACGCGGTGGTGACCGGCGAGGGCGAATTGCTGGCGGAGTGTATCGGCAAGTTCCACCACGACGCCAAACGCGACGCTGAGGCCTATCCGGCGGTAGGCGATTGGGTGGCGGTTTCGCCTAGCCCGGGGGCGGAGGGCCGCGCCCAGCTCCACGCCTTGCTGCCCCGCCGCAGCCGTTTCTCGCGCCAGTCGGCCGGCGGCGAGCAATCCCAGCAGATCATCGCGGCCAATATTGACGTCGTCTTTCTTGTCAGCGGCCTCGACCGGAACTATAATCCGAAACGTATCCAGCGTTTCCTCGTGGCCGCGCGTGATTCCGGCGCGCAGCCCGTGATCGTGTTAAACAAGGCTGACCTTCACCCTGATCCTGAGGTGGTGCGCGCTGAGATTGATCGGCTCGTTCCCGGGGTGCCCATCGTGGTGACCAGCAGCCACACCCGGCGGGGCTTAAAACTCCTTGGCGGGCACGCCACGCCCGGCCGCACCCTCGCTTTTGTGGGCAGCTCCGGCGTGGGAAAATCCAGCCTGATAAACCGCCTTGCGCGCGACGCCGAGTTACCAACTGGCGAGGTGCGCGACAAAGACGCCAAGGGCCGCCATACCACCACTCGTCGCGAGCTAGTGCTCGCTCCTAGTGGTGCGCTCATCATCGACACCCCGGGCATGCGCGAGCTTCAGCTTTGGGACGCTGACGAGGCGTTGGAGGAGGCCTACGCCGACATCGTCGGGGTCGCCGCGGCTTGCCGTTTCACCAACTGTCGCCACGAGGACGAGCCTGGTTGTGCCGTCCGCGTGGCACTTGAGGTCGGCACGCTGCCGCTTGAGCGGTTGGCAAGCTATCGCAAGCTCAAGGCCGAGCAGGCGGCCAAAGCGCCCGCCCTTCGCAAACCCGGCGCGGTCGCGAGCAAGCCGGGCTGGAAAAAAAAGGAGGCCGAGCGTGCCGCCAAACCTTTCCGCCATGGCCAGCATCGAGAGGAATAGACACTGGCCCCGCGCCCATACCTCAGGCGAAATTCTTTAAATACGTATACGATGAAACCCCTGTTATTGGTTGCTTTAGGCGGTTCGCTGGGATCGGTGACTCGCTACCTTTTATCGCTTTGGGTCACGCAACGTTATCCGGATTGGCGGTTTCCAGTCGGCACTTTTATTATTAACGTAGCTGGGTGCATGGTGATTGGTTTTCTCAGCGGATTTGCAGTGAAGCAGGGGGCGTTTTCCACCAACGCTAGGCTTTTTCTATTTACCGGAGTGCTCGGCGGTTTCACGACCTTCTCCGCGTTTGGCTTGGAGACTTTTCATCTCCTGCGTCGAGGCGAACCCTTGGTGGCTGGCGCTTATGTGGTATTGAGCGTCATAGTCGGTCTACTCTCGGTCGCAGCGGGCTTTTCCTTTGCGGGCGCGCGCCCTTAAATACCCTGTGCTTTCTGTTTGGTCCCGAGGTTTGGTGGGAAAAGAGGATACGACGAAGCAATAGGACTGGAGCCGAATGCCTGGAGTTGCCCAAGCGGACCTTCGGGTTGAGTTTCCGGGGGAGCTAGCGTCTTTTTCAACGATGTTAAAATTCCTCTTTATGACTCTGTTTATTGCCTCCGCAGCTGGGGTCGGTGCGGCGCCGGGCGGCTACCTTTTTGTCACCTTCAAGGGCGAGTCCACGCCGTTGACCGAGCAAGTGTATTTCGGGCTCAGCCGCGATGGCCGGCGCTGGGAGGCTTTGCAGGGCGGCCGCCCGGTGCTGGTGAGCGATGCCGGCGAAAAGGGGGTGCGTGACCCCTTTGTGCTTCGTGCGCACGGTGGCGGAAAAGCCTTTCTCATCGCCACGGATCTCTCGATCCATCGCAACCCCAACTGGGGCCGTGCGGTGCGGGCGGGCAGCCGATCGCTCCTCGTCTGGGAAACGGCCGATCTGGTGAAATGGGACGGCCCGCGTTTGGTCGAGGTGGCGGCGCCCGATGCCGGCTGCACCTGGGCCCCTGAGGCGATCTACGATGAAGAACGAGGTGACTACTTGGTTTTCTGGGCCTCAACCACGGGGCGCGATGACTTTCAGCGGCACCGTATCTGGGCGGCGCGCACGAAGGATTTTCGGACGTTTGGCGCCCCCTTTATCTACATCGAAAAACCCACCACGATCATCGATACGACCATCGTGCGGGACCAAGGCCGTTATCATCGCTTCACCAAGGATGAAAAATACAAGGCGATCACCCTAGAGGCGGCGGACCGGCTCGATGGGCCATGGCATGATGTGCCCGGTTTTTCGCTCGCGAAGTTAGTCGGTTACGAGGGCCCGGCCTGTTTCCCGCTGGCGGATGCCGAAGGCCGGACGCAGTCTTGGTGTCTATTGCTCGACCACTATTCCAAAGGAGAAGGCTACAAGCCCTTCCTCGCTTCCGGTCTGGAGGGCGGGGTGTTCGCGCCGGCTTCGGACTTTGAGTTCCCCTTCCGTTTTCGGCACGGCACGGTGCTTCCGGTAACGGCCGAGGAATACGAGCGTTTGCGCAAGGCATATCCTCCAACTGAATGATTCTGGGTTAGGGTCTTTGGGATCGCTTTTACCTTCGTATTTCCGGACCCGCTCTTGACGTGTCGGCAAGGCAGGGCTTGTTGCGAGGCCATGATCAAGCTCGGCCAAAAACTAAAGACTCACTTCAAGCTCAAGATCGTCCGCGACGGCTCCGAAGCCGAGGTCGCGTTCAAAGACCTGCTCGACCGACCGACCATCGTGTCGGTCTACATGAAAAACAACACGAGCTCCTGCGACAAACAGAATGACTCCCTCGCGGCGCGGGCGGAAGAGTTTGCGAAGCGCGGCTACCATCTTGTCGCCCTTTCCCGCGACACCTGCGGGTCGCATCTCAAATATGCGGTGAAGAAAAAGATAACTTACACTCTAGCGAGTGATCCGGATGATCTTTTTGCTCAGGCGGCGGAGGCGATTGTGGAGAAATCGATGTATGGCAAGACCTACGAGGGGCCGGCACGAGTAGCCTTTGTTTTCGACCGAGACGGCACGGTGCTGGGCATTGCTGAGAAGGTCGATACCAAGGATCATGCGGCGCAGTTGCTGGCGTTACTCGACGGATTGAAGTCCTGAGGAGGCCTGGTTGCGGGTAGGTTTTAGCGCGCCGCCTTGTATTTCAAAATCCGATGCGGCGCTCCATGTGCTTGGAGCAACGGGCGGGATGCCAAGCCTATCTCCCATGTATTGGCTCAAACGGTAAATTTCGCTAAGGCGCTTGCGCCTTAGCGGGATGGGTGGCGGGCGTCGGTTTCAGGCTCGCGCCGGGTTCTGGCGCACGAGGCCAACCAGCACGCCTTGAGTTTCCAAGCGTTCGTTGGGGATGATATCCGCGTAGCGAGGATTCTCGGCGCGCAGCACGGGCCGCCCTCCGACGATCACGAGGCGTTTGAGCGTGGTGGTGACGCCATCAACCAAGGCGGCAATAATATCCCCTGGGCGGGCTTCCCGGCGTTCGAAGAGACCGATGTCGCCGTCACAGATATGCGCGCCGAGCATCGAATCGCCCGTCACGCGCAGGCCCCACAGCGCCTGCCGGGGGCGTCCGCCGAGGCCAAAGGCGGCTGGGTCTAGCGCGAGGGTTTCGGCGGGCTCTTGTTCCCGTTGGTCTGGAGTGCCGGCCGGTATGGCGCCGTAGATGGGCAAGTCAAAGAGGCCTTGCAGTTCCGAGACCTTCAGCCCCCAGGAGCCGTCGCCAAATTGCTGCACTGCGCCTTTTGATGCCAGTGCGCGGAGGTGGCTCATGGCGGCGTTTTGGGATGCGAAGCCGAAGTGCTTCTGAATCGCGCGGGTGGAGGGCGGCACGGTGTGGGCCTGCTGGTGGCAGCGAATGAAATCGAGGATCTCTTCTTGGCGATCGGTAAGCATGCTGTTCAATTGAACAGTTATGATCCGTTTGGCAAGAACGACCTCGCTTGCCCGGTTCAGCCTGTGAAGGCGCGGCACTGGGAAAACGACCTTGCGACCTCGCCGATACGGGCAAAGTTCATTCTCTCATCTTTTGCCATGATCTCCGATTCCGCCGCGCCCAAGCCCCTCGTAGCCAACGAGGGCATCAAGACCGCTTCGCACCACCTGCGCGGCAACCTGAAGGCGGAGTTCGCCGATACGTCCACCGCCGTGGTCTCGGCCGATAGCGAGCAACTCATCAAGTTTCACGGCACCTACCAGCAGGACGACCGCGATCAGCGCATTGCCCTTAAAAAAGCCGGTAAGGACAAGGCCTACTCCTTTATGCTCCGCGTCCGCCTCCCCGGCGGCAAAGCAACCGCCGCCCAGTGGCTCGTCCTCGATAAACTCGCTACCGATCTCTGCTCGCCTTCCCTGCGTCTCACCACCCGCCAAACCTTCCAGTTTCACGGAGTCCTGAAGGGCAACATGAAGCCCCTGATCCAGGGCATGCACCAGGTCCTCCTCGATTCCATCGCCGCCTGCGGCGACGTAAACCGTAACGTCATGGCACCGGTTAACCCCGAGCAGTCCCTCGTTTTGGAACAGGTTTACCAAGACGCCAAGGGCTGGTCGGACTACGCCCTGCCCAAGACCCGCGCCTACCACGAGATCTGGCTCGACGAGGAACTCGTCGCCGGCGGCGAGCCCGAGGTCGAGACCATGTATGGCGCCACCTACCTGCCGCGTAAATTCAAGACCGGTTTCGCCGTTCCGCCGTCCAACGACGTGGACGTGTATTCGCAGGATCTTGGCTACATCGCGGTGATCGAAAACGGCGCTCTGCTTGGCTACAACGTGACAGTCGGCGGCGGCCTCGGGATGAGCCACGGCAACGAGGATACCTTCCCACGTCTCGCCGATACCCTTGGCTTCATCACCCGCGAAAACGTCAACAAGGTCGGCGACGCCGTCCTCACCACTCAGCGCGACCACGGCGACCGCACCAACCGCAAGCACGCCCGCCTCAAATACACCATCGCCGACCGCGGCATCGAGTGGTTCAAGGCCGAGGTCGAAAAGCGCAGCGGTGTTGTTTTCGCGCCCGCCAAGGCTGCCGTGTTCACCACCATCCAGGATCAGCACGGCTGGCACCAAAACGCCGACGGCACCTGGTTCTACGGTTTGCATCTCCTCTCCGGTCGAATCGTGGATCGCGCCGGCTGGCCGATGAAAGCAGCCCTTCGCGAAGTCGCGGTCGCGCTCGACGGCACGACTGCGGATTTCCGTCTAACCCCCTCGCAAAACGTCACCATTTCCGGCCTCACCACCGCTCAGAAGCCCGTCATTGAGGCCATCCTCGCCAAGCACGGTCTCGATAAAGAAAACACTCAGTCTCGTCTGCGTCTTAACGCATTGTCTTGCGTGGCTCTGCCCACCTGCGGACTGGCCCTCGCCGAGAGCGAGCGCGCGTTGCCCGATATCCTTAAGAAATTCGAACTCGTCCTCGACGAGGCTGGCCTGCGCGACGATGCCATCAGCCTGCGCGTGACCGGCTGCCCCAACGGCTGCGCCCGGCCCTACCTCGCCGAGATCGGCTTCGTGGGCAAGGCACCCGGCAAATACGCCCTCTACCTCGGCGCCGCCTACAACGGCAGTCGCCTTAATCGCCTCGTTTCCCCGAGCATCACGATCGATGATGCGGTGAAGCTCCTCTCACCCGTGATCAAGCGCTACGCCCTTGAGCGCGGCGCCGGCGAGACATTCGGCGACTTCTGCGAGCGGACCATCCTGCCGGCCGACGCGACCTTCCACGTTGTTGGCACCGGCGGCCTCGTGCCGGCGAAACCCGCTTCCGCACCCTCCACCTCTGCCTGATGCGGGTGGTCGGGCGAGGGGCTTATCCCTCGGCATTCGCTAGGATAAGTTCCACCTGCTTGCGGTGCAGCCGAAGGTGGAAGCCCGCCATAAAAAACCAACCGGCAGCGTCGAGCGGGCCGAACCACGGGTGCGCGTAGCGTAGCGGCGTTGCGAGCGCGGCGGCGGGCGCGGCGGCGACGATCCCTTCGAGCCGGCGGCACGAGGCGGTGAAGGCCCCGACCACCTCGGCGCTGACGTCCGCCGAGGGTTTCACGGCGGCGGTGCTGGCCGCGCCGGGCGGCACCCGCCCCGCGAGCAAATCGGAGACGACCCCGGAGATAGAGTCGTTGACGATGCGCAGGTGGTCCAGGGTCATGAACACTGACCAGTGGCGGCTGCTATCCTCGAGTCCGGGCAGGCGGCGGATGAGCACTCGCTTCGATCCAGTCGCGGCGTCGCGGCTGCTCGCGAGGGCGAGGATCGCGTCATGCTCCTGCCCGAGGGTGGCTTGCGCCGCCGCCGGAGAGGTGGTTCGTCGGCCAAATTGGAAAATCAGCCGGGCGAAGAGCAACTCGATTTTCGGGAGACCGGCTCCGGGCGGAGCCAGACGTGGCAGAGTGGCGACGGAGTTAGATGGGTTAAACATACTTTCTTTTTGAAAGTAAAATTACTTGTTTAATGCAAGTGAATATTTAGACACACTGTCGTCATGGCCAAACGTGTTACCGATAAACCGCCGCCTCCCGAGCGCCGTTCGCCGTGTCCGGTGGCCTGTGCGCTGGATGTTTTCGGTGACCGTTGGACCCTTCTGGTCATCCGCGATCTGGTCCTGGGCAAAACTCGATTCAAGGACTTCGCCGCGTCGCCCGAAGGTATCCCCACCAACGTGCTCAGCGAGCGGCTGAGCCGGCTTCTGGAGCACAAGATCGTGTCGCAGGTCAGCGCGAGCGAGGGCTCGAAGCACCTCGCTTACCGGTTGACCGAAAAGGGCCGCGCGCTGCTGCCGATCGTGGGGGCGATGCGCGACTGGAGCCTCGCCTGGGAAAAAGGCACGCTCGCCCAACTGGGCGAAGCGGCGGCGACCAACTAATTCACCCGCTAGCATTTGCCTCGCCTGACCGATCCATCACCTTGGCCGATGCGTCCCTGCCCACTCCTCAACGCGGCCGGACTCGCCGCCGCCCTCGTGGTCCTCGGGCCTTCGGATTCCCGCGCCGAAACCCTGCCTTTGCCCGATCTCCAAAGCCATCGCTGGAAACACCGAGTCCTGGTCATCGACACGCCCGCCACGACTGCCGCCGACTACCAGACCCAGGCCTCCGCGCTCCTGCCCGTGTGGGAGGGCTTGATCGAGCGCGATCTGTATATCGTCACGCGGGGCGAAGCCGCCGCTTTCCGCGTCCGCCTGATCGGCAAGGACGGCGGCGTGAAATTTGACGCCGCAGCGCCCGTTTCCGCCGAGGCCCTGTTCGCGTTGATCGACGCCATGCCCATGCGCCGCGCCGAGGCGGAATCAAAACAATAGCCCGTGCCCAGCCCTGCTCAGGCGCCGACCTTGAAGAGGGCGACGTCGCCGTCGCGGAAGACGTATTCCTTACCCTCGAGGCGGTATTTGCCCGCTTCGCGCGCGGCCGCGGTGCTGCCGAGGCGGACGAGGTCCTCGTAGGTCACGACCTCGGCCTTGATGAAGTTTTTCTCAAAGTCGGTGTGGATCACGCCGGCGGCCTGCGGGGCCTTCCAACCCTTCTTGATCGTCCAGCAGCGCACCTCTTTTTCCCCGGCGGTGAAGTAGGTCTGCAAACCGAGCAGCGAATAGCTGCCGCGGATGAGGTTCGACACGCCGGAATCGGTCACGCCGAGGTCCTTGAGGAACTCCTTCGCCTCCTCGGGCGAGAGGTCGATAAGCTCGGCTTCGATGCGGGCGCTGATCGGCACGTAGGCGGCGTCGTGGTGGGCCTTCACGAAGGCGGCCACTTTTTGCACGAAGGGATTGGCCTCGGCGTTGGCGAGGTCGCTCTCGGCGACGTTGCAGGCGTAGAGCACGGGCTTGGCGGAGAGGAGCTGGAAGAACTGGAGCAGCTTTTTCTCGTCGTCGGTGCAGTCTAGGACGTTGGCGGGTTTGCCAGCGTTGAGGTGGGGGATGAGTTTTTCGAGTATGGCGAGCTCGGCCTGGGCATCCTTGTCGCCGGATTTGGCGAGCTTCTGGGTCTTGGCCAGGCGCTTCTCGACCGACTCGAGGTCGGCGAGCACGAGTTCGGTGGTGATGACCTCGATGTCGCGCACCGGATCGACGGAGCCCATGGTGTGGATGACGTCGGGATCCTCGAAGCAGCGCACCACGTGGACGATGGCGTCGGTCTCGCGAATGTTGGCGAGGAACTGGTTGCCGAGGCCCTCGCCCTTGCTGGCGCCGGCGACGAGGCCGGCGATGTCGACGAATTCGATCACGGCCGGGATCACGACCTTGGTCTTGGCGATGTCCTTGAGCACGTAGGCCCGGTCGTCGGGCACGGTGACGACGCCCACGTTGGGGTCGATGGTGCAGAACGGGTAGTTCGCCGCCTCGGCCTTGCGGGAGCGGGTGAGGGCGTTGAAGAGGGTAGACTTGCCCACGTTGGGGAGACCGACGATTCCGGCTTTCATAAAGAAGCAAAGTCCCAGCATGCGCGGGACTCGGTCAAGGTTTGTCTCGCTTGTGGCTTGGATAGGATTCGTTTTGTCATGCTTGATTGCCTAGGCGGCGAGATATCCCGGTCGAGTAACCCGGGAATTGGTGGCTTGACACCGGCGCTCGCGACCCGTGTTTTCCACCCTTTTCCAAATCAACAGCCCTCGTCCCTCGACCTTACATGGCCCTTAAAATCCGCCTCTCCCGCATCGGCTCAACCCATAACCCCATCTATCACGTGGTGGTCGCCGAGGCCCGCTCCCGCCGTGACGGCGCCTCCACCGAGGTGCTGGGCACCTACAACCCCCGCGCCAAGAAGGACGGTCTAATTCTCCGTCTTGAGCGTGCCGATTACTGGCTGAGCAAGGGTGCTTTGCCCACCGACACCGCGCACAGCTTGATCAAGCTCGCCCGCAAGGCTGCTGCCGCCGCGCCGGCCGCAGTCGAGGCTCCGGCCGCCTAAGTTTGCCCGTATCTGTCCCTTTCGCGCCCCGGACTTGTCGTCCGGGGCGCTTTCGTTTTTAACCATGCCGCTGCAAATCGATGTCCTGACGCTCTTCCCGCGCATGCTGAACGGCTTTTTGGCCGAGAGCATATTGGGCAAGGCAATCGATGCGAAGCTCCTGGGCGTCTCGGTCCATGATGTGCGTGCCTGGTGCACCGATAAACATCGCACGGCCGACGACCGGCCCTTTGGTGGCGGCGCGGGCATGGTGATGAAGCCCGAGCCGGTCGTCGCGGCCATCGAGCAGCTCCAGACCCCGGGCTGCCGGCGCGTTTATTTGACCCCGGACGGCGTGCCGTTCTCAGAAAAGATCGCCCGCGAGTTGTCCGTCCAGAGGCATCTGGTTTTCCTCAGCGGCCATTATGAGGGCATCGACCAACGCATCCGCGACACCGTAATCGACCAAGAAATCAGCATCGGTGACTATGTGCTGACCAACGGCACGTTGGCGTCCGCCGTGGTCATTGATGCGCTCGCCCGTTTTATCCCCGGCGTGCTTGGCGACGAAAAGTCGTTGACACACGAATCCTTCACCGGTCGTTTTCTCGACTTCCCGCAATACACGCGTCCCGCCGAATTCCGAGGTCAGTCCGTGCCGAAAGTGCTCCTTTCGGGCAACCACGCTGAAATCGAAAAGTGGCGGCACGAGCAACGTGTGGAAAAAACCCGCCTCGTCCGCCCCGATTTACTCGAAAAACCTTAATCACTTTACCGCCATGAGCCACCCGATCATCAAAGAGATCACCTCCGCCCAGATCCGCAGCGTTCCGTCTTTTAAAGTCGGCGACGGCGTGAAGGTGCACACCAAAGTCCGCGAGGGCGACAAAGAGCGCACCCAGCTCTTCGCCGGCATCGTCATCGCCCGCAAGGGCCACGGCATCCACGAGACCTTCACTGTCCGCCGCATCAGCTATGGCGAGGGCGTGGAGCGCGTGTTCCCCGTCAACTCCCCGAACATCGAGAAGATCGAGGTGGATCGCGAGGCCGAGATCGGCCGCGCCCGCCTCTATTACCTCCGCGATCTCAAGGGCAAGGCCGCTATGCAGGTTAACGTTAAGCGTTACGACTCCAAGGCATCCGCCGCCTCCGCCTGATTTTCTGGCCTTTTTGCCGATTGTCTTTCAAACCCCGGTTTCCCCGGGGTTTTTTTACGCCGAAGCTCCTCGCCCCTCGCGACTTTCGTGTAGCACTCAATTATTGGCTCCGGTGGATTTTCCCCGCCTGCGATCATTTTCATGGGCTTTGGGCTTTCCCCGCCGCGCCGCGCCTTTCTACTCAGTCCTTTTCCACGTCCATTCCCTCCGTTTCCTAAACCGTCAACCAGAGTATTAATTTTTCCCTATGGCCCTTGATCTCCCCCTCCTTGCCCTAGCCGCCAACCAGGCCCGTGGCCTCGCCATGGACGCCGTCCATAAGAGCAACTCCGGCCACCTTGGCCTGCCGCTCGGCGCGGCCGAAGTCGGCGCCGCCCTTTTCGGGGGCGCGCTTTCGCACTGCCCCAGCGCGCCCCGCTGGCTCAATCGCGATCGCTTTGTGCTCTCCGCCGGCCACGGCTCGATGTTCATCTACTCTTGGCTGCACCTCAGCGGCTACGATCTCTCGCTCAATGAGCTGAAGAACTTCCGCCAGCTCCATTCCAAGACTCCCGGCCACCCTGAGTTTCACGAGACGCCTGGCATCGAGGCCACCACCGGTCCGCTCGGCCAAGGTATCGCCAACGCCGTCGGCTTCGCGATTTCCGGTAAGATGGCTGCCGCCCGCTTCAACACCGAGGCGCACCCGATTTTCGATAGCCATGTGATCGCCCTCGCTGGCGATGGTTGCATGCAGGAGGGCGTCGCACTCGAGGCCGTGTCCTTCGCCGCTCATCAGAAGCTGGACAACCTTATCGTCATTTTCGACAGCAACGACGTTACCCTCGACGCGATGGCCAACAAGTCTCAGGACGACGACTTCGTGAAGCGTTTCAAGGCCCTCGGCTGGAACGTGCAGATCGTTGACGGCCACGATATCGCTGCCGTCGCCAAGGCCGTGGCCAAGGCCAAGAAGGCCGTTGGCGCGCCCAACCTTATCATCGCCAAGACCATCATCGCCAAGGGTATCCCCGAGGTCGCCGGCACCTCGAAGGGCCATGGCGAGGGCGGCGCCAAGTTCATCGACGCCGCGCGCGCCGGCCTCGGCCTGCCCGCCGACCAGCATTTCTTCGTTAGCCCTGAGGTCCGCGCCCACTTCGACGGGCTCAAGAAAAAGACGGAGCGGGTATATAAGAAGTGGAAGAAGCAGTTCAACGAGTGGGCCGCCGCGAACCCCGAGAAGGCCGCGCTGCTGGAGAGCCGCGCCGCTGTCTTGACCGCCGAGGAGCTTACCGCCGCCATCCCTACTTTCGCCGCCGATGTGAAGCTCGCTTCCCGCGCCGCCGGCCAGCAGGTGCTCCAGCCGCTCGCTGCCAAGCTGCCCCTGCTCATCGGCGGCTCAGCCGATCTCTACGGATCTACCCTCAACTACATCGCCTCCGACAAGGACTTCGACGCCAGCAACCGCGCCGGTCGTAACATCCGCTTTGGCATCCGCGAGCACGCCATGGCCGCCATGGCCAACGGCATCGCCTACGACGGCATCTTCAAGCCCTCCATCGCCACTTTTCTGGTGTTCGCCGACTACTCCCGCCCGGCCATGCGCCTGGCCGCGCTCTGTAAGCTGCCCGTCACCTACATCTACACTCACGACTCTGTCGGAGTCGGCGAGGATGGCCCCACCCACCAACCGGTCGAGACGGTCTCCGGCTTGCGAGTGATTCCAGGCCTCGATGTCATCCGCCCCGGCGATCCGGAGGAGACGGCCGCCGCTTTCGCCGCCGCCTTCAGCCGCAACGATGGCCCCACGTTGCTCGCGCTCTCGCGCCAAGCCATGCCCATCCTGAACGACATCCCCGCCGAGGCCCGCCGCTCCGGTGTCTTGCACGGCGGCTATGTCGCCGTCCGCGAGTCCGCTGAGCTGACCCATATCTTGCTCGCGAGCGGATCCGAACTGCACCTTGCGGTCAACGCCGCCAAGGTCCTCGGCGCGGGCGTGCGGGTGGTGTCCATGCCGTCCTTCGAGCGTTTCAAGCGCCAGAGCGCCGGTTATCGCGAGAGCGTGCTGCCCTCCTCCTGCCGCAAGCGCGTCGCGATCGAGGCCGGCGTATCCGGCCTCTGGCATCAGTTCACCGGTCTCGACGGCAAGGTGATTGGTATCGATCGCTTCGGCATCAGCGCCCCCGGTGGCACGGTGATGAAGGAACTCGGCATCACCGCCGAGGCCGTGGTCGCCGCCGCCCAGAGCCTCTGAGCGCCTAGGCCCGTAGAGCTGCCTTCTCCCGATTCATCCTTCGGGGGGAGGTGCTGTGCGGATGGTAGTGATAACTCCAAGTCCCATCTGTTAGGAGCCTGCCAGTCCGTTTTGATGCAACCTTCTCAGCTGAATGATGCTGAGGGCTAGGCGGGGATCTTGGGCGCCTGACCCATATCCAGTGCCTTGCGCAAGGCATGGGCGAGTTCATCGCCGGTGAAGGGCTTCTCCACCACCACGACCAAAGGCAGTTCCGCTAGTTTGACGGGGGAGATGGCGTTGAGGTTGCCGGTAACCAGCACGCTTGGTATATTTGGCGCAAAAGTGTGCAGCTCGGTAATCAAGTCGAACCCCGTCAGCCCGGGCATGGTGAGATCAGTGATTAGGGCGTCGATTTTTCCGGGATTAGCCCTTATCTCGGCGAGGGCGAGTTGCGGGTCATTGAATATCATGACGCGGTGGCCGAGTTGTTCCAACCGGAGGGCGCTGAAAGTGCCGACGGATTTCTCGTCGTCTATGATCAACACCTTCTCACCGCCTCCGCGCCTAGGCTGGGTAAGGCGAGCGGGTAGGGTTGGAACTTTGGTAGTTTGGACTGGCCAGTAAACATGGAAGGTGGTGCCGGCTTCGGGCGCTGTTTCAAAGGTAATGCCACCGTGGTGGCTGGTTACGATACCCAGCACCACGGCCAGTCCCAACCCTGTGCTCTCGCCGACGTTTTTGGTGGTGAAGAAGGCTTCAAAAACGCGATTGGCGGTAGCTTCGTCCATGCCGCGCCCAGTGTCCTTGATGGAAAGGCACAAGTGATCACCCGGGACCAGTCGAGGTTTGGTGGTGTTGGCCAACGCCTGATCCACTGCCACTTTTTCGATCGAAATGGATAAGGTGCCGATGCGATCCGACATGGACTGAACTGCATTGGTGCACAGGTTCAGCACAACCTGATGAATCTGCGTCTCATCGGCTTCGATGATGCCCGGCTTGAGGTGGGTTACAAAATTGATCGTGGCCGGTGTGGTCGAGCGGAGGAAGCGCAGGGTATCCGCCACAGCGGTGGCGAGGTCGATGGTGATGCGTCTGGCTTCGTGGCGACGGCTAAATTTCAAGATCTGCGCAACCAGGTCGCGGGCCCGCAGACCGGCTTTGCGCACTTCTTCGAGGTAGTTTTGGGTGGGTGTTGCGGGCGGAAGCGAAACAGAGGCGAGTTCGTTATAGCCCATTATGCCGGTGAGGATGTTGTTGAAATCATGCGCTATCCCGCTCGCGAGGGTGCCGATTCCGTCCACTTTTTGGGCTTGGTAGAGTTGCTTCTCGAGCACCCCTAAGCGTGAGCTTTCCGCGCGCGCCGCCGTGACATCGCGTGCGATGCCCTCGATGGCGATGAGACGTCCGTTGGCATCGTGGATGGGCACGATACGCTGTTCGGTCATAACGACGCTACCATCCCGGGCGACCCAGCGCATGGCGACTATGCCGGTCGGAGGCTTGCCCTGTTCGAGCAGGGCGAGAAAGAGCGGCTGGTCATCGGGGTGGATGACGTTGCTGAGTAGGTTGGGGTCCGTGTAATACTCCTCGGGTCGGTAGCCGAGGATGGGCTCGATCGCGGCATTAATATATTCGCAGCGAATGGGTAAGGTATCGAAGCGATAACGGAAGATCACGTCAGGGGCATTATCCGCCAACCGCCGGAAGCGCTCTTCGCTCTCGCGCAAGCCCGGCGCTTGGCCTCCGCGCGGGCCTCCTCGGCCGAACCGCGCAAAATCCGGGTCGTTTCCCATAGCAGCAGTGCGTTTACCAGCGCCAGCACCATGGTAACCATCGCGCGCAGCTTCCCGGGCGGAACCGTTGGCTCGACGAACGCGATGAAAAAGGTAAACAGAATGGCGCACGCAGCGGCGTAGGCCAGGCCACTGCGGAGCCCGAAAACCAAGGTGCAAAAGCTGACCAGCGTGATGGAGCTGGCGATCATCGGCGCTTCGATACCGCCGTTAACAAAACCACCGAATAAAATCCCCCCTAAAATACTTAAAGCCAAGATATTAGATGATAATCTAACAAATCCTTGCTGAATCAGTATAAGGCACAACGAGGCAAACGCACTCAAAAGCAGGCACACTAAGATTCGCCCTGGGTTATCTGGAGCGACGAAAGGGAAAAAGATAGCGCCCGCCACGCCAAACAACAGCACCGCCCGACTGGTGATGATAGTCAGGCGCCGGGTTATTTCCGTATCGACCGACGGGAGTGTTTTTAGCTGGGCTGACACGGGGAGGTAGGGTGGGTTTGCTTTAGCTTAAACCGAGCGTAGCTTTTATCCAGAGAGATTAGCCACGGCGGAGCGGTAGGCGGCCTCGGCCTCGGGGGCGGATTCAGCGGTCATGTGCAGATCGCGCAGCAGGCCGTCTT
>RGVP01000381.1 GCA_010027235.1 bacterium
GGCGGGCTTTGCGCGACGTGTTTTTCCCGCCTTCCTGCCTGCACTGCGGCGGCTTGGTGACCGAGGCGAGCCCGCTGCGCCATGTTTGCGCGGCTTGCGAGCCGTTGATCCTGCGGGTCGAGGCCCCGGCCTGCCCGTGTTGCGGGCATCCGTATTTTGGCGAGACGGCGGGCGAGCAGCTCTGCGTGCACTGCGAGGGCCTGGCGCCGGCGTTTCACGAGGGGCGCACCGCGGTGCTCTTTCGTGGTCCGGCGCGAGCGCTGGTGCACGCGCTCAAGTATAGGCAGGGGCTTTTCGTGCTGGAGGATATGGCGGAGTTGATCGCCACCAATGCCCATGCCGCCGACTTTTTACGCGGGGCGGCGCTGGTGCCGGTGCCCTTGCACCCGCGCAAGGAACGCGAACGCGGCTACAACCAATCGCGGGAACTGGCGGCGGCGGTCGCGGCCCGACTCGGAGCAGGCACGCGGGTGCTGGAGCTTTTGCGGCGGGAGGCGGATACCCGAACGCAGACCAACCTCGATCGCGACCAACGCCGGGCCAACCTGAAAAACGCGTTTGCGCTGGCCCCCGGCGTCGTCATTACCACGGACTTTCGGTATGTGCTCCTTGATGATGTTTTCACCACCGGTTCGACCCTCAATGCCTGCGCGGCGGTGCTGCGCCGGGCTGGTGCGTTAAACGTGGATGTCTGCACTTTCGGCCACGGTTAACCGGTCCTTAAATCCATAACTCTTTCGCGTCTATGTCGTTGTTCAGCCAGCCCAAGTATTCCACGGTTGTTATTAAGCGTAAGGACATCCCCAAGGGTCTTTACACGAAGTGCCCCCTGTCCGGGGAGGTGATCTTTAATCAGGAGCTGGAGGCCAACCAGATGGTCGTGCCGCGGAGTGGTTACCACTTCCCGATCGGCGCGCGCGGGCGCATTCAGGCTTTGTTTGATGCGGAGACTTTTGAGGAGCACGACGCCACGGTGCGCTCGGCGGACCCCTTGAAGTTCGTGGATTCGGCACCGTATCCCGAACGGATCAAGAAATACGAGCGCGACAGCGGTCTGCCGGAGGCCGTGATTTGCGGCACGGGCAAGATTCATGGCATCAAGGTCTCTGTGGCGGTGATGGATTTCCGTTTCTGCGGTGGT
>RGVP01000382.1 GCA_010027235.1 bacterium
AGGCATGGGTGACCAGATGAAACATGCCGGCAATGGGGGCGCCGCAGCCCATGGCCAGCATCATGTAGCCCAATTGGGAAACAGTGCTGTAGGCCAACCCCTTCTTGAGATCCATCTGGGTGAGGGCAATCGAGGCCCCCAGGAAGCAGGTGATCGTGCCCACCACCGCAATCACCAGGCGCACATCGGGGAACAGTTCGTAGAGGGGTTCCAGGCGCGCCACCAGAAATACCCCTGCCGCCACCATGGTGGCGGCGTGGATCAGGGCTGAGATCGGCGTGGGGCCCTCCATGGCATCGGGTAGCCACACATGCAGGGGGAACTGGGCCGACTTGGCCATGGGCCCCATAAATACAAGTAGGCAAAGGGCTGTGGCCGCCCAGCCGGCGATGCTGCCATCGGCCATGCTGGCCCCAAGGCCGGTGGCGATCCCTTCGAAATCAAAACTGCCCGTGGCCCAGAACAGGCCGAGGATGCCTAGCAACAGGCCAAAATCCCCCACCCGGTTCACCACAAATGCCTTCTGGGCCGCATGGGCTGCCCCTTCCCGGTCGTACCAGAAACCCACCAGCAGGTAGGAACACATCCCCACCAGCTCCCAGAACACATAAATCTCCAGCAAATTCGGGCTGAGGATCAGCCCCAACATCGAGCTGCTGAACAGGGCTAGATAGGTGAAAAAGCGCACATAGCCCTTGTCGTGGGCCATGTAGCCATCGGAATAAACCATCACCAGCAGGGCAATGGTGGTGACTAGGGCCAGCATCACCGCCCCGAGGGGATCCACCCGGAAGCCCATTTCGAGGTTGAATTGCCCGGCACTGGCCCAGGGGAACAGCACTTCATAGGGGGCTGTTCCGCCGATTTGCCCAAGCAGCACGGCAAAACTCAACACCGCGGCGGCGCCGACGCAGGTGAGCAGGAAGAGGGCCACCGGCTTGCGCAGGCGGTTAACGGTGCGGTTGAAGCTGATCAGCCCTAGCCCCACCACCACAGCCCCAAACAGGGGCAAAACTGGAATGAGCCAGGCGAGCTCGGCGGCCGATGGCATGGCGTTAAGCAGGGCTGGCAGTTTGGAGTGTAAGCAGCTTGGTCAGCCAGGCCAATGGAAACTATCGAGTAAGTGGGCGATCCCTGTGC
>RGVP01000383.1 GCA_010027235.1 bacterium
TCACCGCGACCGAGCCCGGCCCGCGCGACAGAGCCACACGGCCCAGGCCCAAGCTGTAGAGCGTCGCGTTGAGATACTCGGTAAACTCGGGCAGCGGGGCCGCAGCGAGCGAAGCCAACGATAGCGGCGCTGTCAGGGTTGCAGCGAGCTTTGCATACGTCGCGGCGCCCAACGTCTCGCCCGCCGTCGTCAGCGCCTGCGGCTGCCCGGCAAACGCGTCGAAGAAACCGGTCGGAACCAACAGATACCGCTCGCCCCCCACCATCAGGGCGCGGTTCGCCTCGTCGTGGTGAACAAGCGAGGCCGGGCTGAGCGCGTGCAACAGTTCGGCGTGAGCCATCGTGATTCCTCTCAGTGAGTCAGGACTTGGCGAGTAAGCCTAGCGATCCCGGGCCTGTCAACTGCACGGCCTGTTTCGACACCGCTCACTTCAGCTCGACCACGGGCACATCGGGTGTCGCCGCGAGTCTGGTTCCTGATCAGCACTTGTATGTTTTGACGCCGCAGGCTCGTGTGCTCGAGTTACCAATGGGCTCGACGCCACTCGATTTTGCTTATCAGATTCATACTGAACTGGGTCATAAGTGCCGGGGCGCGCGGGTCGACGGCGTCCTCGTGCCCCTCGAGACGATGTTGCGGAATGGTCAGACCGTTGAAATTCTGACCGTCCGTAATCCGACCGCCGGGCCATCACGAGATTGGCTGAACCCGGAGCGCCGCTATCTGGCGAGTCCACGCGCCCGGGCCAAAGTTCGGCAGTGGTTTAACGGGCTCGATATCGAGCGAGATATCGCGAGCGGGCGGGCGGTCGTCGAGCGAGCTCTGGCGCGAGAGGGGCGCACGGTTCTCCCGTTTGAAACCCTTGCAAATCGCCTCGGGTTGCCAGATTCGCGGGCGCTGTTTATCGCCGCGGCGCGCGAGGAAATCGGCTCGCGTGCACTCGAAGAAGCAATTAGGGCTAACCACGATTCGCCCGTTCATCATAGTCATCATGGGCCGCACGGTACGCATGGCCAGTATGGTTATGACGGTCATAAGGGTGCGGGCGATGGTTCCCGGGATGGCACAAAGGAAAGCGCGCGCGAGGCGGCGCGACTGGCGGCCGAAGAAGTGGCCCGCGAGGTCAAGCGGGCCGATGCT
>RGVP01000384.1 GCA_010027235.1 bacterium
GCCCTCCGAGTGGCAGGCGGCGCAGGACCTCGCGGCCACCGACACGGCCGTCGCCCAGCGGGTGGCCTTCCTCCGCCGGGTACCTCGGTCCCAGGTGCTCCTCCCCGACAGCTACTGAAAGCGACATTCACACACTTCCCGCGTGAAAAACTCTCTCGAACAGGATAAGGTGAAGAACATGGACAACGTCGACCTCTCCCACCGCTCCACCGCCAAGGCTTCCATCCGCTCGCTCATCAAGGAGCGGGGCCTCGCCGACTTCCTCCGCCTCACCGGCGAGGTGGTGGGCGACTTCCTCCCCAACCGCCGCGGCCGCCCCACTCGCGCCGAGGCGCCCTTCCACATGGCCTTCAAGGCCATCAGCGCGGTCCTCCCCCTCGTGGAGGAGGCGGAGGCGAAGAGCCTCGAGGCGGTGGCCAAGCTCCTCGACGAGTGACCGCCTCGGTGGGGCGGCCTTCGGGCCGCCCGTACACGCTTTCATGCAAACCCCCCGCTGAAGTGATACACTGAAGAAGTTCCACCCACCAGGAGTTAGTCACATGTCGATGAACCTCAACGTTGGAATCAAGAACCTCAAGCGCGGCACCACGATCTCGGACATCAAGGTCCCCGAGGCCCTCCGCAACCGCAAGAAGACCGGCGTTGACTTCTTCGACGCGGCGGTCGGCGGTGAAGGTCTCGTCCCCTCCTCAGTGGTGATGCTCACTGGCACCCCCGGCGCCGGCAAGACTACGATGCTCCTCCAGCTGGCGGACGCCATCACCGGCAGCGGTCACGTCTGCCTCTACAACACCGGCGAGGAGAGCCTCTACCAGGTGAAGATGGTGGCGGAGCGGCTCAAGCTCCGCAACGGCTTCATCGTCGGCCAGGACACCCTGGTCCCCGACCTCCTCTCCCACGCAGACCACATCCGAAAGGCCAACCCCGGCAAGCAGGTCTTCGTCCTCCAGGACAGCTTGCAGACCCTGGACGACGGCAAGTACGCGCACGGTGCAAACTCCATGACGACGGTCCGCGCCACCGAGATGCTCACCGACTGGGCCAAGTCCACCTACGGGATCGTCATGTTCATCGGCCAGGTCACCAAGGGTGGCGACTTCGCCGGCAAGCAGACCATCCTCCACGCCGTCGACCTCCGCG
>RGVP01000385.1 GCA_010027235.1 bacterium
TGTATGGCCCAGCGAGGTGAGCTCCAGCAACCACATTAATTTCGCCGGCATTGTCGCGTTCGATCGCCCGATGCGCTGCCATCGAAGAATGTCCGCCTTGGGAGTAGCCGGTGAGCATGACCTTACCCGACAGGGTCGAACCGACTCCAGACGCGGCGCTGCGGGCCGCGCGGATCGAATCAATCACGGAGCTCGCCTCGCTATCGGCATGCAGATAGGGATGGTACGAGTACGTGGACTTGGCAAATCCGAGGTAATCCGTCGCCACCACGGTATACCCTTGGGCGGCATACATGGCGGCGAGCAAGAAGGTCTCGCCGTCCGCAGGGTTAGCAAGCGTACGTGGCTTTTGAACGTCGGTGCCCTTGGCATAGGCGACGAGACCAGTCGGTGCCGTGCAATCGGTACCAGAAGGCACAAGCATGACGCCGGACGCATTGCTCAACTCACCCGATACGCCAATGGTGTTGTAGTTGAGCGAGACGACTTTTACATCGCACTTCGCCGCGCCGGTCAACGCCTTGAACGGTCCCGCATCGATCGCCGCCTTTGGCAGAGTCGCGAGGACCACCGGCGAGTCGATCAGCGAGCCGCGGGCGGGGTTGTCATCTCCGCCGCACCCGGCCAATCCGGCGACGGCTGCGGCTAGGGCCGTCAGCAGAAACGGCCTGGCCGTCATCACAAATTTCATTCTAAATTTAGCATTCATTCTGTTCTCCCCCAAAAAATATCAATCAACGATTGCCTGTGTGATTCTTGTAAGTTGTGTGTAAATCGTCCTGACCTGACAGTCAGGCCAACTCGATCATAGATCCAGCAAAGCGAAAGAAACGCGGTAACGCCGTCGCACAAGGGTATGTCCCGATACGCCATGAAAACGTCCATCACCACCCTAATTACAATCGCCCTGTTGTCCACCGTGGCTCCCGCCGCCGCCCAGCGCATGTACGACAGCAGTGGCAGCCAGATCGGCCGCGTCGACGGCGAACGCTATTACGACAGCAGTGGCCGGCAAATCGGTCGAGTCGACGGCAATCGCATCTACGACGCCTCGGGCCGCCAGCTGGGCCGACTTGAGGGCGATCGAATCTATGACGCATCCGGCTCGCAAATGGGACGGATCGACGGCGAACGTCTTTA
>RGVP01000386.1 GCA_010027235.1 bacterium
CGGTCAGGCCGGCTTGGGCGGCGAGGTCCATCATGTTCAAGACGAGGATGACGGGTCGGCCTAGGTCGAGGATCTGGTGGACGAGGTAGAGGTTGCGCTCGAGGTTGGTGGCGTCGGCGATGCAGATGATGCGGTCTGGCGTGGGCGTATCGGCGCGGCGGCCGAGCAGCACATCGCGGGTCACGGCTTCGTCTGGCGAGCGGGCGGCGAGCGAGTAGGCGCCGGGCAGGTCGATCAGGGTGAGGGGCTGGCCGTGCTGGGTGTAGGCGGTGCCGACCTTGCGCTCGACGGTCACGCCGGGATAGTTGCCCACTTTTTGTTTCAGGCCGGTAAGGGCGTTAAACAGGGTGGACTTGCCGCAATTGGGATTACCCACGAGGGCATTTCATGCGGCGGGTGGCTCGGGTGCGAGCTCAATCTGGGCGGCCTCGGCCTTGCGCAGGGATAGGCGGTAGCCGCGCACTTGGATCTCGATCGGGTCACCGAGTGGTGCTACCCGCACCAAGGTGACGCGGGTGCCGGGTAGCAGTCCCATCTCTCGCAGGCGGGTGAAAGCGGGACCGGCCTGCGGGTAGGCTTTGAGCGTGGCCGAGGATCCGGCGGTGAGCTGGGCGAGGTTCATGAAGGAGCGGACGGAGCAGGGGCTGGGAGCTTGGAACGAGAAGCTAGGCGCAAGGAGCTGTCCGCATCGGACAAAGGCGGGGGTGCTTCGTGGGTAAGGGGCTCGGGGACTGACTTCTAGCTCCTTAGCCCTGAAGGCTCCACCAGGATGCTGGCGGCGGCGGCGTGGCTGAGCGCTAGACGGCAACCGTTTACGACACAAATAAAGGGGCCGCGGCCGCCAACCTTGGTCACGAAGGCGCGCTCGCCGAAACCCATCTCGCGCAGGCGTTGGCAAAAGGCAGCCTCACCGTTCAGCGCTTGAACGCGACCTGACTCGCCGGCCGGTAATTGGCACAAGGGCAAGGGCTCAGGATAGAGACGGGCGAGGGTGGCGGACATCGAAGAACCGCAAGATTGAGACTCAGTCTTATCTTTGGTCAAACGATTTGGTGGGATCGGTTGGAATTTTTTCCGCGTCAGGCGCCAGCTTGCTCAGGGCTTGGCGGGA
>RGVP01000387.1 GCA_010027235.1 bacterium
TTCACCAAAGCGATCAAGCAGACCATTCGCGCCGAGGTAAAAAAGGCCGACAAACAGATTCAAAAACAACGCGCCGAAGAGAAAAAAGCCGCTGCCGAGGCCGAAAAACGCACCAGCTACGAACAGTTCCAAAAACAAAATCCGGGCAAAACCTCCGGCGCTAAAAGCACCTCGGCTACCGGCGCCGGAGCAGCCGCCTCACCGGGGAAACGAATCGACATCAATAGTCTGAAACGAGGCGTCACCGGTGGCACCGGAGCGGGTTCCTCCGGGGCCGGCGGCACCGCCCTTTCTCGGGCCGAGGCCAATGCGATGGACGCCTATTTCGCCCTGCTCATGCAGCGCCTGCGCGAGAACCACGAAAAACCCGCCGGCCTAAGCGACCTGCTCAACGCCCAAGTCGCCTTCACCATGGCGGCGGACGGCACTCTTTCGGGGGTGCGCATCGTTGCCAGCTCAGGTAACTCGGAGTTCGATCAATCCGTGCTCGAGGCCTTCAACCGGGTGAAAATGCCGGCTCGGCCGGATAAAAAAACCGAGGGCTACCGTATCACCTTCCGCATTAAGGAGGCGTGATCGCGCGTCCCGCCGCCCGCCCGTAAGCCCGGGCTGCGCCAGCCGAAGAAGGCGGCATCGGTTGGTCTGGGCGCATAGGATTAAGGCTGCACCGCAGGAGGAGTTGCTCGTTCTCGCGATCCAGATGCAGGATTTGCAGAGATTTCTCCCGCGCCCGCTCCAGCAATTCCCCCCCGTGCTCGCCGACTGCCCGCGGTCGCGCCTTTAAATCAGCCACACTCGTTTCAAAACGTGCCGCCAAAGCCTGCTTGCGCTCGCGCCACGCCGCATCAGGCGCCCGGCGCTCCAATTTGAGAATGCGATTCTCCTCGAGCGCGAGAGCATGGAGCTCTTCGCAGAGCACAAGATGACGGGTAAGCAGTTCAGGAAGACTCATGCCGAAAGAGAGAATGGAGTAGCGCCGGACGAACCGTGGATAAAGCCGGTTGAAAATCTTAAATACCAAGCATTCAGAGCAACCCTACAATTGGTGTAACTCATATATAACCAGAATATTGTCCCACTCAAAGAGCGGGGGCGCTAGGCGCGCCAGGG
>RGVP01000388.1 GCA_010027235.1 bacterium
AACGAACAGCCCCCCAATCCACCCGCTGCAAGGTCAGCAGCCCGTTTGGTTCGTAGCGGGCGAGGGCCGAGACCGTCTGCCGGCGGTCCATATGCATGGTGAAAGGGCGCGCCTCACCCGCCGCTTCAGCCTCGGTCGCGGAGCGCCGACCTGGCTGGCCAGGATTGAAATCGAATAACTCGCCCCCCTGATTATTTCCGCCGTTAAAATCATGCGTCACCTCGCCGTCAATAAATATATTATCGCCATCGCGCCTCGCCGTACCTGTCAATTTTGACAATACGCCGGTTCGGCCAAACGCAAGATAGGTGGAGGGCCAATGCGGCGTACCAGATGAAAGAAAATTATCCTGATCATTGACCGTCTCTCCATCTCGAATATTCTGAAGAACTCCCGTCGGCGCCCCCCTTCTGTTTTCACCAACAAATGAAAACGACTCGAACATGCTCCGGTTTTCGTCTTCATACCGAAGCAGAGGGCCATGCCGCGCAATTTCCGCATTCGAATAAACATGCGTTCCGCCAACCCCGCTGCGATAGCGGGCGAGATTATCGGCCGCGGTGTCGAAACCGAGACCACGGAAAACCGATGCGACCGTGTCGAAAAACTGCTCACCGGCGCTGGGCGGCGAACCAACATCCGCCTCGCCATCATTCGATGTATCGCTCATGGCAGGGGCCTGCGCGGCACGCGGGCGCATTCCACCCTCAGGCATGCCTCAGTCGGCCCGCCCGGCCGCAGCAGCCCATCCACCCGCAAGCCTCGGTCCCGCTGATAGGCCCGCACCGCTTCGAGCAACATCCTGTCGATAAAGGGCAGCGTCTCCCGCTGCGGGTTGTAACGGCCGAGGTCGCGCAGCGCCTGCTTGACCCAGAGGATATCGGCATGGGCGTTGGTCTGCTCATTACCGACTGACGCTCCCAGAGCAGTGTGAGGATTGGGTGCAGGCATGTGGCCAGGCTCCATGTTGAATTCGCAATATATGCGATAATGGAGCGCCTGTCAAGGAAATAATACCTTTATAGGTGAAATGTCTCCTGGCACTAGGCTAGGCAACCACCCCCCAGCACCCACCAGGGTGACGAACCCCGCCTTCTGCCCCAAAATAC
>RGVP01000389.1 GCA_010027235.1 bacterium
GGCCGGTATCACCCGTGCCACGCGGATGCGGCTGTCATTCTCGACCAGCTCGATCTCGGTGAGGTCGGTCTCGCGCAGGATCTTGGCCAATTCGCGGATCGCGGCCGGGTCGAAGGTGATGCTGGAGCTCATTGATCGTCTTCCTGTTGATCCGCCAGAATCCCCGCCATCGCGCGCATCGCGAGGGCGTAGCCAGCAACACCCAGCCCGCAGATCACCCCGGTGGCGACCTTTGAGATGTAGCTGTGGTGGCGGAATTCCTCGCGTTTGTGGATGTTGGTGATATGGACCTCGATCACCGGCTGATCGGCTATCAGCAGCGCATCGAGCATGGCGATGGAGGTGGTGGTGTAGCCGGCCGGATTGATGATGATGCCGGCGCTGCGGCCGCGGCATTCCTGAATCCAGGACACCAATTCACCTTCGATATTCGATTGGCGGAAATCAATGCCCAGGCCCAGTTCAAAGGCCGTCTCGGCGCAGAGGTTTTCCACATCATCCAGCGTTGAGGCGCCGTAAATATGGGGTTGCCGCAGGCCCAGCATGTTCAGGTTAGGGCCGTTCAGAACTGTGATGGTTTTCATGAATTTGCTTGCGTCTGACATCGAGACCGTGCGGTTAACACGGGCGGTGAAGCGGGGGCAAGTTTGCGCGCGAGCAGGCCTTACTCGTCGTCACGCATCATTCGGCTATTGACGACGGGGCGGGCCATGGCGGTGCCGCGGGCGGTGATGGGGATGGATTTCACCCTCACCTCGGGCATGGGGCGCTTGAGGTCCAGGTGGAGCAGGCCATTATCGAGCCAGGCGCCCTCGACATCGATGCCTTCGGCCAGGACGAAGGCGCGTTGGAATTGCCGGGAGGCGATGCCGCGATGGATGAAAATTCTGCCATCACCATCATCGCGCTGGCGGCCGCGGATGACGAGCTGGTTGTCTTCTTGGGTGATATGCAGGTCATCCATCGAGAAGCCGGCGACGGCGAGGGTGATGCGCAGCCTGCCATCGCCCGTCTGTTCGATGTTGTAGGGGGGATACCCTTCAGAATTTTTCTGGACCCTGTCGAGCATCTGCTCGAGATG
>RGVP01000390.1 GCA_010027235.1 bacterium
TGAGCAGCTCGCGACCTACCGGCTCGCCATACCGCAGACCGCTATCGCGAGTCTGCTCCAACGCCTGGTTAGCCACTCGCGGTACCGTGGGCAGGCAAGCCCAACTCAACAAGAGCGTTGTGAACTTTGTCCCGGATAAGATCTCGAACCAGACGAAACTGATCCGATGGCAGATGTTTTGGATCCGGGATTTGCCAGTCTGCTCGCCACTTGGCTCGCACCATCGGACACGAGTCACCGCAGCCCATCGTGGCTACGAAATCAAAATCACTTGATGGCAACTCATCGAGGGACTTGGATTGATGCGTGGACAAGTCATAGCCCACCTCACGCATGGCGGCGATGGCCTTGGGATTGACGACGCCCGATGGTCGCGACCCGGCGCTATAGGCCTCGATCGACGAGCCGCCAAGCATCCGCGCAAACGCCTCCGCCATCTGGCTGCGATTGGAGTTCTCGACACAGACAAAAAGCACCCGCTTTACGTCGCTCATGTTGACTCTCGCGCAGGAGTGGAGCAGCAGCCGTCTCCGCGCACGCATCGGCAAGCGGGAACTGCTAACGCTGCGCCGATCATAGGGGCACTGAGGTAGATCCAGAGCGATCCGAGTTGCCACGAAACAATGGCTGGCCCAAGGGATCGCGCGGGATTCATAGAAGCCCCGCTGACCGGTCCGGCGAATAGCGCCTCCAAACCGACGACGGCGCCGACGGCAATTCCAGCCATGATTCCCTTTTCGCTTGCGTTGGCGGAAACGCTCAGAATGACAAACATCAGCCCAGCGGTCAGGAGCAACTCCAGCACCCACGACTGATAGACAGGCCCAGCAGGGACCGTGGCGCCCAAGCCGACGTCGGACGGAAACAAAAAACGCACAACGAGACTGGCGAGGATGGCCCCAAAGCACTGGCTCAAAACGTACGGAACCACGAAATGGCCTGGAAGGCGGCGGGCGAGATACAAGCCAACGGTAACCGCCGGATTCAAGTGAGCGCCGGAGACGTCGCCGACCGCGGCTATCATGGCAAATACGACCAGACCAAAGGTGAGGGCGACACCGACGTGGGACACTGCACCACC
>RGVP01000040.1 GCA_010027235.1 bacterium
TCGCGGTCAGGCCTGGCCACACTCTGGACGTGCGTTTCCCTTTTTTCGCTGTCTTGCTTTACGCAATCCTTTTGGTGTCTGGGGCAGGTGCTCGGCTCGGCGCGAGCGAATTGCCGGTCGTGATCCTGGCCAACCGCGATGACCCCGAATCGCTCACCTTGGCGCGTTTTTATGCGGAAAAACGCGGTATACCCGAGACGGATATTGTCGCGCTGCCTCTTCCGCTCACCGAGGAAATCACGTGGGATCAGTTTGTCGTCACGTTATGGAACCCGTTTCTTGAGGTGGCCATCAAGCGCGGCTGGGTTTTTGCCACGTTTAAAGGCACGCGCGACGCCGTCGGTCGCGACCGCATCGTTTCCTCGGGGCACCGGCTTCGCGCGTTGGTGATCTGCCGCGGCGTGCCTTTGCGTATCGCCCACGATCCCGCGCGCTACGATCCCAAGACCAATCCCCTGACCGCAAATCCGTCTATGCAAACCACCGAGGCGGCGGTGGATTCCGAGCTGGCACTGATCGCTTGCGAAGATGCCCCCATCGCCGCGTTTGTGCCGAATCCGCTCTTTAGCCAGGACGCACCGCTCGCCCTTCAACTCGAGCAAATCCTGCCGGTGGGTCGGTTGGATGGCCCTACGCTTGGCGATGCCAAGGGGCTGGTCGAGCACGCGTTGGTCGCCGAGCGCGACGGCCTAGCCGGGCGGGCCTACGTCGATATCGGCGGTCCGCATCCTCAGGGCGACACCTGGCTGGAAGCCTGTGTGCCGGAGCTGCAGGGGTTGGGTTTCGAGACGGATATCGATCGCGCTCCCGCGACTTTGGCTGATGGCGTGCGTTTTGACGCTCCGGTGCTCTATTTCGGCTGGTATGCCGGCAACCTCAACGGCCCGTTTGCCGACCCCGATTTCCGCTTCCCGCCCGGCGCGGTGGCCTTGCATATTTTTAGTTTCTCGGCCTCCACGCTGCGCTCGGCCACCCAAGGCTGGTGCGGACCGTTTATCGCGAAGGGGGTAACCGCTACAGTTGGCAATGTAGGGGAACCCTATCTGGAGTTTACCCACCAACCCCCCTTGCTTTTGCGCGCGCTGGCCCGAGGAGAACCACTCGGGCGGGCGGCTTTATACTCCATTAACGCCCTAAGTTGGAAAGGCGTGGTGCTGGGTGATCCGCTTTACCGTCCTTTTGCCGTCTCCGCCGATGCCCAATGGGCGCGGCGCAAGTCGCTGCCGGCTGAGACCGAGCTCTACGCGCGCCTCCGCCGTCTGCGGCAACTCACCACCGCGGGGCGGCCCGACGAGGCGCTGGCGCTCGGGGCGGCCGGTCTGGCTCAAAATCCTGGTCTGCCCCTTGTCCTGAGTCTGGCGGCACTGCGCCGAACCGCTGGCGATGCGGCCGGCGCTCGGTCCGCCTTGCAACCGTTTACCAAGCTTCAACGCGTGCGCCGCGCCGACCGCCCGCTCGTGCTAGCGGCGGCTCGCGAGCTGCAGGCCGCGGGCGATGCGCGCGGCGCGGTCGAGTGCCTTCGCCGCCTGTTGGAGGACGCCACCTTACCGCGTGAACTCCGCCTCTCCAGTCTGGTCGCCGGAGCGGACTTCGCTCGGGCTGCGCACGAAATGGGACTAGCCGGCCGCTGGTCGCAGGAACACGCGACTTTGACCGCCCCGCCGCCTACTCCTCCGGTTAAACCGTAGGCTTGGCCCGCCTCCGGCCTTGTTTTCCCCTCCGAGATGGGCAAGACCATGACCTATCCTTTCATGCGCACCGTAGCCGTCCGCTTGTTTTTGCTCGCCAGTTTTTCTGTTTCCGCCGCTTTGCACGCCCAGTCCACAGCGCCGGCCGTCGAGCTGGCCAATCTCCGCGAAGACGTCCGCCTACTCTTGCAACGCGTCGGGGAACTCTCGCTTCGGGTGGAGCAGCTAGAGAATGAAAACACGCGTTTGGCCCGTTCCGCATCCGGCGCCGAGCAGAACCACGCCAGCCTCACCCAGCTCAATGCGGCGATCGCCGACTTGTCGCGCGACATCAAGACCTCCGCCGCCAGCACCAAGTCCGAGGTGCTCGCCGCCGTCTCCACGCAGATCGAGGCTCTCGCTCGCCAGACTAACTCCGCGCTCGATTCCGTCGCCCGCGCCCGCCCTGCGCCCACCCCGGTGGCACCGGTGGCGTTTTCCGAGGACTTCGCCAAGGAAGGCATTAGCTACACCGTGGCCGCCGGCGATACCGTCTCACGGATCGCCCAGAAAACCGGCGCTAAGGTATCCGATATCGTCAACGCCAACAAACTTGCCGACCCGACGCGCATCCGCGTTGGGCAGGTCCTCTTTATTCCCGGCGGCAAATAAGCCGTCCCTTTCGTTTACATGGCCCAATCCAAATCCCGTCTCGGTCGCGGTCTCGGTGGTCTAATCGCCGCGGCCGCTCCTGCCAAAACCGCGGCTCCCGCTGCGCCCGCGTCCGTGGGAGGCCCCAACGGCTTTCTCGAATTAGCCGTTACTACGATCGTGCCCAGCCCTTACCAGGCGCGCAAAGACATCGTCCCAGAGCAGCTCCAGGAGCTCGCCGAGAGCATCCGCGCGGAGGGCCTGCTCCAACCGGTGGTGGTGCGCAAGGTTTCGGACGGCAAGTTTCAGCTTATCGCCGGCGAGCGCCGCTGGCGTGCGTTCCAGTTGCTCAAAATCAAGACCATCCCCGCCCGGTTAGTTGCCGCCGGCGACGCTTCAGCGGCAGCGCTCGGGCTGATCGAGAATCTCCAGCGCGAGGGCTTGAACCCGCTCGAAGAGGCCTACGGCTATGCCAGCCTGATCCGCGATTTTGATCTCACCCAAGAGGCCGCCGCCGAACGGGTGGGTAAACCGCGCGCCTCCGTGGCCAACACCCTGCGGTTGCTTTCGCTCGACGCCGAACTGCAAGGCTACCTCGCTAAAAACCTGCTTTCGGTCGGCCACGCCAAGGTGCTCCTCGGGGTCGAGGACGCCGCCCAGCGCGCCTTGCTCGCCCGCCGCGTGCTTGAGGGTGGCCTGAGCGTGCGCGCCACCGAGGCGCTCGTCCAGGCGAAGAAAAACCTCGCCGCCGCGCCTGCTCCCGGTGCCTCGCGTTCAGTGCGCCGCCTGAATGCTGCCGATTCAGTCGCCATCGCCGGCATCGAAAAACGCCTGACCTCGCACCTCGGCGCCCGCGTCGCGGTCCAGCATGCCGGCAAGAAGGGGCGCATCGTGATTCCCTATGCCGGCAACGACGACCTTCAGCGCATTCTGGAGAAGCTGGGCATAGAACTCTGATCGCCGGTCCCCTTAGCCTTGGCCAATCTCCCAACCGACCACGCCGCCCGCGTCCTTAACCAAGCCGGCGGCGTGCTGTCCGATGCGGTCGATTATTTGCGCCTGGACCCGATCCCGCCGGTTTTCCGTGAGTTAAGGCGCTACACCCGCCCTTTGCTGCGCGCGGATTTACTGGCGGGGGCGACGGTAGCGCTGGTCTCCATCCCGCAGGCGGTTGGCTTCGCCCTGATCGCCGGTCTGCCTCCCGAAATGGTGATCATGAGCGTGGTGGTGGGCGGCTTTTTGGCCGCACTTTTTAGCACCTCGCATCATCTGGTCTTTGGTCCGACCAATTCGATCAGCCTGCTGATGGCCAGCGCGATCGCTACGTTGCCCACCGTGGGCCTGACCGCCCCTGCGCTCGCTCTGGTGTTGGCGTTCCTCATCGGCTTTTTCCAACTCGTGGCTGGCTTTGCCAAGTTGGGTAAACTGACTCAGTTCGTTTCGCGCGCGGTGATCATTGGCTACGGCACCGCCATCGGCATCCTACTGGCGGTCGGGCAACTGCCCAACCTAGTGGGTGCGCCTTCCACGCGCGGAAACCTTTTCGCCTCGCTCGAGGGCACGGCGCGCCACGTTTTGACGCAGGAATTCAACCCCTACGCGGTCGCCATCGGTGTAGTCACGCTATTGCTTTTCCACGTGCTTGAGCGGCTGGCCCGGTGGGTGCCGGCGGAGTTGCTGGGCTTGGTCTTGGTAACGTTGTTTGCGCGCTGGGTCGGGCTGGAGGCGCTCGGGGTGCGCACGCTGGCTGGCGAAGGGGAATTGGCGGGTTCGCTACCGTCTTTTATTGGTCTGCCCTTTGGCGCCGCCAGCGTTTCCGCCGTGCCGGGACTGATGGGGACGGCGCTCGCTATCGCACTACTTGGCATGCTGGAGGCGATTGCGATCGGCAAGACGCTGGCCGCCCGCTCGGGCCAGGCGTTTAATCCGAATCAGGAGCTCATGGCGATGGGCTTGGCCAATGTCGGTTGTGCCGCCTTCGGCGCCATGCCCGGCTCGGCCTCCTTTGCCCGCTCAGCCACCAACATCCAGAGCGGCGCACGCACCCAGATCGCGGCCCTCGCGAGTAGTGTGATGGTGCTGGGCGGCCTGTTTTTAGTCGCCCCGCTGATCAATTATCTACCCGTGCCCGCTCTCGCCGCCCATCTCATGCGCATCGGCCTGAAGATGATTAACCGCGATCAACTCCGTATCGCTTGGCGCGCGACGCGTTCTGATGCGGTCGTGTTAGTGGTCACGCTTTTGTCCGCCTTTCTCTTCAAGCTGGATGCAGCCATTTATATCGGCCTGGGCCTGTCCCTCGCGCTGTTTTTGAATAAAGCGAGTGCGCCTTCGTTGGTCGAATACGGCTTTAATTCCGAGGGGCAACTCGCCCAGCTGGACGCGCCCCGGGACCGGGCGGATGCCGCGATCTCGATTGTCCACGTAGAGGGAGAATTATTTTTCGGAGCCGCCGATCTTTTCCAGGATCAGGTGCGACATCTGGCGGGGGAGGGCGGTATCCGCGTGGTGATTCTGCGCATGAAGAATGCCCGCCACCTCGACGCCACGTCGGTGCTGTCGCTGCTGCAGCTGCACGAATCACTCATCAAGTCCGGCCGGCATTTATTGATTAGCGGCATTAATCCCGACGTTGAGCGCGTTTTGCGACGCAGTGGAGCGTGGGAGACCATCGGGGCGGATAATATCTTTCCGGCTGAGGCCAATCTGACCATGAGCACGAAGAAGGCGCTGCACCGTGCCAAAACACTCCTCGCAGCCGACGGTGCCTCCGACCGGGCGGACGTGCGTATCTTTTATGATCGTAGCCGGGCGGATAACCAGGCCACCCCCTCCTCGGGACCTTCCGAGCATATCGATGATTACATGATATAGCCTGAAGATACCGCCCGGGGCGTCCGGTGCGCGCGATTGACAAACGGACCCGGCTCGCGTGCTTTTCTCCCTTTTATCCCTGTTCCCATGTCTATCGTCATCTGGCTGCTCACCTTCGCTCTCGTTCTACTCTCGGTCTTTCTGGTGCTCATTGTGCTGGCCCAGAAGTCCAAGTCCGATGGTGGCGTGGGTGCCGCCTTGGGAGGCGGTATGACGGAGGCGACCTTCGGCGCCGATTCCGGCAATGTGCTCGCGACCATGACGCGCAATGGCGCTATCGCTTTCTTTGTCCTGAGTTTTGGCCTCTACCTTGCCCACATCGCCCGCGCGAAGTCCGCCCGCGCGGAGTCGATCCTGCCCAAGATCGAAGTCCCCGCGGCTCCGGCCCCGGCCGCCACTCCCGCCGCAGCCTCGGCCCCGGCCGCGGCAGAAGCGTCTGCCCCCGCCGTTTCCGTCGCCCTGCCTTCGGTGGGCACGCCCGCCGCTACCACCCCGGCTCCGGTGGAACCCGCGAAGTAATCTTCGGGTCTATCCGCGCGTGGCCTGCCACCGCCCTACTTTCCCTCGGCAGACGGTTTTCGCCGTCTGCCTTTTCTTTGCCCTTACACTGGGGCACGGGACCCTTGGCGTGTCCTCGGCATACGCCCAGTCTCGGCTAAATCGTCCGCCGCCCCGCTACCTCCAGCTTTCCCCGCCTGACCAGAAGGAGGGCGCGGAGATCTTGCGCGGCCTGCGCGCCACCGGACCCGCGGGCGATTATTACCTCGAATTCGAGCTGCGGGTGCTGCCTCGCCGGGGCGAGGAAACGCGGGTGCCCGGTCGCCTCTGGGGCGGTCGCAACCGCGAAGGCCCGATCAGCCGGCTTGCGTTAAAAATCCCGGCCGCCTCCGGAACGGAGTTTACCGAGCGTCGTATCCTTGTGCAGGGCGGCCCCAAGCCCGCCGCGTGGGCCTGGCCGGCTGGAACCGGAGCCACCATCGAGCTGGATGATGCAGCCTTGTTCAGTCCGCTGGCCGGGACGGATTTGTCGGCTTTCGATCTGCAGATGCCTTTCCTTTATTGGACGGATTTTGTCTACGAGGGGAAAACTCGGCTCCAAGACCGGCCGACAGACACTTTTCTGCTCTACCCACCCGCCTCGCTGGCCGCCCGTCGTCCCGATCTCTACGCGATGCGCGTTTACCTGGATCCCCAATACCATGCGCTCGTGCAAGCCGAGCAGCTGGGGGAAGGCGAGCGGGTGCTGAAGTCCTTCCGCGTCGTGAGCCTGCGCAAGATCGGCGACAGCTGGATCGTGCGCTCGGTCGAGCTGCGCGATGAGGCCACCCGCAACAAGACGCGGTTTTTTGTGACGGCCGCCGCCCTTGAGCTCGATTTTTCCGGCTCGGTTTTTGATCCTGGCGGACTCGCCACCGCGCTCACGCCACCGGCCAAGTTGACGCATCTGGCGGAGTAGGGGCCGCTCCCGACTAAGCGGCAGACGCCCTCTAGGCTCGCCAGCCGCGCCACGTTCGTCCGGATTTTTTGGGACGATGAAAATCTACTTCCTAGGCGTTTGCGGCACGGCGATGGGTAACGCGGCGCTTCTCGCCCGCGCGGCCGGTCACGAGGTGTCCGGTGCGGACACCGGCGTGTATCCGCCCATGAGCACCGTCCTCGCCGAGGCTGGCATCACCTTGCACGAAGGCTACGACCCCGCCCGGCTCGAACAGCTCGCGCCGGATCTGGTCGTGGTTGGCAACGCGCTCTCGCGCGGTAACCCCGAGGTGGAGTGGCTGCTCGATAACCGCGCGCTGCGTTTCACCTCCTTGCCTGCCCTTTTGCATGATACCGTGCTGGCCACCCGGAAAAATATCGTCGTCTGCGGGACCCACGGAAAGACCACCACTACTGCGCTTGCCGCCTTTTTGCTTCGCGAAAACGGCCGCGATCCCGGCTTCCTGATCGGTGGTGTCCCCCTCGATCCGCCGGTGGGCAATCACCTCGGCGCCGCGGCTGATCCCTTCGTGATTGAGGGCGACGAGTATGATTCGGCGTTTTTCGATAAACGCTCGAAGTTTATCCACTACGCGCCGCACGTGGCGGTGTTGAATAATCTGGAATTTGACCACGCCGATATCTTCCGCGACCTCGCGGACGTGCAGCGGACCTTTGCTCACCTCACGCGGATCGTTCCTCGCTCCGGCTGGGTCGTGCTCAATGGCGACGATGACAATCTGCGCGCGCTCGGGCCGTTGCCGTGGACGCGTGTGGTGCGGGTGGGCGTCGGGGCGGAGAACGATGTGCGCATCGAAAACTTCACGGAGGATCCCCAAGGCGCTCGGTTTACCCTGAGTTGGTCCGGTCGCCACTGGGGCGAGGTCAGGTGGGATCTCTCCGGTGGTTTTAACGCACGCAATGCCGCCATGGCGGCGACGGCGGTGGCGCTTGCGCTGGGCGGCCTCGACGCGGTCTCGCTCGCTCCGCTCGCCCGTTTTCGCGGGGTGAAGCGCCGTCAGGAGAAACTGGTGGAGGGGCCTGGCCTTACGGTCATCGAAGACTTTGGCCACCACCCGACCGCCTTGGCCGAGACGCTGACCAGCCTACGCCAGCGCTACCCCGGGGCGTTGCTCACGGCGGTTTTTGAGCCGCGTAGCAACACCGCTCGGACCAAGACCCTGCAGGCCGGTTTCCTGAGTGCGCTGACTCTTGCCGACGAGGTTTTCATCGGGGCAGTCAATCGCGCGGATAAGCTGAAAGAGGACGAGCGTTTCGATGTCGAGGCGGTGCTCGAGCATCTGCAGTTGCAAGGAGTCTCCGCCACGAGCGGGGCGAAAAATGCAGAGGTGTTGGAGAAACTTCTGACGGCAACGCTTGGCGCGACCGCGGGCGTGGCGGGCCGGGCGCGGGTCGTAGTATTTTTCTCCAACGGCAGTTTCGATGGTATCATCGCCGCCTACGCGGCCAAGGCCAAGCAGGGTTGATTCGCCTAGAGACCCTAGCGCCCCGCGCAAAGCTAGGCTTGTTGGTGCTCGCCGGCCCCGCTAGGCATTGGCCGATGCGTTACCCCACGCGAAGGTTTTTGTTTTTGGCTTTTTTTGCGCTCCATTCGTTTACCTGCGCGGCCCAGTTTTACGTCTCGCCGGATGGAAACGACACGGATGACGGTTCCGAACTCCGGCCGTTTTCCACTCTTATGCGCGCCCAGAGCGCCGCCTCGACCGGAGACACGGTGCTTATTCGCGGCGGCACTTATGCGCTCACCAACCTGCATATCACGACAGACGATGGACTCTATGTTTACGTTAACGACTTCACCAAACCGGGCGTCGCTTATCTCGCCTATGAAGGCGAGACGCCGGTGTTTGATTTTTCCCAAGTCCGCCCCAGCGCCCGGCGCATCACGGCGTTCTATATCCGAACCAATGACCTCGTGTTCCGTGGATTTCAGGTTGCGGGCGTGCAGGTCGTGATCCGCTCAGGTGAGGCCACGAACACCCAGTCGGAGAATTTCCGCCTGCGCAATGGCAGCCGTAACCGCCTTGAACGCTTGGTCCTGCGCGACGGGATGGGCATCGGAGTCTACATCACCTATGCCAGCGCCGCGAATTTGGTTCTGAATTGTGACGCCTACAACAACGCTGGGCTGGATAGCCTCTCGATGGGCAACGTCGACGGGTTCGGCTGTCATACGACGGCGGCCGGGACGGGGAATGTCTTCCGTGGCTGTCGTGCGTGGCTCAATAGCGACGACGGTTTCGATCTCATCAACTGTGCCGCTCCCGTTCTGATCGAAAATTGCTGGGCGGCCTTTAGCGGTTACCGCAATACCTCTCTGCAGACGGGTGGGGATGGCAACGGGTTCAAGGCTGGAGGCTACGGGCGCAACGGCTCCGCGCTGCCGGTCGTGATCCCGCGTCACGTGGTGCGCTCCAGTCTGGCCATCCAGAACCGTGCCTCCGGGTTTTACGCGAATCACCACCCCGGCGGCTTGGATTTTTTGCAAAACACCGCCTACCGGAATGCCACTAATTTCAACTTTCTGAACGTTCTCGCCGACAACCTCACCGACGTCCCCGGTTACGGTCACACCATCAAGAACAACCTCAGCCATGCTCCGCGCTCCAGCGCGGTGACCCAGCTGGACGCGACGGCCTGCGCCATCGCGGCGAATACATTTTCGATTCCGCTAACGGTGACGGATGCCGATTTTCGGTTCACCACCACGGATACCGCCGCGTTAATCGCCGCTTTTTCCGCTCCCCGCAGTGTGGACGGTTCTCTGCCGCAACTGCGCCTCCTGCGTCTGCGGGCCGGTAGCCAGCTCCTGGATCGCGGGGTTGATCTATCGGCACCCTTTTATGGAGCTGCGCCGGATCTCGGTTGTTTTGAACTTACGCCGTTTGAAGCATGGATCGGTTCTCGCCAGCCCGGTGTGGTTGACCCGAATCGTTTGGATGAAGCGGCCGATCCGGACGCCGATGGCGTCGCCAATCTGTTGGAGTATTTCGCGGGTTCCGATCCGCTGGTGCCTGATGCCCCTGCTCCGATCACGCTCAAGGTAAGCGAGGCCGGGGGCATTCACCTCAATGCCCGACGCCAGAAGCTGGCTTCGGGCATTGCCCACCGGGTCGAGCATTCGTCCAATCTCGCCACTTGGTCGGTTTCTGCGGTCGAACTCTCCGAGGAGCAGGACCTGGTGAGCCACGTCCTGCTCGGTGCCGAGATACCGTTGCCGTCGGCAGCGGGTTTCTGGCGGCTGAGTGTGAGCCGCCTCACGCCCTGAGCCGGCCGGGCTCAGGCTTGGAAGCGGGTGGCAATGAGCGCGGTCAGGGCGGCGTGCAGATCCTCGTTTTCGAGTTTATTTAAGACTTCCTCAAAAAACGCCGTCACCAGCAGGCGGCGGGCGGCGGCTGGCGCGATGCCCCGGGCTTGGAGGTAGAATTCCTGCTCGGCGTCGATGCGGGCGCTGGTGCTGCCGTGGCTGCACTTCACGTCGTTGGCCTGGATCTCGAGTCCGGGCAGGCTGTGCGCCTCGGCGTCGTCGCTGAGCATCAGGTTGCGGTTCTTTTGATAGGCGTCGGTCTTTTGCGCGTCCGGCTCGACGATGATGAGGCCGGAGAAAATCGTCTTCGCGGTCTCGAGCAGGGCGTTTTTGTAGAGCAGATTGGAGGTGGTATTGGGTGCCACGTGGGTCTGCAGGGTGCGCTGGTCGAATTCGCGGTCACCGTCCGCGACGGTCAGGGCGAGCATCTCGGAATGGGCTCCCGGGCCAAGCAGGCGCGAGTGCGATTCGTGACGGGCTTGGCGGCCGCCGAGGTGCAGGTTGAGCGAGAGCACGCGGGCGTCGCGCTCGGCGGCGATGCTGTTGACCTGAAAGGCGAGGGTTTCGCGGCTCCAGTGCTGGGCACCCACGTAGGTGAGTTGCGCGCCCTCGGCGGCGTGGAGGTCGTTCACGCCGGCGACGAGTTGCCGCTCGGAGGCAGGGCCGCCGGAAACGAAGAACTCGACCAGAGTGGCCTTGGCGCGTGGGCCGAGCACCACGAGGGTGTGGGGGAAGGCGGCGAGATTTTGTCCGGTGAGAGTATGCTGGACCACGAAGGGGAGGGCGATCTCCACGTCAGCCGGGACGTAGAGAAAAGCACCGGTGGCGGTCAGGGCGGTATTCAGCGCCACGAATTTCTCGGAGCCGAGATTGGCCGGGTGCTTTTGGAAATAGCTGCGCACGAGGTCGCCTTGCTCGCGTAGGGCCTCTTCGAGCGGGGCGAAAATCACGCCGCGGGCGGCGAGATCGGCCGGCATCGTGCTGCGGGTGATGGCCTCGCGGTTGGAGAAGACCAGTTCGGCGGTCTGGGGAAACGCAGCGTGTTTCGGGTGCGGTTGAGGGGCGTCCTCGGGCAGCTTGAAGCCAGTGAGGTCGAGGCCCTTCAGGTCGGAGAAGCGCCAGGTCTCGTCGGTGCGGGACGGGAGGGGAAGGGCGGAGAACTGGTTCCACGCGGCCTTCTTGGCATCGAGCCACCAGGAGGGCAGGGTAGTGCGCTGCGAGAGGTGGGCGGCGAAGCGGGCGGAGTCGAGGCCCTCGGCGGGCGCGTTGGAGAGAGGGGAGGCGGACATGGTAAGGACTCGGATTTATTTAACCACGAAGGGCGCGAAGCCACGAAGTTCGGAGAGGGCGGAGAGTAGGGTTTGGAACCTTCGTGCCTTCGTGAACTTCGTGGTTAAACAGTAGTTTATATCTTAGCCGACCGACCCTTCCATTTCGAGGTCGATGAGGCGTTTCAGCTCGACGCTGTATTCCATGGGGAACTGGCGCACGAGGTCGTTGACGAAGCCATTTACGGCGAGGCTCATGGCCTGGGCCTCGGTGAGGCCGCGCTGCTGCATGTAGAAGATCATATCTTCACTGACCTTGGACACACTGGCCTCGTGCTGGACGGCATGGGTATCGCCCCGCACCACGATGGCGGGGTAGGTGTCGGTGCGACTGTTGGAGTTGATCAGGAGCGCGTCGCACTCGGTGTTGTTTTTGCAACCCTTCAGGTGCTTCGGGATGTGAACGACGCCGCGGTAGGTCGAGCGGCCTTGGCCCACGCTGATGGACTTCGCGACGATCACGGAGGTGGTGTCGTCGGCGGCGTGGATCATCTTCGCGCCGGTGTCTTGGTGCTGCCCGTCGTTGGCGAGCGCGATGGAGATGACTTCGCCGCGGGCGCGTTTCCCCTTCAGGATCACGCCGGGATACTTCATGGTCAGGCGGCTGCCGATGTTGCAGTCGATCCACTTCACCTCGGCGTCTTCCATCGCGATGGCGCGTTTGGTCACGAGGTTGAAGACGTTGTTGGCCCAGTTTTGGACGGTGATGTATTGGATCTTGGCGCCCTTCAGCGCGACGAGCTCGACCACGGCGGAATGCAGCGTTGAGGTGGAGAACTTAGGCGCGGTGCAGCCCTCCATGTAGGTGACCTCGGCGCCTTCGTCGGCGATGATCAGGGTGCGCTCGAACTGGCCAAAATTTTCCGCGTTGATGCGGAAATAGGCCTGGAGGGGCATGGCGACTTTTACGCCCTTGGGCACGTAAATGAACGAGCCGCCGGAGAACACGGCGCTGTTCAGGGCGGAGAACTTGTTATCTCCGGTGGGGATGACTTTGCCGAACCACTTGCGGAAAAGTTCTGGGTGCTCGCGGAGTGCCTCGGTGGAGTTGCAGAAAATCACGCCCTGTTTGGCGACGATATCCTTCACATTCGAGTAGGCGGCTTCGCTATCGAACTGCGCCTCTACGCCGGCGAGGAACTTGCGCTCCTGCTCGGGTATGCCGAGGCGTTCGAAAGTGCGCTTGATGTCGTCGGGCACTTCGTCCCAAGTGCGCTTCGGTTTGGTGCCTTGCGAGAGGTAGTAGCGGATCTTGTTGAAATCGATGTTCTCCAGATCTTTGGTCGCCCAGTGCGTGGGCATGGGCTTGGCGAGGAAGGTCTGGTAGGCCTTCAGGCGGAACTCGAGGATCCAGTCGGCCTCTTTTTTGACCGAGGAGATGTAGCGGATGACGTCTTCGCTCAGGCCATTGCCGGCGTCGAATTCGTATTTAACGTCGTAGGTGAAGTCGCCGGCGGACTGGTCGATGCCCACGGTGGGGTTTTCCACGGCGGAGGCGTCGTCGGCGGGCACGTCGAGCACGGGGGCGGCGAGGAGATCGGTGGGCGGTTTCATGGGCGGCGGGTGGTTCAGGCGGTAGTGGCGGCGAGTTCTTGTTTCACCCAGTCGTAGCCCTTGGCTTCGAGTTCGAGGGCGAGGGTCTTGTCGCCGGACTTTACGATACGGCCATCATACATCACGTGCACGAAGTCGGGCACGATGTAGTCTAGCAGGCGCTGGTAGTGGGTGATGAGGAGCACGCCGAGTTTATCGCCGCGCATCGCCTCGACGCCTTCGGCTACGATGCGGAGGGCATCGATATCGAGGCCGGAGTCGGTCTCGTCCATTAATGCGAAGGTGGGTTCGAGCATGGCCATCTGCAGGATTTCGCAGCGTTTCTTTTCGCCGCCGGAGAAGCCCTCGTTGACCGAGCGGGAGGTGAATTTCCGGTCGATCTTGAGCATATCCATCTTGGAATACAGCCGTTTATAGTAAGCGGTGGCGTCTAGTTCCTCGCCCTCGGCGAGGCGGGCCTGGACGGCGGCGCGCAGGAAATTCGCGATGGAGACGCCGGGGATTTCGCTGGGGTATTGGAAGGCGAGGAAGAGCCCAGCGCGGGCGCGTTCGTCGGGTTCCATTTCGAGGATCGATTTGCCATCGAGGATGACGTCACCCGAGGTGATGACGTAATCGGGGTGGCCGGCGATGGCTTTGGAAAGGGTGGATTTACCGGTGCCGTTTGGCCCCATGATAGCGTGCACCTCGCCGGTGCGGATCGTCAGGTTTAGACCTTTGACGATGGGCTTGTCGGGGGTCGCGGCGAGGGCGACGAACAGATCGCGGATTTCGAGGGAGGGCATGAGGAAAGAGTGGGGGAGGAGTGGTATGGGGCTAGGCGATAGGAGCTTGGCCGTGGAAGGTGATTTCGACTGTCTTGGCTTCGTAGCCGGCGGGTAGAACGCTGCGCACATGCGCGAGCACCTCGGGCGGCAGGGGTATATCGTAGGTAGCGCCGGTTTTTTCGTCGTGGAAGTGCGCGTGAGGCAGTAGGTTGGCGCAATAGCGGGAAGGGCCGCGCTCAAAGTTTACCTGCCGCACCAGATCGCACTGCACGAGGGTTTCGAGGCAGTTATACACCGTGGCGAGAGAGATGGTGGGCATCTCAGGGCGCACGCGGGTATAGACTTCGTCGGCCGTGGGATGGTCGCGTCGGACAAGCAAGGCGTTGTAGACTACCTCACGTTGCGGAGTATTGCGCAAACCACTGTCTGCCAGCCTTTGGGCTAGGTTGGCAGGTGGTTCTTGGTGAGAAAGGCGCATCAGGAAAATTTCAGCGAATAAGAATCATTCCAATCAGCAAGCGCTAATGAGAATAATTCCAACAAGTCGTCAGCCTTTAGCTTAGAAACTACGCTAAAAGGGTTGAGACGCCCAGACGCGAAGGCCGGACCGGAAACTTCAGGCAGGCTCAAAGAGTGGGCTACCAAAAGCACAAAAAACGCAAACCAAGCAAACCATCCATCCGTGCTTTTTCCGCCTACTCGCTGCTCGCTATTCTTAAGTCCGCTTGCTGCGCCGTATTTACAGTCGCGCTCTCGGGTTGGCTCTTCATTCCAACTTAGTCTGAAGGCCGTGAGACATGTTTAACGTAATTGAATTTTGAGAACTGATACCGAGCGGAAGGGAGCCTCGGCCGGCAGATCCACTAGGACCGAAGCTCCCGAAGATGAGGTCCAATTAAGCGACAAAGCACCGGACGGGCTCAGCAACTCTATCGTCTTTATGAACGAACCATCCACCGGCAACACGAGTGACTGCTCTGGCCAATCGAAAATCTCTGCGTAGAGCACGCGGCCGCGCTGAGTGAAACGCCCCCACTCCGGCGCCGGAAGCGTGCTCGCACTTGTGCCATGGATAGCATCCCCGTTAACCGCCATCCAGGCGGCCATATCGGCCAGTCGCTCCCTCGCGGGGGCGGGCACGGCGCCATTGCCGTCCGGCCCGATGTTTAAAAGGTAATTTCCGCCCTTGCTTGCGATGTCCACGAGGTGGCGTATCAGTCGCGCGGATGTGCGCCAATAGGGAGGTGTATCCAATGCCGAATATCCCCAGCTCTCGGCCATAGTCGCCGGCACCTCGAAATCCCGACCGGTCGCGTGCTGAGGAATGGTGTTGTCCTCCATTTCCTCAAAGTCGCCGACTTCATTGCCGACCCGGGTGTTTATGACCGCCGCTGGCTGCAATCTCCGGACAAGCCGCTCCAGCCCTATGCTTTGCTTCCGCGTGATTTCCTCAGGCGTATCGAACCAAACCACGCCCACATCCCCATAACTGCTGAGCAACTCGGTCACCTGCGGCGTCACCTTCTCGTCGAGATATCGCTGAAAATCCTCGGGCTTTGCCGGCGGGAAATCCCAGTCGTTGTGCTTGGTGCGGTTCCAGGCGAAGGGGCTATCCCAATCGCGACCAAGCGAGTAATAAATGCCGAGCTTCATGCCGGCATCCCGACACGCGTCGGCGAGTTCGCGCAGCGGATCACGCCCCCATTTCGTCGCTGCGACCACATTATAAGGGCTCACCTTGGAATCATACATCGCAAAGCCGTCATGATGCTTGGCCGTGAAAACCACGTAGCGCATACCTGCGTCCTTGGCTGCGGCGACGATCGCGCGGGCGTTCCAAGACTCCGGCATGAAACGATCGGCCAGCTTCGCATAGTCCGCGCGGGGAATGCGCGCCAGCCACATTAGGTGCTCGCAATAGGGGTTTGCGTAACGGTCATGCCGAACTGGCAGACCATTCCAGTATCCTGCCGGCAACGAATAGAGCCCCCAATGGATAAAGAGACCGAAACGGGCCTCTCGCCACCACGCCGCCCGGTCTGGCACAGCCGATTCCGGACGCAACGGAACCACCTGGTTCCAAGTCTGAAGCCGGGTGCCTTCACCCTCTCCGGTTGCGAAAAACACATGGGTAGCAACGCCATCCTGCACCAGAATCTGCGGTCGCTCCGCGCTCTTCAGGTCGCGACGCCTGCCGTCGCTCCAAACGATGTCCTTCGTGATCGCGACGGGATCCGGTTCGGTTACCCAATGCAGCCCGTCCTCCGAAGTGGCGTGATAAATCTCCTTGTCAGAAAAGAGACGGCCATGATCGAGCATGAGCGCGTGGTAGCGTCCGTTCTCGAACCACATTGTCGGATCCTCCGCACCCACGCCGACCTCAAAAGGACGCTCCGACAGGCGCTCGTAAGGTCCCTCGGGACGATTCGCCTGCGCAACGCCGATGGCATGCTCCCGCAGGCGCTCCACACCCTTATAATAGAGCAGGATCGTGCCATCCGGGCGCACCAAAGGTGAGGGGTTGCTGATCAAAAACTGCTCCCAGGAATCCGGCCGCACATCCAAGACAGGCCGGTCCTGGCGGCGCCACGGGCCGTAGGGGGAGTCCGCCAGCGCAACGCCCACCCGTTCGTGCTGATGGGCATCGAGCTTTAAAGGCGAGTCCGCCGTCGTCGGCCGTTCCGGCGTGGGTGTTTCGCCTGCATACGTGGTGCCGGTGTAAAAAAGCGCATAACGTCCGCCAATCCGCTTAACCACGGGATTATGGGTCATGCGACCGTCCCAAAACGCCTCGCCGCGTGGCGCCAAGGCGACATCGGAAAACACATAAGGCCCCTCCGCGCGATCCGACACCGAATGCACCACCTCCGAGTTCGTGAGCCAGTGGGGCCCGAAGGATAACCCGCGCGGCCAGCGCGAGGCATAGTGATGAAACTTTCCGTCGTCGCCCTTCACCACCGTGCCACACCACACCCACCAGTTCTCCTGCCGGAAGCCTCCATCCAGCGGCGCGGGCAGTAGCCGGTCCGCAAATGCCACCGGGCGTGGTCGCGTCGGCACCGGCTCGGGCGGTTTGGGCGCGGTCTCCAGGCGGTTCGCGGCGCCGAGAATGAGCAGCGAGAAAACCGCAGCCAGCGGGCGAAGACATGGCGAGGATGGGGCGCGTGTAATCATAGGGCAAGAAACTGCGCCGCCGGTCTAGGCGAGGAGTTCCGGTTTGTCTGTTGATACACCAAACCACTTTGTTTGAAATTTTTAACGCCCCATTTTACGGCTCGGTTTTCTCGTGCCCTATCGACATCTTTCGGGTTGTTGCCCGCCCCTTTGAGGACTGGTCGATCCAGCAAGCCTCGTCTCCCATGTTGGCGCCTTTGGTGGAACAGCGAACCCGGCGCACGCGTAACGTGGAGATTTTTTAAATCACTGATCATTGGGGATCGTTCCTATCTTAATTTCCGCTTTTTCACGTTTCCGTTTTTCCGCTCCCCCTCCCACTCAAGCGGTGTCTATGCCGCGCTTGCTTAACGCCCCCGCCCGCGTCTCCTCTGGCCATGCGCCTACTCGCCCCTGTTCTCGTCGCCCTCACCACCCTTGGCCTCTTCACTGGTTGTGCTTCCGTGCCTAAATCCTTACCACCCACCGTCGCCTACGTGGACCTCGATCGCTACCTCGGTCGTTGGTATGTGATCAGCCACGTCCCCTACTTTCTCGAAAAGGGTAAGGTCGCCTCATACGACACCTACGCCCGCCGCCCCGACGGCAAACTGGTCAACAACTTCACCTTTCGCCAAGGCACCGTCACTGCTGCCGAGAAAACGTGGCACGGCGTCGCCTGGGTAACCGACACCACCACCAACGCCACGTGGAAGGTCCAGTTTGTCTGGCCGCTTTCCGTCACCTATAAGATTTTCGCGCTCGACGCAGACTACCGCTGGGCCGTCGTCGGCACCGGCGACGCAGGCCTGCTCTGGGTCCTCGCCCGTGACCGTAGTCTCCCATCGGCTACCTACGCCGCCATCCTCGCCGAACTCCGCGCCAAATCCATCGCCACCGACAAGCTCGCCTTCGTTCCGCAGACCGTTCCGTAAGCCTTTCCTCATCCTCACTCTTCCGCGTTATCCGCGATACATCCTGTGGGCCGGCACATCCTGCCTTCGTCCGCCGTCAACCGGTCGGCGCCTTTCTCGCTCCTGAGGCACCTTGCTGAGCCCACCATGTCCGCCTTGTATTCCAGGCTCTGCGCCACGCTGCCTCCGTCGCCCTTAGTTTAAATAAGCTTATGCACGTAATTTTTTGAGAACGCATGTGGTATGGCGCTTGCGGCATTAGTGGATTTACGGTGTGAATTGGGTGACGTATTTTCTATGGGTTTTTCATACCGCAAATCTGTCGGGGTGGGGCCATTCCGGCTGAACTTTAGCAAGTCCGGGATTGGCGTGTCGGCTGGAGTGCCGGGCTTTCGCGTCACGCAGAGCAGCCGCGGCCGCACTTACACCACCTTTAACGTGCCCGGCTCGGGCCTGAGCTACCGCACCCCGTCCAGTAAACCCACCGCCCAGGGCTGCGTTGTCCCCCTCGTCGCTTTCCTCGGCCTCGCCGCCGGCGGGCTGTGGCTCGCGACCAGCGCCTAACCTTCGCCCCTGCCGCTGGCCCCCATGAGCAAAGCCAAACGCCACGCCCCGGTCGCCTCCGCGCCGCCCGCCGCCGATGCCTACGGCGCTTGGCTCGGCGAGTTGAAGCAACGCATCACCGCCGCCCGCGTCACGGCCGCCCGCCGCGTGAACGCCGAGCTGATCCACCTTTACTGGGACATCGGCCGCTCCATCGTCGAAAAACAAGCCGCCCAAGGCTGGGGTGAGGCGGTGGTAAAGCGGCTGGCGAGCGATCTGCGCCGGGCGTTCCCCGATGCCAAAGGATTCTCCGCGCCCAATCTTTGGCGCATGCAGCAGTTTTACCTCACTCACACCAGCACCGCATTTCTCTCACAGGCCGTGAGAGAAATCGCCCGCAAAGACGCCAAAACCACCTCCCCCCAAAAACTCTCACAAGCTGTGCGAGAATTGGTGGCGGGCATCCCATGGGGACACCACGCCAACGTCCTGGCCAAAGTTACCGACCCGTCCGCGCGCCTTTATTATCTCCGCGCCACCGCCGCCTTCGGTTGGACCCGCGCCGTGCTCCTCAACCAGATCAAGGCGCGTGCCTACGAACGCAGCCTCGCCGAGGGCAAGGCACACAACTTCCCCGCCACGCTCCCCGCCACCGTCGCCGCCCAGGCCGAGGAGTCGCTCAAGTCCTCCTACAACCTCGAATTTCTCGGCATCCACCGTGAGGTGAAGGAACGCGAGCTGGAAGACCGCCTGATTACCCAGGTGCAACGCTTCATTTTGGAGCTGGGTTACGGGTTTTGTTTCATCGGCCGCCAGCACCGGATCGCACTCGGGGAGAAAGAATACTTCGTCGATCTGCTCTTCTACCATCGCTTCCTCAAGGCACTCGTCGCGATCGACCTCAAGACCACCGCCTTCACCCCCGAACATGCCGGCAAGATGGATTTTTATCTCAACGTTCTCAACGACCGTGAGCGAGCCGCCGACGACCGCCCGTCGATCGGTATCATCCTCTGCGCCGAGAAGGATAATCTGGAGGTCGAGTTTGCGCTGAAAACCAAGACCAACCCCATCGGCGTCGCCGCTTACGAGTT
>RGVP01000391.1 GCA_010027235.1 bacterium
TCCCAGTAGCGGAAGTCGGGTTAAATTCAGGCACGGACTTCCGGAACGGGCAATCAGCGTGAGCGAGTAAAAAACGGCTCCAACTGGTAGGAGAAACTCATAATATACGCCGCGCCAGTTCCACCACGTCGCCAGATTTCACCATCAGCTTGGCACCCTCACCGGCCACACGGATGACCCTGCCGCTACGGATGATGCGCAAGACGGTCAACGTCGCGTCAAGTTTCGCCGCCTCTGCCGCCGCCCGCAATTCCAGCCCCTTTTTCACGGGGACCTCCCATTTAGATCCCGTCCGCGGATCAAAGAAAACCACCCGCTTTAATTTCGATAACTTTGAGGCAGTCTGGATACTCTCGTCGGCGAAAGTGCCCGTCACCGCAACGGTCGCGACGGCGACTTTGCCCGCGCCACGCACACTTGCGGCGCTCACATCCGCAGCCACACCGATAGTCGTCGAGGCCGACCGCCCCACTAGCCTGACCGCTGCGCATCCCGTCAGCAACGGAGCCAACAGTGCTAGCATGGCCAATTTCAGGCCGGCGGGCTGGATCATCGGTTGGTGCATGAGGATCGATAAGGGCCAAACCCCCACCGCAATGACAAGCCGCTGAGGTCGTGCCGATTTTTGTGCACCATCAAACCCCAAAGAACCGCAAAAATCCCTGCTACCAGCCATCCTGCCCTTCGTGTCTTCGTAGTAAAATAATGCCATTTTATATTTAACCTCCCGCCAATGCTGCCAGCACCTTGGCGGGCGTGACGAGGATGTCGGTTCCCTTGGCGGTGCGTTCCTCCCGCGGCTCGCCTGCCCCCGGCGCCACCACCGCACGATAATCCAGACCGCCCAACGCCGCGAGGCGCCAGTAGCACGGATTTACATAGTCGCGGGCAAAAAGCTCCACCACCCGCGTCCCCGGTGCACAAAAGACCAGATTGGCTAGGCCCGCTCCATGCGGGGCCACCACCTCCTTTGCCTCCTGAAAAATCGCGATCTGCTCCGCCCATTCGCAATCCTCAAGCCGCACCGTCACAAACCCCCGCGCTTCCAACTCCGCCCGCAAG
>RGVP01000392.1 GCA_010027235.1 bacterium
GTCCGCAGCGATCGACGAGATTCTCGCCCGGTTCGGCCACCTCGACGCGATTCACAACAATGCCGGGATCGCCTCGCCGTCTGCCACCTTGCACGAAACCACCGAGGAGGAGTGGGATCGCCTTTTTGCCATCAATGTGAAGGGCGTTTACTGGACTGCGAAGCATGGCTTCGAGGCCCTCAAAGCATCGCGCGGATGCATCCTGAACACCAGCAGCCTGGTCGGTGAGATCGGGCAGGAAATCCACGCCGCCTACTCGGCCACCAAAGGCGCGATGAACGCCCTCACGAAATCGATGGCCCTTGACTACGCCGTCCACGGCATCCGGGTGAACGCCGTCTGCCCTGCTGGAGTCTGGACTCCGATGCTCCGCCAGTGGGCCTCCGAGCAACCCGATCCCACCGGCATCTCGCGCTATCTCGATGAAATCCACCCCCTCGGATTTTGCCCCGAGGGCGATGTCATTGCCGAGGCCTCTGTCTATCTCCTTTCCGAAAAAGCCCGCTTCGTCACCGGCCATCTCATGCATGTCACCGGCGGCGCGGAACTCGGCTATCGGCGCTAAAATTTTTACTATGATTAAAAACATCACCACCCGCGACGCCCGCTTCCCGATTGGATCGGGCCATGGGAGCGACGCCATTCACCGCGATCCCGTTTACTCTTACGCCGCCACGCTGCTCCACGACGACTCTGGCCTCATCGGCACGGGCCTTGCATTCACCCTCGGTGAGGGAAATGAACTGGTGTGCCGCGCAGCGGAATTTTACGCGCGGCAACTTGTCGGCCGCGACATCGAGGAGGTCATGGCCGGCTTCGGCGAATTCCAGCGCAAGCTCTCCGACGAACAACAATTTCGCTGGCTCGGACCGCACAAGGGTCTTGTGCACCTTGCGCTCGCTTCGGTGACCAACGCCTGCTGGGACCTCTGGGCCCGCAGGCGTGGCGTGCCACTTTGGAAGCTCCTGCTGGACCTCTCCGCTGACGAACTCCTCGCCACGCTGGATTTTTCGTATGTCACCGACGCCCTCTCCCTCGACGAAGCACGCGC
>RGVP01000393.1 GCA_010027235.1 bacterium
CTGGCTTCCCCGCCAGATTTCAGTCCCCCCAAGCGCACTGATCACGCGCTTCCCAGTGAAACTGGGTTTTCCTGAAGGAGTTCCGTCCGATGAAGATTTCCGCTTTCGCTGCGACCGCTGCGGTCGCTCTCGTCGCTGGCTCGCTGAACGCGACCCCTGGCGTTGTGTACAACGACTCCGCGACCGACATCGCCTCCAACATCGCCGACGCCGGCGGCACCGCGAACATCCTGAGCTGCGAGGTCTCGCACACCGCGACCGACATCCAGTTCTCCCTGACCGTCAATGGCAGCGTGAACAACACGGACTGGGCCAAGTTCATGATCGGCATCTCGTCGCCGGGCTCTGCCCCGAAGACCACCTCCGGCAATGGCTGGAGTCGTCCGATCAACTTCTCGAACAACGGCGGCATGAACTACTGGGTCGGTTCGTGGGTTGATGGTGGCGGTGGTGGACAGCTCTGGAACAACACCGCGAGCGGCTGGAGCGGTCCGGCGTCGGCTTCGATCGCTTTCTCCGGCAACAACGTCACCCTTACCGTGAGCCGCGCGGCGATCGGCATGTCGGGTAACGGCACCTTCCTGTTCGACGTGTACACCTCGGGTGGCGGCGGCAGCGACGGCGCAATCGACGCGCTCTCGACCAACTCCGTCTCGATGGCGAACTGGGGTGACAGCTTCACCACCACGAACGCCCTCAGCTACTCGATCCCGGCTCCGGGAGCGCTGACGCTGGTCGGACTCGCGGGCCTGATCGCCCGCCGTCGCAAGGCCTGAGCCTGGCGACCTGAAAGTGACCTGAACCCCGGTGCGGGCATTCCCCGCACCGGGGTTATTCTTTCTTGGCACTCCCCGCATGCGAATCCTCGGCATCTCGGCCTTCTTCCATGACAGCGCAGCCGCCCTCGTGCAGGAGGGGCGCGTGGTGGCGGCGGCGCAGGAGGAGCGCTTCAGTCGGCGCAAGCACGATGATCGGTCCCCGGTGGAAGCGGTCGCGTTCTGCCTGCGCGAGGCGGGCATCGGGGCCGAGCAGCTCGACGCGGTCGTGTTCT
>RGVP01000394.1 GCA_010027235.1 bacterium
TCTTCAAAACCAAAGTCGTTGGCAAACACCTCGTAATCTTTGGCTGAAAACCTGAAGGCATGGCCTTCGCGTGCAGCGCGGCGTGCGTATATGTTGAGCAGTTCAGCGGCCGCGTCTCGAATTTGCTCGGCAGCGCGCCGTTTGGCTTTTTCCCACTGGCCTGAACCCAAACGGTGCAGCGGCGCTTCATCGGCGCTCACGCCGGTGTAGCGGCTGATGAGCTGCAGTTGGCTGACCGGGACGTACAACACAGCTTGGTCAGCGTATTCCAAGTGCAAAAACTCTTGTAGTGCTGGGCTTCCATCGGCCTGGATTTGCCCCACGCTCATATTGACCAGCCCGCGGTAACGGCCAATGCCGTGCGCGTAATGCACCACGGGGTCTCCCAGCTGGAGTTCGCTCAGGTCTTTGATCAGCGCTTCTACGTCGCTGACTTGCTCTTGCTTTTTACGTCGGCGTGCGGTGGGGCCTGTGGCAAAAAGCTCGGTTTCCGTCACCAAATCCAGCCCCGCCTCGGGCCAGCCAAAGCCGCTGCTCAGTGCTGCCGTGGCCATGCCCACGCGCTCGGTACTGGTTTGAAAGTCCTCTAGCGACTCAAAAGCGGGCACGCTCAGTTGGCTGGCTCTCAAAAAATCGAGCAGGCTTTCTCGCCGTCCATCACTTTCAGCCAGCAGCAAAACCCGATGCGGGGTCTGGCTGATGTGGGCTTTAAGCGCAGCCAGCGGGTCTTCGGCACCACGCACCACAGCCAGGTGGTTTAGAGCGTCAAAGTGCTCCCACTCTTTGCTTTCAGGCGTGGGTTCACGCAGAACCAGTTGGGCGTGGGCGTGGGTGTGGGTGAAAAACTGTTCTTCGGTCAAAAACAAGGACTCTGGCGGCAGAGCGGGGCGCTCCGGGTCGCCTTGCGCGAGACGAAAACGGTCTCGCGCGTCCTGCCAAAAACGCTGAAAAGCAGGTTCTAGGTTGCCATGCAGTGCCAGCGTGGCTGAGGGCAGGTAGTCAAACACAGTGGCGGTGTGTTCAAAAAACAAGGGCAAGTAGTACTCAATA
>RGVP01000395.1 GCA_010027235.1 bacterium
GTGCTCAGTGAAGATGGCGTAGAGCCGATCGACCTCGCCCTGCAACTCGGTCTTGGCCGCATCCGACAAAGGCTCATGCGGCGAGTAGTCGTTCTTGTGGGTGCCAGCGGTGATCGCGGTGTAGTGGTAGCCGTCTTTGGCGTCCTTGACCGACTGATCCACATGCAGGGCGATCACACCGATGGAGCCGACACCGCCGGTTTCGGTCACGAACAATCGCTGCGCGCTGGCGGCGATGGCATAAGCGGCTGAGTACGCCGCATCATTAGCCACTGCCCAGACGGGTTTCTGGGCAGCCACTTCGCGCACTCGTCGTGCCAACTCGAAACTGCTCGAGGCCTCGCCACCGGGAGAATCGATATCGAGCAGGATGCCGCTGACCTGGGGATCGGCCAGAGCCGCATCGAGCATGGTGGCGATCTCGCCGTAGGATGTGAGGCCCGAGGCGGCTTCCATACCCAGCGAGCGCTTGACCAGCGATCCATGGATCGGGATCACCGCAATGCCCTCGGGGGCTACAGCTGACGGTGGCCGTTGGAAGGCGGCCATGTCCATCATGGGCATCGCAGGTACATCGGCCATGCCGATGCGCTGGCCGACCACGGATAGGATCACGTCCAGCTTGGGCCGGTGGATGAGTAAGGGCGTCCCGAACAGGCGGGAGGCAAGGTAAGTCATGGTTGAGGGTCCTGGTTATTGGGTGGCGCATCGCCAGACTCAGCAGTCTGTGGATCGTTGTTCTGTTCGTCGCTTGCCTCTGCCGGCACAGCAGTCGGCGCCTGGTCATGCCGGGCATCGGAGTCAAAGACCAGGCCCAGTGCATCGGCCCGGGCGTTGTCGGCTGCGATTTCCCTATCCACGTCCTCCGCGTCGTAGCCATTGCCGGAGATGGCCTCAGATCGGCTCATGAGGCCAGCGCGGATCGCGAGCTTCATGGCGTTGAATTCCTTTTGTGGATCCACCCAACTCCAGCCTTGCGGGATCCACTTGGCCGCCTGGTAGGCGCGGCGGTCTTTCCGGTAGCCCGGCAAGTCAAGAGCACCTTCGAGC
>RGVP01000396.1 GCA_010027235.1 bacterium
GTTTGTGGTGCAGGACGGCGACGGCCGCGAGGCTTATACGCGCGCAGGCGATTTTTCCGTGCGTGCCGACGGCACCTTGGTCGATCGACTCGGCCGTACGGTGCTTGGCGACGCGGGGCCGCTGGTCATTCCGCCCGATCGCAAGACCGTATTTGGTGTCGATGGCAGCGTTACCTCACTGCCCGAATCCGCGCCGTTCACCGAAAGTCTGGTGCTGGGCCGGCTGAAGCTGGTCAACCCTGACACCAACACCCTGTTTCGCGGCGAAGACGGCTTATTTCGCACTGTCAACCGTCAGCCGCTGGCCGCCGATGCGACAGTCCAGATTCAGGCCGGTGCGCTTGAAGACAGCAACGTCAATGCTGTCGACAGCTTGATTGCCACTATCAAAAACGCACGCTCGTTCGACCTGCAGATGCAACTGATTCAACGCATCAACAGCAATGCCGAGTCCGCCTCGCGCATCCTCAACATCGCTTAAGGGCTCTTACCATGCTCCGATCACTAGAAGTCGCTAAAACCGGACTGGAAGCCCAGCAGACCATGTTGGACGTGGTTAGTAACAACCTTGCCAACCTGAATACCTCGGGCTTCAAGAAGGTGCGGGCGGTATTCCAGGATCTCGTTTACGACACCGTGCGTTCGCCGGGGGCGGCAACTTCTCAGACCACTTTTACGCCCACCGGCCTGCAATTGGGCAATGGTTCGGAAGTGGTAGGCACCGCGCGGAACTTCACGCCCGGCACGGTCATTGTGACGGGCAATACGTTTGATTTTTCCATCAATGGACCCGGTTTCTTTCAGGTGCAATTGCCCAACGGTACGGTCGCTTACACCCGTGACGGCACCTTCAAGCTTGACTCTAACGGCGCCTTGGTAACCAACGACGGGTTCCCAGTGGTGCCGCAAATCACCGTCGCCGGCGTGAGTCCGGACACCGTCAAATTTGGCCGCGATGGAGTCGGGACTGGCCTCGATGCCAACGGCAACTCTCAACAGATTGGCCAGATTCAGGTGGTGTCGTTCATTAATCCGCCGGGCTTGCGTGCA
>RGVP01000397.1 GCA_010027235.1 bacterium
GGCGTGCGCTTTCTCGACCTCGTCCAGCAAGATCACACTGTAGGGCTTGCGCCGAACAGCCTCGGTCAGGTAGCCGCCCTCTTCGTACCCAACATACCCCGGCGGCGCGCCGATGAGACGGGCGACCGAGTGCTTCTCCATGAATTCGCTCATGTCGATCCGGATCATGCGGTCTTCGCTGTCAAACAAAAACCCAGCCAAGGCTTTGCAGAGTTCGGTCTTGCCAACCCCGGTTGGCCCTAAAAACAGGAACGAGCCATAGGGACGATTCGGATCCGACAAACCCGCGCGCGAGCGGCGGATGGCATCGGCCACCATGCGCACCGCTTCTTCCTGGCCGACGATGCGCTCGTGCAGTTTTTGCTCCATGGAAAGGAGCTTCTCGCGCTCGCCCTGCAACATCTTGGCAACCGGGATGCCGGTTGCGCGCGATACAACCTCCGCGATCTCTTCGGTACCGACCTGAGTGCGCAACAGGCGCGGACGCTCGGTTAACTTGGCCGCTGAACCATTGAGGGCGGCGGTGCTCGCGACGATAGCGGTGCCCGCTGAGGGAGCCGCGGCGGCCTGCGCCGCATCGGCTGCGCGGACACGTGCTTCGAGTTCGGGGAGCTTGCCATACTGGATTTCGGCTACTTTATCGAATTCGCCCTTGCGCTGAAGGTCGATCATCTGCGCGCGCAGCCGCTCAATCTCGACCTTGATTTGTGCGCTCCCCTGGACCGCGGCCTTTTCGGCTTTAAGCCACTCGTCATAGTCGGCGTACTCGCGCTCGAGACGGTGGATTTCCTCTTCAATGAGTTCCATCCGCCGCCGCGAAGCGTCATCAGTCTCTTTGCGGACCGCCTCACGTTCGATTTTGAGCTGGATGATGCGGCGATCGAGACGGTCCATCACCTCGGGCTTGGAGTCGATTTCCATCTTGATCCGGGCAGCCGCCTCGTCGATCAGATCGATGGCCTTGTCGGGTAGAAAACGGTCGGTGATGTATCGATGCGAGAGCTCAGCCGCTGCCACGTCTGTACCGGGACTGGGCTCGCCCCTCCCAC
>RGVP01000398.1 GCA_010027235.1 bacterium
GGGCCCGTTCGCTGCAGAAATGCAAATGGTTTCACATGGGCATGAAAGCCAAAAAGAGGCGGGCCCCCATATGCATGGGAGCCCGCCGATTGCTGCGAGACAGAAGCCCGAGCCTTTGAAATGAACAGTTCTCGGACTTACTCCGGCTTGCCGCCGCTCATGTCGTAGATCCAGGCCTCGCCCGCGCGCTGGAAGTCCAGCACCTCGCCGCTCTTGAAGAACAGGCTGAGTTCGCGGGTGGCGGCCTCGGGTCCATCCGAGCCGTGGATGAGATTGAAGCTGTTCGACACGCCAAAGTCACCGCGGATGGTGCCGCCGGCCGCCTTGCTGCCGAACGTGGCGCCCATCATGCCGCGGCAGATGGCGATGGCACCGTTGCCGCGGATCGCCATGACGAGCACCGGGCTGCTGGTCATGAAGCGCACCAGGCCCGCGTAGAAGGGCTTGCTGGCGTGGTCCTTGTAGTGCTGGGCGGCGAGGTCCTGCGAGATCTGCATGAGCTTGCAGCCCACGATCTGCAGGCCCTTGTCCTCGAAGCGGCTGATGATGCGGCCCATCAGGCCGCGCTGCACCGCGTCGGGCTTCAGGATGATCAGGGTGGTTTCCATGGATGGCTCCTTTGAAAGGGGTGTGATTTGGGGCGGCGATGGTAGCCGAGCCGGGGCCGGCCCGTCGGAAACCCCCGGAAAAGAGGCTTGTGCGACCTCGAAACGCCGAAAGGGTGGCATACTCCGCCGCCCGAGTTCCATGGAGGTTCAATGCAAGGCACGGAAGCCGCGGTGATGGATTCGAAGAAGAGCAAGGACGCACCCAAGACCGACGCGGCGCCCAAGGCGCCCCGAAAGCGCGGCAGCACGGCCGAGGAGATGGCCGGCCGCCAGCGCGACATCAGCGTGAGCGAGTTCTTCGCGAAGAATCGCCACCTGCTCGGGTTCGACAACCCACGCAAGGCCTTGCTCACCACGGTGAAGGAGGCCGTCGACAACAGCCTCGATGCCTGCGAGGAGGCGGGCATCCTTCCCGAGATCACGGTGATCATCGAGGACCTG
>RGVP01000399.1 GCA_010027235.1 bacterium
GCCTTGCGGAACTTCGCCCACCCGTCGCGGAACGAGCACGCCTCGACCGTGCAGCCCGGGGTGTCGTCCTTGGGATAGAAGTAGAGCACCACGGTGCGCCCCCGGAACTCGCGGAGCGTGCGGGTCGCGCCGTGCTGGTCGACGGCGCCGAAGGCGGGGGCGGCACGTCCGACGGAGATCGGCTGGGGAGCGCTGGTGGGCATCCCCGAAGGCTAGGCCGGGTCCGGCGGAGGCTCAATGCGCTCCGGGACCTCCCGCACCCACACCGCCCGGACCTCGAGGTCGGGGTACGACAGCTTCGCCAGGCCGCGCGCGTGCTCCTCGCTCTCGGTGTCAGATGACTCCAGCAAGACGGTCCATGCCGGCAGTGGTTCGAAGGGCAGGCGCTCATCGCTGAATTGCGTACGCACCACGTTCATACTGACTTTTGACATGACCTCAAAAGCGGTCAGGGCTGGGCCGAGGTGGGTGCGTGCAAGCTCGAGTAACTCAAGCGCTGATTCGAGGGTTTGGACCGCAGCGAGCGCGGTGACTTGTGCAGCGGGGCGAGGCTGGAGGGTTAAGGTCGCTGCCGTGATGATCCCAAGAGTGCCCTCCGCGCCAATGAACAAATCCCGCAGGTCGTATCCCGTATTGTCTTTTCGAAGCGCGCGCAATCCGTCCCAAATTTCGCCGTGAGCGGTCACGACCTCAAGTCCCAGACATTGGGCGCGGGCGTTGCCATATCGCAGGACCTGGGTGCCGCCTGCATTGGTCGAGAGATTGCCGCCGACGGTACAACTACCTTCGGCCGCCAGCGACAATGGGAATAACCGATCTGCGCGGGCGGCGGCTTGTTGAATGTCCGCCAGGATACATCCAGCTTCGACGGTGATCGTGTCCGCTTTGGGGTCGATCGAGCGGATGCGGTTCATTCTCCGCAGGGACAACACAACGGACTGACCGGAAGTGTCTGGCGTTGACCCGCCGACTAGCCCGGTGTTTCCGCCTTGCGGGACGATCGAGATACGGTGGGCGACGCAAAGTCGAACCAGCGCAGCGACTTCCTC
>RGVP01000400.1 GCA_010027235.1 bacterium
TCTTGCCTATTTTTCTGGACAACTGCATGATTGCAGTTTCCGACAAAAATGGGATTTTCTTTCCATTTCGCGATATCTTTTCAGAATACAAACGATAGACATTTTCGCGCATTTGCCCTGGATTGTATTTGATAAAAGGCACTGTTTTTGTAGCATGGATATTTTTGAAAATGATTTCTAGCGGCAATTTCGCTTGTATGTTGTTTTTCAGCAAAACCGAATAATAGACAATCCCGCGTTCAGAATAGGCTAAATCGCTTTTTCGTTTTCTGAAAACATCGTAGAAAAAATCAATGGATTTGTATAAAACAAATGCGTCGGGTTTGATGCGTGATTTCGAGCGATTGATAACTTGCTGTTTTTTTTCAAACAATAAGGCTTTCGAATTGATTTCGTCGTCTTCCATCAACAAAGGGAAATAGGTTTGTGTAATAGTTGATTCGTTTTGATTGTTTTGAATTGCATATTCGAGAATATCTTCTGCAAAACAAAGATAAATAGTATTATCAAGGGGTTTTCCATAATTTAGCAATAATAAATTGTCGGAAACAATCAGGGGGTTTTTCGACGATGGTGTAAAAACGCCTGGTGTATAATCATACGGATTTGCCGAAAACAGGGGTTCATATTGTTTTGCAAATGTTCTCCCGAAGGGAATATTTAGCATGTGTTTATCGGGGTCAATGTATTCAATCAAATCGTCATAAAAATAGTGGGTTTTCTCGTTTGTGCGAATCGATTCTAATGTGGAATCATCGTAATTCATGTTTTTCAATAATTGTATGACATGTTCTCGCGTAAATTCGATGCGGTCTTTTTGTGTGTATTTTTGATGCAATTCAAGAATGTTGATTTGTTTATTGACGGTGATATACATGTATAATTCGTTGTAAGACACGTTGTTCTCACCGATTGCATGAATGATTTTATTTTTTATTACTCGTATGGAATCGTCTGGGTGAATTTGTTGTTGGACGACTATCGTTTCAATGGATTCGTCATCGCTAAAGTTTTGATTTTCATCCCCACCTACAAAAACATATCTACGT
>RGVP01000005.1 GCA_010027235.1 bacterium
GGGCGAGGGCGCCAGCCACAGCGTTGCCTAGCAGGGTGTAGACCTCCGGGGTCCAGTGGGTGCAATCCTTCCGGTTAAGCCCCTTGGAAATCAGAGGTTTCAGCAGGGCGTGGGCGTCGATCACGTCCAAGCCTGCTTCTGCGGCGACGCGATCTGAGGTCGGATTGGTGATCTGACTGGCATCGGCGTCGGGGTTTTCAAATACAGCAGTATCCTTTCCCCATGGGGTGGTGCGCACCCAGAAAATCTTTTTCGCCCCGGTTCCTTTTAGGCGGGTAAAAACCTGTCGTAGTCGTTCTTCGTAACCCTTGGGATTTTTGCCGTCGTGGATCCCGAAGTTTACTACGATGTAGTCCCAATTATTGCTTCCGTTTTGGTTGAGCCAGATCTCGCCGAATTCGAGGAAACGGGCGGTAGGACCGCAGTTGGCGGGGGCGCGGTGGACGTTGGCTTTGCCCTTCAAGGTTTGGCGCACGGTGGCGGTGTAGGCGCGGGAGATCGAGTCGCCGATGATCAGCACGCGGGGCAGGGCGGGATCGTCTTTGACGTAGGCCCATGCGTCCTCCGCGGCGTCGTAGGGCTTGGGGCCGAACAGGTCCGTAACGTAGTGGGGGAAATAAAAACCACCGAGCTGGTCCTCGAGCGTGTGTAGCCAGACTTGCTCCTCGGCGCTGGCCGCCTGCACGCGGTCCGCCCACTTTTGGTAGAGGGTGGGTTTGATTTTATCCGCATACTTGTTATGCAGCTGCGCTTCGGCGGCGTTGCGCGGCTCGTGGGTGGGGGCGGTAGTCGTCGCGGCGGTTTGCGCCGTGAGCACGGGCAAGAAGCTGAGCAGGGCGGTGGTAAGCAGTAAGGTCCGGGATAGTGGCATGGGGTGGGGTTTAGTTGGGGTTTAGTTCAAGAATCTGGCCGGCGGCGCGCAGGCGCTTTTGCAGCTCGCCTATAGGGACGAGATGAACGGCGGTATCGTCGTGGCTGGCTATGGCGGCCGCGACGCCTGCGGCTTGGCCGGCGATCATGAATTGCGGCTCCATGCGAAAGGATGCGAAGCCGATGGTGGAGGCACTAATGCATACGGGCACGAGCAGGTTTTGGCATTCGCTGAAGCGCGGCAGCAAGGTGCGGTAAGGGATGTCCCATGGCTCCACGGGATGGCTGAGATAGCCCTCCATGTAGACTTCTTCGGCGACTTTCGGGAAATAGAAAGTTTTCAGGGCGACCCATTGCACCTCGCGGATGTCGATGTTGTAGCCGGCTACCCCGATCCGGTCGAACTTGCGGGGGTTGGACATCAGGTCGTGCTGGGTGAGCACGTATTCGCCGGTCATGCGGCGGGCTTCTCGGATGTAGAGCTGGTGCGGCCAACCACCGGTGTCGGTGAACTCATCTTTGCAGAGCCCCCAAGGGGCGTATTTGGCGCGAATGCTGGCCGGCACGGAGGGATCGTTCTGCAGATAATACACCAGGCCGTGGGCCCAATCGAGGTGCTGTTGCCAGATCTCTTTGCGGCGGGCGGGCGAGCCGTCGGGGTAGTCTTGGTTCGCTCCGAGCAGATTTAGCGAGAACGGATAGCCGGCGTTGATGTCGGTTTTGCCGTTGGGCATCGGTTTTATTCCGAGGATATTTTGGACTTTTTCTCCGCCGACCTCGAAGCAGCGTCGCACCAACTCGTAGTCGTCGGGGTTGTAGCGCTCGGGGCGGGGAATGGGCAGGCGGTTTTCAGGGACGTTGGTCAGGCAGAGGCGGAAGCAGTAGCCTTGGATTTTGCCGTCACCTGCGCCGGTGGGAGCGAGGTCCTCCTCGGCCGTGATATGGGGCAGCAGGCGGCCGTCTTTCCAAGGAGAGATCGAATAATTCACCTGATGATTTCCGCGCAGAATCTCGCGGCGGCCAGCGAGGGATTCTTGGTAGAGGGCGCGACTCTCGCGGCCTACGCGATAGGAAACCCCAGCGGCTTTCAGAAGGTCGCCCTCGTAGGTGGCATCGATGAAGACCTTGGCCGAAAAAATACGGCCGTCGGTCGACTTTATCGAGCGAATGCGGCCTTCGGTTTTGGTGATGGTTTCCAGACTCTGGCCGTATTCGACGGTGACGTTTTGTTCCTTCAGCATTGCCTTCAGGATCTCCTCGGCGACGTGCGGTTCGAAGATCCATGCGATGTTCTGGCCGTAGTGGTGCCCGACGCGGCGAAAAAACTCCAGCGAAAGACCGCCGATGCAGTTTTCTTGGCGGTCCATATCGGTGCGGCCTAGCCCGCCTGAAAGCATTCCGCCGATGTGGCGGCCGGGTTCGAGGAGCACGACCCGCGCGCCTTGGCTCGCGGCTCCGATCGCGGCCATCGCCCCGCCGGCGGTGCCGCCGTAAACAATCACATCCACCGTTGGTGGCTCGGAGCGGCTCACCGGGAGTATGGCAACGCAAAGGATAAGCAGAAGGGGGCGAAACATGGGGTGGAAGGTGCGGGTGGGGTGCTGAGGAGGACTTCTGGGCGCGATGACCGCACTCAGGGTAGCCTTGAAATCGTCCGGAGGGGTGGCGGCAGAAACGGACTGACTTTTAGGTGGGGTCCTCGTTACGCAATACGCACCGGGTAGTCGTTTGCTCGGGCCTCATCGAAAAATTACGGTTCCATTCCATTACGGATCCTCCGTTCAAATGCTTGGACTTAGCTCAACAAGAAGATCAAATCGTAGTAATGTAATTATTACAATAAGATTTTCAGAAAACCGATGAGGAACAAGTTATCTCGCGTTTAAAAAGTTATAAAGTATTGTTTAAGTATAATTTAAAATTATTTTAGTAACTTGCAAAATGGAAAATAGGCTCGGGCCTTTTTTCCACGAGATAGGTTTTGATGCAAAACCATGCATTGTGTTAATTTTTGCATCATTTGGTTTGACATTGCGGGCTAATTTGACGATTCATTACCACGTTTAGCCTCAAACTAAATCCCCCTAACGCTCACCCCAACCCGTAGGATACCTGCGGCAGCAATGTCGTTTCACTCTTCGTGATTTGCACTCGTTCTGCCTTGGGAAGATCCCCGCCTATTTAAACCCCCCTACCCATGAACACATTGCTCGGTTTCAAGCCAACGACCGCTTGGCGTTTTCTTCGCGAGTCCCTGAATGACTCCCTGCATAATTCCTCGCGCGTCATCGGCGCGGCCTTTTTCGTCCTTGGTCTGACCAAGGCGATGGCGGCGAGTTCCTTCATTGCCGACTACACCACCTTCACGGTTGGCGGATTGGCCACGCAAAACAGTTGGGCGCAGGTTGCTGGTAGTAACACGGCTACCCCGATCCAAGTGATCGCGGCGGCCTCGCCGGTTCCTCAGTCCATCAAGGTCAAAGGCGTGGCTAGCGCCGCCCAAGCCTACCGCAACCTGCCCACCGAATTTAATCCTGTTGGGGCTACCACTACCTCCACGTTTTATTACGTCATCGAAAACTTCCGGGTGATTCAGGCCTATCTTTCTTCGTCAAACTCTGGTTCCGGCGTGTGCGCATTGACGACCACCGCGGGAGGAACCGGCACTTATTTATCGCGTCTATATGTTCGTCGCTTTGGTGGAATTCTGTCGAATACGACGTCTTTCGATCTCGGGCTTAACCCAGCCGGTGCTGGCATTGTCTACGGCACCACGGCTCTTACTCTTAATACTTCCTACAGGATCGTGGTCGAGTATACCGCCAATCCGACCGGGACTTTGGATGTTGTTAAGGTCTATGTGAATCCGGTCGGGTTAAATCCAGCCAACTGGACGGCTGAAATCAGCCAGACCATCGCCACTGATCCGACCTCTAGCCTTAAATCCTTTGTTTGGACTCCGGGAGCTGTTTCCCAGAGCACCATTAATGAATTTACAGTGAGCAAACTGTTGGTGGGCGATACGCCTGCCGATGTCTTGCCGCCCGGTGCACCGGTCGTGGCCGCGGCCACCAATGTTGGCTCGGGTGGCTTTACGGCCAACTGGACGGCTGCTACGGGGGCTACCGGCTATAATCTTGATGTATCGACCGATGCGACCTTCGCGACTTTTGTCACGGGCTACAACAACCTCGATGTTGGCAATGTGACCGCCTCGGCGGTTACCGGGACTTTCGATCCGGGCCAGACGCTTTATTATCGGGTTCGGGCCCGCAACACGGTCAGTGCTTCGGATAATTCTGGGGTGCAAAATCTTCAACTGCCCGGCGTCGCCACGTCGGTGGTTTACAACAACAGCTCCACCACCGGCACGGCGGATTGGGCGGTGACTGACGGTTGGGATGCGCTACCGGCCAGTAACGCTAAATCCACCGTTAATTTCATCGGTGCTTTGTCTGGCGGGCTTTTGGTCAACAATACAGCCGCCTACACGGTCAACACTTTGAACCTCGCCACCACCGGCACTGGTCCGCTCGCGGTCTCTGGCGGCTTGCTCACTTTCGCTACCAATACCGCGCCGGCTACTCCGGTCGCCCCGACCGTAGGCTTCAGCACGGCGGCCGCCGTCTCCGTCACCGTCGCCAATCCCTTGACGCTCGGTAGCGACACCACCTTTTCCCGCGCCTCCACCGCAGGCACCGTATCGATCGATGGCGTGATCGGCGGCAGTGGCGCCTTTATCAAAACTGGCACCGGCAATATCACGATTTCAGGTGTATCGAACACTTTCAGCGGCGGGGTAAAAATCAATGATAACGAGGTCCGCGTGAATACGATCAGCGGCTCGCTCGGCACCGGCAACATTACCCTCGGCAGCGGCACGACCTCTGGCTTGTTGCGCTGGGGCGACTCCTTCACCACGACCACCGAATCAACCAGCAAGACGATCACCCTGGCTGGCGCCACCGGCGGCGGCACTATCGACGTGCGCAACGCCAACGAGCTCACCCTCAATGGTGCGATCGACACCGGCAGCGACGCTAGCAGTCGCGCCCTGCAGTTCACGGGCAACGGGTATTATGCGACTACCGGCTATTCTGTCGTGGTCAATGGCCTGATCAGCGGTAACGCCCGTGTGCGTATCAACGGTAGCGGAGACCGCTCCGTTGTTCTTGCCAATGTGAACAATACGTTCACCGGCGGAGTCACGCTGGATGGAAACATCACCGGTAAGTCTTATAAAACTTACGTCACAAAGATCGGTAACACAGGCGAACCCAGCCCGCTCGGCACTGCTGGCACGATCAACTTTGGCACCAACAACACCGGTGGTGCCTTTAACTTCCTCGTCTGGACCAACAGCGTTAACGAGACGACCAACAAGGTCATCAACCTCGCCGGCACGACCAACGGCGCCTTGGTTAATAACAAGGGCACCGCGCTGTTGAAGTTCACCTCCGCACTCACCGCCACCGGTAGCGGCATCAAGACACTCTATGCCGACCAGGATTCTGCCTTGGGTTCTACCGAATTCGCGGGCAGTATTCCCGACAGCGCTGCTGGGGCCACCTTGCTCAATAAAAACGGTCTGGGCACCCTGATCCTTTCGGCCGCAAATACCTTCACCGGTGGCACCACCATCAAGGGTGGCACGCTCCAACTCGGGCACGCCTCGGCCTTGGCCAGCAGCGGTAACGTCGCCTTCACTTCCAACGGCGTGGGCACTGGCGCCATCAAACTAGCCTATTCCGGTAGCGGACCCAACCTCGGCAACCTGCAAGTCCAGCGCAACGCCACGATCGATCTCGGCACCACCTCCGGTGCCGCCATCACCTTCGCGACCGCCACCGGTTGGACCTCCGGGACGAAGCTTACCGTTGCCAATAGCTCCAAGGGTAAACTCTACATTCTCGACGCCACTGGTCTTGATCTAACCCAGATCGTTTCTGCTGACACGCCACCCATCGCCGCCACGCGTGATCCGGTGACTGGTTTGATCAGCTTCGGTCAGGCCGACACCACCGCGCCGGTCATCACTCTGGTCGGCGCTTCCTCGGTCAGCGTGAATTGGGGCTCGTCTTACGCCGATGCCGGCGCCACCGCGACGGACAACGTTGATGGCGCGGTTAACGTCATCACCAGCGGCTCGGTGAACACCGCCAAGCCCGGTGTCTATACTCTGACTTACAACGTCAGCGACGCGGCCGGCAACGCCGCCACGGCGGTCACCCGCACGGTTACAGTAACCATCGCGAATGCCACTACGGCTGACTCCGCCGGTTATTCGCCCCTGATGAAGTATGCGTTTGGTGCGAACAGCCCTACCGACACCATTCAGGTGCCCGTCACTAGCAGCACTGCCAGCACCCTTGCCATCACTGCCGTGGTTCGCACCAATGATTCCGCGGTCACGGTCACGGGTGAGGCCGTTACCGATCTCGTCGCTGGCACCTGGGGAACGGGTGGAACTGTAACCGTGAGCAACGCCGCCGATCAGACCAACCTACCGGCTAACTCGGTGCGCCGTGTTTTCACGGTGGATACGACGGGTGCAGCCAAGAAGTTCCTTCGACTCAAGGTCGTGGGAACTTTCTAAAAATAACTTATAACCAAAAATACCCGCGAAAAAGGCGGGCCCAATCGGGCCCGCCTTTTTTGTTTTCGTGGCCAAACTCGATGGTCCGAGCCCAGTTTAGTCTAGACGACTTGGTCTAGCCCGAGGAGGCGGCGGGCGAGGATTGCACTGGTCGGGGTGGTCTCGGCGGTGGCCCCCAGCTCAAGCTGGCATACGCGCCAAACGCCTAGGCCATCCTGACGTTCAACCACGGCGGGGGTGTAGGCCCACGGGCGCAGCCAACCTCCGTCGCCGCTTTGGACGATGGGGGTCCAAGCAGTGCCTTCCAATACGGTGAGTAAGAGCGGTGAAGCGTGCCCGAGTGCGTCGAAATGCCAGAACTTAAAGTCCCGCGGCTCCAGGCCGGTCAGCAATGGATGGCCAGTGCGGCCGGATGCGAAATGGCGCGGGCCCATACCGGCTTTGCGCACCATCAGGCTGGCGCCGCCGATATCATAAGCGCCCGGGGCGAGTTTCACGAACAAAGCGGTCGCACCGTTTTTCACGGCGGCATCGATCTCGGGCCGGCGGCTCTCGTAGGCCTCGTGGCTCGCCAGCAGGATCACCGGGTTTTTTTCCGAGGTCTGATTTTGGGCGGTCAGGCCGATTTTAGCGACCAGCAGGCTGGTTTCCACGGAGGTTTCTGGAACGCAGAGGCACTCGGCACCGGTTGCGATGGCCGGGAATACGTCCACGGAAATCTCATTCTCATGCAGGGCGACACCATCGGCCGAGACGAGCGTGGCCGCGACTTCCAGGCGGCCCCGACGAGAGGTAGCGGGGAGCTTAATCTCGATGATGCCCTGGCCGCGCGGGGCGCAGGCCGCGATCTGGGCCGCGATCTCGCCGTGGGCGATGATTTCGCCTTCGAAGCCGACCTCATACACCACGCGGGCGCCGGTGGTCGCGAAAGCGTGGTCGTTGCACACCCATACCTCGACCGAAAGGGTTTCGCGGGACCAGGCCTGCAAGCGGTCGCAGCGTAGGTTGACGGCCAGCGGCGTGAGCGCGTCGCGATAGGCGAACCAAGCTTTCTTAGGCACGCGATCCACGTCCATGAGGGTCTTCATCCAGCCGGCGGGCCAAGCGTCGATGAACAGGTGGATGGCGAAGGTGTTCATATCCGCCTTGCGGCGGTAGGCCTCGGTCATCAAGCGGACGATCCACGTTTGGTGGTCCTGGCTGGCCTCGATCCACTCTCGGGCGCTGGCGGGAGTGTCATACCAGAGGAAATGGAAGTTCCAGCTCTGGCTTTCGGAGATCACCGCTGGAGTCCAGGGGGCCTCGGGGGAAGCGGGCTTCCAGCTGGCGGGGTAATATTTCTGCATTACCGCATAGGAATCTAGGCCTTCGGCGCCGAACTCGCCGCAACCGTAATGCCAGCCTGGTTTGACCGGCAGCCAAGCGCCGTTGTGCAGGGCGCCTAGGTCCACGCCGTGGCCGATATACCAACCGCAGTAGCAATGGTTGTCCGGCATGCCTTGGGTGGAAGGAGGATCGTAATCGCCGTCCACGCACTTGATCACGCGCTCGGGGTTTTCCTGACGGACTACTTCCGAGCACAGCAGAAACATGCGCTCCAGCTCCGGCCGCAGCATGAAGCGGTGGGGCTGGCTGGCGGCGGCGGGCCTGGGTTCGTTAATGTAGGAGACGAGAATGCTGCTCGGGTGGGCGCGCACGTGACGCTCCATCCGGGCGGCTTGGCGGGTGATCTCAATCAACTGGTTACGGCGCGCGCTAGCGAACATGGGCATGTCTGTTTGCAGCAGCAGGCCGAGGCGATCGCACCATTGGTAGACCTCTTTGTGCACCGGACGCTGGGTCAGGCGCAGGAAGTTCATGTTGGTCAGCTTGGCGAGCAGGATGTCGTCGCGCAGTTGGTCGAAATTGCCGAGCATGATGCACCTTTCCAGGTGCCCCATCGTGTTGGCGCCGCGCAGACGGATCTCGCGGCCGTTCAGGTAGAATTTGCCTTTAGGCGTGGAGTGCTCGTCCTGTGTGAAAGTCCGCATCCCAAAGGGGCAGGCGGCGGCATCCAACAAATGACCGTCGGGCGTGACTACTTTTACTTGGGCCTGATAAAGCCAAGGCGTGTCCAAATCCCAAATACGGGCTTGGGGCATGGGTAAGCGGACGGACACGAAGCTTACGCCCGGACCCATCAAGCCGGGAATGTCGGCGGCGTGGTCGCCGTCGAGGTCACCGAAGCCGCGCTCAGTCCGGGCGTGGGGGCGGTGGACGTGGTCGCGATGCAGGGTCGCGGGGAAGTTCAGGCCGAAGACCGATACCAGAAAGCGGGCGTCCTCGTTCGGCGTAGGGCCGAGATTTTCCACCTCGAAGCGCAGCTCTGCCTCTGCCTCGGCCGGAAGGGGGCGCACCCATAGGTCGGTGATGGCGAGGCGGGAACGGCCTTCGAAATGCACGGTGTTGTAGATGCCCATGCCGGCCGGGCAATGGTGCCAGCCCCGCGCGGGGTCGTCGTAGCCGAGGCCGGTGGCGGCGTAGATCTTGTCGCCATTGATCGCGTCGCCTTCCTTGTGGCTGCCGAGCATGGTGTAGTCGTTCTCGACTCGCACGAGCAGGACGTTGCCAGTTTGCCGGGCGACGCCGGTGCAGTTAAATTCGAACTCGTCGAAAAAGCCTTCGTGCCGGCCCACACAGGCCCCGTTCAGGTAGGCTTCGCACTTGTAGTCTACCCCGCGGAAACGCAACACAATGACCTCTTTCGCAAATAACACTGCGGGCAGATCGAACTCCACCCGATACAGGGTATAGGCTTTGCCCAAGGGTGGGCCGTAATGCGGGATCGTCACGGTAGTCCAGTCTCCGGCGCCCCCGGTGAGGGCGTGAAAATCAGCGCGGTCCTCGGGACGCTCAATGCGCCACGAGAAGGTTTTTAATTCAAAACGCTCACGCGTCGTCGGTAGTGACGGGGCAAAGTCGCCCAAAAACTCAGCGTGCCGGGCGCGCGACTGGGCCAAAGCCTCGGACAACTCCGCTGCCGTGTTTAGTTTTGCCGCACGGGGTCGGGCTTCGCGGGTCGGTCCGGGGGTGAGGGGCAGGGTGATATCGGGCGCCGCCGCGCGGGCCGCTTCCGTAAGACCGGGACGGGCGTGGATGGTGACGGCGGTGGCAATTTCGGCGAAATAATCGAGCTCGGCAGATACCTTTTTCATGAAAAAATCCTAAGTTTTAAAGGTGTAGGCGCTTTCGCCCCCCAAGGCCCGCCACTGCCGGTAAAGCAGACTGCACATCACTAGGCTCATCGCAGCGCAGGCAGCGCACCACAGAAAGACCAAGCGGTAGTCCCGGAAAGTCTCGATCCACCAACCGCACAACACTGGGGCCAGCACTACGCCGCTGAAGCCGAAAATCTGGTTGGCGGTAAAGAACTGGCCGTATTTGGCCCGGGGTAAAAGGCGGGGCAGGATTGCCAAGTATGAACCCATATAAACTGCTTGAGAAGCGGCATTTATGATCAACCAAAGATTGAGTGAAGCAACATCCTTGACCAAGAAATAGCAGGCCAGAAAGGTCGCCGCGCTCAAAAACAGGCCAGTCATTGCGATGCGCAGCGGGTGGTAGCGATCCACGAGTGGGCCCACTAAAAAAAAGACCGGCACGCCTATCAGCGAACACCAACCCTTGATGTGCCCAAACTCCGAAAGGCTTAAGCCGATGGTCGGCGCATAACCGCTGGCCGTGCCGCCGGGTTGGGTGCCAAAAAAGACCAGAAAGGTCCCAAAAGGCACCAGCGCGCTCCAAAAAAACAGCGAGAGCGAATAGGTCGTCCAATAGATTTTGTGACCAAAACAGTCCCGGAAATAGCTTTTAAAAACCGCCAGTTTGCCCTCCGTCGAACGGGGTGGGGGCGGCGGGTAGTCGCCCTCTTTTACCTTCCAGACTAGAAGGAGAAAGGAAACCGCATACAGCAGCGCGGCCAAGGTGTAGATCATCGCGATATCGGACTTGGCGTGGCCGAAGAGGAAGCGGTGAAAAACAAAGGCCCCCAGCGCCCCCACCGCGCGGTAGCAGCCCACGAATTTGCCCATCACCTTCGCTGGAATGACATCTACGAAAAGGAACTGATACACCTGCATGATGTAGGTGTTGGCCACTACGAAGACCACCATGCACGCCCCCATCCAGCCGATCTTTAGCGAGTTCAACCCTGCGCCGGTCGGGGAAAGTCCGGAGAGCAGTTGGGCGATCGGGTCCGCAAAACCGAGGCCTAGCAAGGCCATCACCACCAGAGGGGTGCTCCAAAGCAGGAAGGGCCGCCTACGTCCCAACGGTCCCCGGTGCCGGTCGCTTTGCACCCCGATGAAGGGGTTGAGTAAGATCCCCAGCATGGCGGGCAAACTGCCCGTTAAAAAGCCGATCAAGGCCGCCGAAGCCTCCGCCCAGCGCAGCTGCAAGGGGACGAGCGACGTGGGCAATTGCTCCATGATCTGCAGGCAGAAGTCGCCCAGCAGCATCCAGAATAACACCCCGTAAAGTCCCCGCGCCGTGTAAGTCAAAGTTCCCACCCGGTAGCTTTCGCTCGGAATTGGGGCGCTGGGGTTTTGAGGCAAAGAAGACATGGAGGGATGTTTTAAATGCTACAAAAAAAGGGTTTCGTCACTTTAAAAATTACAAACTTGAAATTAAGCCTAATTTTATTATTAAAATATTAATAAACAATATAATGTGAATGCGTCATTATCCAAACTTTTTGATCCAAGCCAATGTTCTGACATAACTATATTGTCAGCAATTACTTTTAAATAAAACAGGCTTTTTTGAAGCGGGGGTGATCGCCACCCCGCCGAGGTGAGTAAACGGGTTTATGACCTAAATTGTTACATTTATTCTTGAGCTAGGTGGACTGGCTACTAAGTGTCTGCGCCAATGACTTTAACCACGGCTCAGCTGTCTGAAAAACTAGGGCTTTCCCGCGCCACCATCTCCCGAGTTTTGAATGGCGGGCAGGGCGTGAAGCCGGCTACGATCTCAGCGGTGCGGCAGGAGATGGATCGGTTGGGTTATGTGCGACCGGCGGTTCGGCCGGGGCGTAAGCCAAAGGATCAGCGCGCCGGTCCGTCGCGCCATGGTGCCATCGCCTTGATCGTGGCGGATACCAGCATCTTTTTTGACGACCCCGGCATGGCAAATTTTGTTCATTCCGTGCAGGAGGCCTGCAGCAAGCGCGGCCTGCATCTGCTTCTCGAGCGGGTGAGTGATAATGGCCCCCTGCCCGCTACCTTGCAGCGGGCCAAAGTGGACGGCGCCTTGGTAATGATGTTCCCTGGCCTGACGCCAGAGGATGACACCATCCGCCGCATTGCGGAGCAGTTTCCCGTGGTTCAGGTGCTGGCTCCCGGGCATCCTTTGACGAACGTTGAGCACGTGACGGTGAACGATGTCTCGATCGGCACGCATGCACATTTGTTGTTCACCGCCGATAGCTGCCAATCTGTGGTCGTGATCAATGTCTGGCCGTCGTTTAAGGAGAGTCTGCTGATTCGCAGCCGGGCGTGCCTCGATCGCTCAATTCTGGCCGGACGTTCGGTGCGGGTGTTCGTGCAGGATAAAAACCAGACTGCCTTGTGGCCGGCAGGCACCGCACCCTACCAAACCTTTCAGCAAATCATTGAGGTCCTGCGCAATCTGCCCAAGCCAGTCGGCGTTTTCCTGCCTATCGATGCCCGGGCCAAGGAGTTTGCCGATGCCCTGCTTGCTGCCGGGCTCGGCGATCCGTCCCAGACTCGTCTAGTCATAGCGGGCGTCACCCCCCGTTTGGTGGACGGGATTCACCCTAGGCCCACGCTGATCGACCCTAATTTCGAGGCCGTCGCGAACTCCGCTATTGATCGTTTGCTAGCCGTTGGCGGCGAGGCCACCCAGCGCCCGCAAACCGTGATGGTGCAGCCCCGGGTCTTCCCAGCCTGAGGCCTTGCGGTTGGGGCTCGGTGATTGTGCACTTTGACACGCCGCAGTTGGCTGGGGTGGTTTTAGTGGCCTAAAACCCAGCCGTAAAAGCTACAATCTTTGGAAAACTGGGTCGTTTTCCAATAATGTTCATATAAAATCGACAAAACTAATGGTCGGGCTTGGAGTGAGTGTTTACCTTTCTCCAACCCCTCATGATGACCTCTTCCTCGCTTCGTTTTCTATCTTGGTTTGTTGTGGTGGCCGGGGCCTGCCTTACGTCCAACCTAACAGGGTATGCTGCGGGCATCTACACTCCGCCCTCTCTTGTTGACCGGGTTGAGCCGGCTCAGGCTACCCAGCGGGTGAAATTACCCGCCGGCCCGGCGGCTCTGGCTCAGGCGGCTATTGACCGCGCCCGACAGGATCAGCCAGAGGCGTTTTTGGTGCTGGAGGCGGAGGGTGATATTGAAATCCGCTCCGAGGCGCTGCGGTTGGGCTCCCGCATGAGCTTGTTGTTATCGCCCCGCGCCGGGCTTCGGGCCGCGCCGGCCTGGACTGCTGGCACATTGCTGCAGATTTCCGATGCTGAATCCGTGACCGTCTCTTCGGCTGGCCCGGGGCCTGCGTTGATAGACGGCGCGGGGGCGGCGGTGGTGGGGATCTTGATTGAGCGTGGACGCCGCATATGTCTGGATGAGCTGGTGTTGCAGGGCTGTGGCCTCGCTGGAATCGATTTTCAGGGCGTGGACCCTGGAGTGTTGAATGAGGCCGGCAGCGTGACGCGCTGCGTTTTCACGGCTAATGGCGACGGTCTGCGGGTCGATCGCAGCGGCGGCTTCATGTGCCTCGATAACGTATTTCGCGGCCAGGCCGGCACCGCGCTTACCATCACATCGACCAACAGCGTCGTGGCGGGAAACACCTTTGCGCAAAATCAGGCCGCCATCCGCAGTGGCTCGGATCGTGGCGTGATCACCCGCAATGCTATTTTTGACTACGCCGCGCTCGCCTTTACCCCCGCCAGCGGGGGTAACTTGATCTCGGAAAACCGTGGCTCCGCCGCTCGCTTGGTCGTCGCGCTGGCGGGCCGCACCCAACAGCTTTTTCGTAACAGCTGGACCGGCTCGGTGCGGATCGCCCCGGGCAGTGCCGACATGGTGCTCGTGGGCAACCTTGGCTTGACCGTGGACGGCGACGCCCTGGGTGCGCGGGTTTTTAACCCCCCTACCTTTAAGCAGCCGCACACGTCTCCCGTTATCGTGCCGGGCCTCGGCCGCTTCGATTTCACCGTGCCCGGTGGCAAGGCCGCGTCGAAGCAGGAGAAACCTGTCCCCGTCGATCTCGCGACCGTGCAAACCGCGCTCGACGCTGCTCGCGCCGAGCACCCTGGCACCGTTTTGGTGTTAAAGCTTACCGGCGAATACGTCTCTCGCTCGCCCGAGGGCCTGAGGCTCCCTCCAGATACCTGCGTGATTCTCGAAGGCCGGATTCTTGCCGATCTCGGTTTGCCCTTGGAGCCGATCTGGGTCCGTGGTGAGGCCACCAGCCAGCTCATCACCTTGCCCGCCACCGGCTATTCCTCCGTCTCCGGGGGCCGGTTGGATGGAGCCCGCCAGGCCTCCTACCCGCTCAATGCCAAAACCGGCAGCCTCGCGCTGATCGAGGGAGTGCAGCTCGCTTCGGGTGCCCGCGACGGCCTCTACACCAAGACGCGCAATGCCGCCGATCCACTGTTCGTTTACCAGTGCCAAGCTTACGCGAATGGCAGCCGCGGCATCTGGGCCCACGTGGCAACCCGCGTGCACTCGATCGGCAATACTTGCATTTCGAATAACATGGACGGCATCGATCTCGACGCCGCCGCGATCGATTGCACCGCCTTGTTTAACACCAGCAACGCCAACCGCCGCCACGGTGTATTCATCGAGGAAGGCATCACCCATAACATCGTCTTCGGTAATCAACTCAGCGGCAACGGCGGCGCCGGCGTGCACGTGTGGAACGAGGAGGTGAAGAAAAACACCGGGCCCAATGTCATCGCAGCCAACGCTTGCACCGCCAATCGCCGCGGCGTCAGCAATGGCGGACGTGCCGCAGATATCTCCGCCCACGGAAATCTGTTTTTTAATAACATCTGCCGCGATAACTGGCTGAACGGCGTGCTCGCCGGTAATAGCCACGCCCGGGGCAGCTACTTCGCCCAGTCCGACATCGGCGGCAACCACGGCGCCGATATCGTGGGCGCCGAGCAAGGCGCCTTTCTCGCCACCCCTGCGCTCCAGTAAAGAGCACGTCCGTCCCCGGCCTTTTCTGACCAAGTAACTAAAATAAAAGCCAATCTGGCAATGTAACAATTACATTTCCGGAGTTTAGACGGGGCCAATGTGGGACGAATAAACACTGGGATATATTAGTTAAATAATTATATAACAGTAATTTAAAAAAATAATATCGGGCGAAAGAGGTTTAATTAATCGAAATAAACCATTTGGCTGCCGCTGCAATTTACGGCTGCTGCGCTTTATTTTTTGAAGATGCATCATTAAAAATCATTGACATTGCAGAGCGACACCCAAACGCTTCACTCAATTCTAGCTACCCCCATGAAATTTCGCCCCGTTTCTGCGTCTTCTTTTAGCGCCCGTTTGCGCGCCTCCTCCGCCGTGCTCGTCGCTGCGTTTGCCGCCCTGAGTGTGCACGCGCAGACGAATGTTTCCTCTATCAGTGGTGCGCTAAGCGTTGGTGGTGCGAATAGCACCAGTTACAATCTCGACGCTAATTTTACCGTCACAACAACTGCCGACTCCACGCTTTCCGGGGTGTTGTCTGGGTCGAATAGCGCTTACACCTTTAATAAAGCAGGCAGCACAAACCTCACGCTCTCCAACGCCGCCAATTCCTTCACAGGCCCCGTGAAGGTTTCAAATGGCGGGATCTACGTCGCGTCGATCGGCAATGCAGGGTCGAACAGTTATCTTGGCCAGAACGGAACCATTTCCTTGGGTAGCACCACCAGCGGCGGCACCCTACGTCTTACCGGCACCTCCAACGAAACCACGGACAAAGTCATCAATCTTTCCGGCTCCACCGGCGGTGGCACCATTACCGTGACCGGGGCCACCTACACGTTCAGCAGCAATGTGAGCGTTGGCGGCACGGGTAACAAGACACTCACTTTGGCCTCCAGTGGCGGCAATGCGGGCCAAGGTATCATTATGAATGGCTTGATCGCCGACGCGACGAGTTCGGTCATTTCGGTAACCGCCAACGGCAGTGGTAATGGAACCTTTCGCCTCGGTAACAGCTCCAATTCCTTCAGCGGTGGCGTGACCGTAGCTGGCAATACCGGCGGCCGAACCTACTATCTCGAGGTATCCAACATCGGAAATAGCGGCGCCAACAGCCCACTGGGCACCAATGGCACTATCAAGCTGGGTAGCTCCACCGCCGGAACCAACAACGTCCTGAGCTACGTCGGCACCGGTGAGACCACCGACAAGGTCATTTCCCTGCCCAGCACCGTCGGCAAAGGCAGCATTTATCAATCCGGCACGGGCCAACTCAAGTTTACCAGCAATCTCTCCGTCACCGGCGCCGGTGTGAAGGAGTTCAATCTAAACGGCAGCACCGCCGGCACCGGCGAGTTTGCCGGTGTGATCTCCGATAACTCGGTGAGCAACACCACGTCTCTAGGTAAAGGCGGCTCCGGCACCTGGACCCTTTCGGCGGCCAATACCTACACCGGCGGCACCACCATTGGTGCCGGTCGCCTCTTGGTTAATAATGCCACGGGCAGCGGCACCGGCACCGGCGCGGTGAGCGTTAGCGCCGCGGCGGTTCTGGGCGGTAGCGGCACTATCAGCGGCGCTACCACCCTGGTGAATGGTGCTTCTGCCGGTGCTTATCTGGCCCCGGGCGCAACTGCTACACCGGTTGGCACCAGCAACGGGACCACTGGCAATGGGATCGGCGTCTTAAGCTTCGCGAACAATCTTACCTTCACTAGCGGCGCCGGCGCCAACAGCTTCGGGAGCACGGTTTCGCTGGAGATCAACGGCACCACCCGTGGCACCGGCTATGATGGCATCAATCTCACCGGTTCCGGCAGGACCCTCGCCTACGGTGGCACGATGAGCTTGCTCTTCGATGCGCCGATCAACGCCAGCACCTACAATCTGTTCTCGCTCGGCGGGAATTCAACGAGCTCCACTTTTGCCGCGGTCACCATCGCCGGCTCCGCCGTCAGCGGGACTCCTTCGGCCACCATCACGGCTTCAGGCTGGAGCGCGAGCGTCACGGACAGTTTGAACTCGCTCTGGAATCTCACCTTTACCAACGCCGACGGTAACTTGCAGGTCGCATCCGCCATCCCCGAGCCCTCCACCTTTGCGGCGGGACTCGGTGCGGCCGTCCTCGCCGGCGTGGCCCTGCGCCGCCGTCGCCGGGTTTAAGGGACGGACGGCCCTTTAGCCTGCACTTCAGTCAAGCGGGAGACGCTGCGTTATTCGGGCGCGCCGCCGCTTCCTCGGCCCCTTCGGGGGCCCTTAACTTTTTATGCACTTAAACTTAGAAACCTCTTCTCGTGCCAGCGTTCGCCGGAGCATCCCGGTTAAGGGTTTTACCTTGATCGAGTTGCTGACGGTTATCGCCATTATCGGCATTCTGGCGGCGATCATCATCCCGACCGTGGGCAAGGTGCGCGACTCCGCCAAAAAGGCCCAGTGCGTGTCCAATCTGAAGCAGATCGGCATGACCATTGGACTCTTCTTGAATGAGAATAAGAATATCATGCCGTTCTCGGCGGATGATACCTCCACTGGTTGGGACCAGTATAAAGCGCCTCTGCCGCTGTTGACTCGCACCACCGCCAATTTGGATCGCACGGCGTATGATAATCCTCAGACCAATCATATCTTTAATTGCCCGAGCGAAAAGAATTTCTTCCGCACCTACGTCGCCAATGCCCAGTTCATGATCCAACGTATCTCCAATCCGGGCAAAACCATGCCTTATACGAAGATACCCAGCCCCTCAACCAAGATCATCGTGACGGATAGCGAGCCACCGGCCATCGTGCCGGCGGATCCCACCCTCGCCAATGGTGACCCCGGACCCTTCGCGGTAAACAATAACGCGAGTGATTACCTGACCAAAATCGGCTCCCGCCACGGGGGCAAAGCAAATGCCCTCTACGCCGATTTCCATGTCGGTGCAGTGGATCGTTTGAAGTTGGTATATGATGTTTCCATCACGAATAAATTTTAAGCGATTAACGGCGTAGGGCTAGTTAATAGAGCGTTCGGGCTATCCCTACCTTGGCGGCTGGATTATATTGTTTAGGCTACTTTTTCTTATGCGTCCATTGCGTGTTCTGGCCCGAGTTTTCCTCGCGACGTTTGTCGCCCTCTGCGCAAAGGCGGCGCCCGTCGTCATCTGGGCCTCGGATCCAGTGCGGGCGGGGGAAACCGTGCTGGTGCGCGGCGATGATTTTGGCGCCTCTGCCCGGGTCGATATCTGTTTAACACGCAACGGTATCACTGGTCATTGGCAGTCAGCTCCGGTGCGGCAACAGACCGGCACCACCCTTAAGTTCAGTCTACCCGCAGATATCGGGGAGGGCATCGTCGCCTTCAAGATCACCAATCGAGGTGAAACCTCCAGCCCAGCGCTTTTAAACGCGCCCAAAGTCTGGTGGCTGCAAGGGGACGAGACCGAAACCGCCACGCCCGGCGGTTGGTTACGGCTTTTCGGGCTCAACCTAGAATTACGGTCTGGCGCAGAAATCCTGCTACGCAGTGAAAAACAAACGACCCGGATCCTGCCGGAGGCGATCGATGAGTTTTGCTTAAGTGGCCAACTCCCCAAGAACTTAGCCGACGGAGACTACGCCGTGGAGTTCGCCAATGGCCTAGCCCAAGAGGCCGCCCGGGTGAACGCCGGCACCCTGCGGGTCAGGGCAAAGCCAGCTACGCCCGCGGGCGTGTATAATGTCGTCGACTTCGGGGCCAAACCAGCTGAGCCCGGTTACTTTCAATACACCACGGCTATGTTTGCCGAGGGCCAGGTGGACAGCGCCGATGCATTTCAAAAAGCGCTCGATGCGGCGGGCGCGGCCGGTGGCGGCGTGGTTACCCTGCCGCGCGGTGTGTTTGTATTATCCCACGGGCTGACTATTCCTCTCAACGTGACTTTGCGCGGAGCCGGTGCGGACCTGTCGGTCCTTTCCTATGTCGATGATATGTTGCCCCGGGAAAAGCGGCTTAAAAAACTCTATTGGGGCGCGCAGCAATATGAACCCATCAAAGGCCCGGACACCCCGCCGCATCCGTTTTTACTACGTGGTGAAGGGCACTTCACCGTCGAGGATCTGGCGATTTATGCGATCAATCATCACGCGGGCATCCAGTCTGAACTACCGCAATTTTCCCCCAACGCGGGCCACGTCACCATCCGCCGCGTGATCATGCGGCTGGACCGTTTTATCAATAACGACAAAACGGACCGCCACTACGCCAACGCTGAGGAGGTCTTTCTCACTCGCTGGAAAGATAAGCGCCGCACCGGTGCGATCGATGTGGGTGGGCCGAATATACAAATCACGGATTGCGACATTTACTCCTCGTTGCAGGTGTTGATGCTCAACGGGTCCTCCGGCTATATCGCCCGCAACCAGTTCTCCGCCGTGCCCCGGCACTGGACCGTCTTTGGGCGGCGCACGGAAAAAGTCATCTTTGAGAACAACGACTGCAGCGATGGCGGCGTGAGCCTGAACAGCGTGCACGACATGGTTACGAATGATGGCAAGACCCGCATCCCGAGCATTTACTCACGCGAGATCTACATCGCCCGCAACAAGATGAAGGATAGTTACCGGGGGGATCGCGACGGCGGTTTCAATTCGGATTTCCACGCGCCGGTGGGCATCTACACGGGTAACATCACCCGTTGCGACGGCCTGAGCCTCGAATTGCCAAAAGAGACCGAGGATCCCGCCTTTGCCACCAAGTGGAACGGCGCGATTGTCGTCGTCATGGATGGCAAGGGTGCAGGCCAGTATCGTTCTCTGGTCGGCGGCGCGGGCAAGACCTTACAGGTTGACCGTGGGTGGGATGTGCCGCTCGACCAAACCTCCTTTATCACGGTCTGCAAAGCGCTGGATCACGTCATCGCGGTAGATAATGAAACCCGTGATGCCGGCAATACGGTGCTTTTCTGGTGCGGTGGCGTCGAGGTGGTGGCCGCTCGTAATAAGTCGATTCGTGGCGGGGCCATCCAGCAAATCACCATTTCTTACGAAGGACAGTTTCTCCCCGGTTTACGGGCCCAGTTTTTTGATAACGAAATCATCCAGGGCATCACTTGGGGCGCCTCCTTTATCTTTCCGCGTGGATCGAATATCGGCACGATCACTTATCCGCCCGTTTACCATGACCGCACCTTGCAGGCGGACAAGGGGCAGCCGGTTACCGCGCCGGATTATCATGGTCCTATGGCTTTGGATCAGATTTTCCGTCGCAACCGGATCGCCAACAATGGTCGGTTTATGGTGGGCGGCAACGTGCAGAACGTGCTCTTTGAAAAAGGACGCGTCAGCAATGCTGACGTAGGTGTGGAGGTGAGCAGCCGCGGTGGCCGCTGGGCAGATTTCCTTGTCGGTGGCCCCACTGATATCTTAATCAGCCAAAACTACTTCCAAAATGTGGAAACACCCTACGGCGGCGACCGGCTGAACGAGGCGGTAGTCGTTCCCGCCGCCGAGTAGTCAATGCTGCGCCGTCACCCGTAAGAACCGCTTCGGGTGATTATTGTCCGGTAAAGTGTAGCTATCGCTGACTTGCACGGTGCGCACGGTGCCGGTGGCGGTTTCCGTGGCGGTGGCGCCGGCTGCTACGGGAGTAAATGCCGAGCCAGAAGTAGATTGCGCCAAGGTTGACCAAGGACCGCCGACCTCATCCGCGCCCTGAACGATGACGTTGATATCCGTTTTGGAGGTATCCCGGCTAAACTCCAGATTGAGCTTCGTTCCGCTCATGGTTAGCCTAGTGAGGGGCGTGCTGGATACTTGCAGGGGGTTGCCGCCCAGAGCATATTCCAATAGGTTGGGTAAACCGTCGCCATCGGGATCGGCGGTGTCAGCGGCGGAAGCCATACCGTTTAAGGTGTAGCCGAAATATAACTGCTTCCAGTTGGTAAAAGGGGTATCCGGAGTGACGGTCACGTTAAACGAGGTGCTGGCGGACAGCAGCCCGTCGCTAGCGGATACGGTGACGGTAGCGGAGCCGTTTTGGTTTTGTGCAGGGGTGAGGGTAAGAACTTGATTGCCAAGAGCTATGCGGAATACCCGTTTATCGCTGGGAAAGAGCGCAGTGGAACTTGAGGTCGAAGTCATGGTGAGGTCACTGGGCTCCGTTTCCATGTCATCCACGCTGATATTCAGCGCCAGCCCCAGGCTATCCTCGGCAAGACTTTGGTTGGCGATCGGGGAAAGGACCGGTGCGGTATTTGCGGCTGCGCTGGGCGAATTAAAGAAAACCGCTGAATTAGTCGCTGCGATCGGGGTGGTATTGCTCGCGAGGTGGTTTTTAGAAAAATAGTTTTCGGTCCCGATGGTTTGTGAGTCGATGGCGCCGTTGGGCGAGGTGGTCAGGATGGCGTTATTAAAGGCGAAATTGTGTTCGGTGGAGTAGCCCGTGCGTGCGCCCATGCGAATGCCTCGCTGGTTGCCGTTGGCCTTATTGGCCACCAGCGTGTTGTAGGCGGTGGGGCCGGCCGCGTAGGCATAGACGTTAAACGCGATATCATTATTATTGGCGGTATTTGCGATGAGTTGGTTGTTCTGGGCGCATTCTTCCACGAAGATCCCGGTTCTTACGTTTCCGGTCAGGACATTAAACTTCGCCAGGCCTGCCTTGCTGTAGGCATCGAAGTCGATGCCGTCCATGTTTACATTTGATACGATATTATTGCTGAAGATGAAACGGGCGCTGGCGTCTTTGGCCCAGATGCCGCGGGCGGCGCCGCCGTCCAAGGTGCAATAACCTACGATACAAGGATTTCCGCCTTTAGAAAAGGCGATTATGTCAGAACCATCCACTCGGGTGGTTTTGCTGCCAAAGTTTCGTAAATTAACGTGATCAACAAGGACTCGGGCGCAGTTGAGGAAAGCGAAACCATTGCGTCCGGTGGTATTTTTCCCATCAATAGTGCCGCCCGAGATGGAGATATTATAATTGGTGTTGAGGATATCCCCCGTGCTGATGGCATCGATGCCTGAATCGAGGTTGATGGTGCCGTCGATAACGATGCAGGTGTTGGTCAGGGGGACGAGGGTTGCGTCCCCGGTGATAACCGGTGCGGTGAGGCGTAATACAATCACGGCATCGGGTGAGGCGAGGCGGGCTGTATCATAAAGCGCCTGAATCTCGGATGTTTTAGTCGCGCCGGTGCTGAGATCTACCCGAGTCTTGCCGGTCACGATGGTGGAGTTGTGGAAATTGGCGGCGGTGGGGGGGTAGAAGTAGCCCTGATTACCGGCGTTCAGCGGCTTTTGGGTGGTCACTACCACGTGGTTATTACTGGCGCCGGGCGCGGCCAGCGGGGTTGTGACGGTGGTCTCAAAGGTATTGTCGTATAAGAGATTACCAATCCCAAGTAATTGTATACCGGTAGTTCCAGAGGCGAAATTATTGGACGCGATGATATTGCGCTGACTCCCCGTGGAGGCGGAGGTGGAGGCGTTGGTGGCGATCGCGGTGGGGTTGCCGGTGAACTGATTATTGGCAATTGAAGACCAACTCGTATCGGGCAAGGAGACTCCGCTAAGGCTGTTGTTGGTGAGCGTGTTATTTACAATTGTGGCTCTCGAGCTGTTGGTGATGACAATACCTTCCAGGTTATCGCGGCTTTTATTATCCATGCAAACCGCTTGGGTCGTGTTTACGATGCGCAGCCCCGCTGCGTTGGCGGCCCCGGCGGTATCGCAGCGGGTGATTGTGCACTCGTTATCGTAGAGATCGGGTCCGAGGCCTTGTAGTTTTATACCATCTAGCCCAGTGGCGCGGGTGCGGACTTTATCGATATTCACGCGGTTAACGCCGGTGGCCTCGAGGCCGTAAGCGTTGGCCCCGTTACCTTCTAATTTAATATAATTCACCGAAACATAAGAAGATCCATCACTAATTTTTAGCAGACTGGTCGCGGTGATCGAGGCGGACGCGGCAGCTAGCGTGGCGCCGCCGCCGTTCAGGCACATATTGGTGCCGAGCACCAGCGGGCTGGTGGTGACAACGTAGCGGCCGTTCGCTTTCAGGTTTATGACGATGAGTTTAGTCGGGTTTAGGGTCCGCAGGCTGTTTATTTGGGTCTGCACACCAGTGATAGTTTCCGTGGTATCGTTTAGTGTGACGACACTTTCCCCGGAAACTTGTTTATAAAACGTGGTGGTGGGCACGGTAAACAGCGTGCCGACTGGTCCGGTTTGTGCCGGGGCGGGGGGCAGGCTGGTGCAGGCGAGCAGCCAGAGGCCGAGCCAGCCGAATGAGCTAGGATTACGAAGCTGGGGCCGGGGGTTCCTGGAGTGCATCTCAGGGCGTTTTCTCGATTTGATATAAAAGGTTTCCGTTATCGTCGCGGAAGTATAGGCGCAGGATATCTTGGTCGTGGGCCTTCGTGGCTATTTCTACGTGCAGGAAACCTCCGGTGGGTTCTTTATAGTGATAGGGCTGGATGATTTTCCCTTGTGGATCGGTCGAGGTAGGCTGGCCGGGGTATTCTCCTAGGATGGAGTTTTCATCGTTGAGGGCGCCCACCGAGAACTCTTCGACCCCGCTCGGGTGGATACTATGATACTGCCAGTGGCGGTCGCCGGAGAGGATTATGACGTTTTCGATTCTCTCCTGTTTTAACCAAGCGAAAAACGCATCCGCCTCGTGGCGGAAGCCGCGGGGGTTGGTGTGGTTGTCGTTTTTGCTTTTACGATCCGGCCCGACCATCGGGGTGGGGCTGATCAACAGCTTCCAAGTAGCATGGCTTTCTCGCAGGGTTTTTTCCAACCAGGCTTTTTGTTGGGCACCCCAAATGGATTTAGCGGGTCCATCCGGCAGCGTGTTGGGCGATCTGTAATCACGACCCTCCAAGAACCAAAGTTGCACGCGGGGGTGGATGCGCACGGTGCGATAGGTGGGCGTGTCCTTATCACCCTGCGGCATCAGGGGCAGTTGCTCGCGAAACAGGTCTTCGCCCGTCTTGGCGGTGGGGGCTTCGTCGCCTTCACGGTCGGCGTCATCGAAGCGAAAATCGTGGTCGTCTTTGGCCCAATAGGTGGGGCAGTCGCTAAAAAACTCGATCAGACGCGGGAACCGGAATTGTTCATGCCATTTTTGGCGCAGTTCCGGCAGGGTCTTGGCCGGATGGGCTTTGGGGAAATCGTAGTAAACTGCGTCACCTGCGCAGATAAAGAAATCCGGCCGCAGCATGCGCATGGCGGCGAATACGCGGTAACCAAGTCGTTTATCCTCCTCCGTCGCGGTCACGGGGCCGTCGCCGTTGGCGATGCCGCTCATGAACGCAGAGTAGTGCATGCAGTTGCCCATGCAAAACGACACCGGTGTGGCGCCGTCGAGCGGCGCGAGGGTTTTGAAACTGCGCGTGGGGCCGTGGCGGCCGGGGCTTTCGGGTGTGCCAAGCTGCAGGCGGTAATAATAACGCCGGCCGGGGCTGAGGCCTTCCAGAGTGGTGCGGATGATGTAGTCGTTTTCAGGGGTAGCGGTGAGCCAGGCCGTGCGTTTGGCATCGGTGAAATCGGCCTGCTCGCTCCACTCGAAGGCGGCCGTGCCCGCGGCGCCCGGGATATCGCCATCGGGGGTGAGTTCGGGGCCGGGTAGCGCGGTGAGGCGGGATTGCAGCAACACGCTCGTAGGGCCGATTTCGCCCGCCAGCTCGCCTTGGGCGTGATAAACGGGGGCGGAGCAAAGCAGGTTGGCTAGGGCTAGCCACACTACGAGCCGGCCGATTCGAAATCTTTTCATGGGCGCGAGATGGGGTAGGGGCGGAACCGGGCCTAGGGTTTCTTTTCAGGCGGAGGCTCCATGTCCTTGACCCATTCACCGGCTGAGCGCTTGCCCGCGGCCTCCTCGCGGAAAAGCCGGCTCAATTCCTCCTCGTTCAGACTGACGAGATCGCTGCGGGCAGCGCTGGCGAGGTAGTGCACCAAGCTCGCCCGCAATTGGCGCCGCATCGGGTCGGTCAGGTTGGTTTCGCTCAGATTCACGGTGCTCACCAGCAGGTGTCCGCGGCCGACCCTAGCTTCGAAAACCAGACCGAGCTTTTGATTTCGGGCAAAGGAATCGATTACCTGAACGATGGGGCGGAGGGATTTATTAATCGTATCCAGCACGACGGCTCCGGGCGCTGGCGTGAGCACGCCCCACCATTGCCAGTCGCTGTGTTCGGCAGTCGGGAAATCCGCCAGTGCGGGATGTCGATCGTGAATCAGCAGCCCCATGGTGCCGGCTTGGCTGGTGAAATAAACAGGGCTCCAGAAGGCGGGCAGGAAGGCGGTGTCCTGATGCTGGCGCAGGGCGGCGGCGGGCGGCAGGTAGAGCACGCGGGCGCCGGTTTGCAGCGCGGCTTTAGCCCGGGCGAGCGAGTCGGTCACCGTCACGCCGGCGGCTTCCACGGCCGGCGCGGGTGGCACGATCCAGATTTTCCACGAGTTACCGGCTTTGGCGGCTGGGGCTTGGATGCGAAGCACGGCGGTGACGGGTTTTTCCAGAAGCGGGAGGGCCAACTCGATAGTGCCCCCGGGTTGGTTAGCGCCGAGGGCGAGGCCAACGCCGGCGAGGGTGCCGCGGGCGAGTGACTGGCCGGTGGTCGTGGTGAGTTCCCATGTGGCGCCAAGGTCGGCGATGGGGTGTTCGGAGTAATTCGCCCACTCGACGGGCGCGGTGAGTTTTTCGCCCGCGGTGAAGACACGTTTGGGTAGGCGCACGAGCGGCACCACCGGAGCGGCTGCCTCGCGAAAGGCGGCGGGGTCTGCGATGCCCTTGGTGTCCCAGAAAGAATCCAGCAGGCCCACATGGGCGGTGCCTTGGCCGGGGTAATCGTGCAGATCGAGCAATTGGTAACCCGCGAGGCCGGGCGTGCGCAGGGCTAGTTCCAGTTCCTGCTTGTAGAGCTCGGCCGAGAACAGACCGGAAGCCCGCGTAAAATCCGCCGCCTGCTCCAGCAGGCCCGCCTGCTGGAGATCCTCGCGGATAGCCTCCAGATTGATGGGGCGGAGCACGCCGGTATATTTGGGGATCTCGGCGAGGTTGGGGAATACCGTCCACTGCCCGATCTCGTGGGTCAGCAAGGGACGGGCGGCGCGACTGAGGATGTTGCGAAAATCGACCGCGGTGTTGGGGGCTTCGCTGAAAAAGCTCTGTCCGCGCATGCCCTCGATTTTGCCGTTCACGCGAAAGGCGCGCTCGACCAGAAAGTCATCCGTGCCGGGCGGGCCGTCGCGTTCGCCGACTTTGGGCGGGGCGTCCGCTACCCACAGGCGGTTGGAGGTGAGGGTATAGAGCCGCCGCCTATCGGCCTGCTGCAGTTCGGCCAGCAGGGTTTTCATGAACTCGTATTGCCCGTGCAACTCGTTCCCCAATGAAAATAGGACGAGCGAGGGGTGGTTGCCGTAGGCCGCGAAAATCCTCGCCGCCTCGGCTCGCACCCAGGCCACGCGGCCGGCATCACCATTTTTACCGAGGTCGCCTGCCCAGAGCGGCAGCTCCGCTTGCAGGTAGATACCTTCCGCATCCGCCGCCGCGAAACAGGCCTCGGGCGGGCAGTAGGAATGGAAACGCATGTGGTTGAGCCCCCATTCCTTCAAGATGCGAAAAAGCCGGCGCCACTCGGCGACGTCCATGGGCGGATAACCGGTCAGCGGAAACGATGCACCTTCGTGCGTGCCCCGAAAAAAAACCGGCAGATCGTTCAGCGTGATGGTGGTGCTGTTCGCGGCAATTTTTCGATAGCCGAAAATCTGCCGGCACGTCACCGCGTCCGCTCCGGGTCGAACTAGCGAGACGCTTAGGGTGCAGAGCGAGGGATGGAATTCGCTCCAGAGCGGCAGGGATTGCGCGCCCTTCAGGTCGATGGTCGCTTCGCCGCCGTCCGCCGTCCAGCGCACCGGCACCGCCACCTCGAAGGCGAGGCCCGGGCCGGTGATTTTTGCCTTTAGGCTCCCTTCGCCGATCTGGCCCGTGAGGTTGCCGATTTTTACCTTGGCGGAGGCCTTGGCTGGATCGGGTTCGATCTCTATTTGCTCAATCCAGATGCGGGGCGTGGCGCGTAGCTCGATCGTTCCGGCGATGCCGTTCCAGATGGATTGAGTATCCTCAATGTAACCGTGGGATCGACCAATGTCGAATTGCTGCCGGTTATCGACGCGGATCACCAGTTCATGCCGACCTACGCTGGCTTGAGCGGTCAGGTCGAATTGGTGGGGGGTGCTGAGGGAGTTTTCCTTACCGATTTCGACGCCATCCAGCCACACTTGGCTCTCCCAGAGCACGCGCTCCAAAAACAGGAGGACGCGGCGACCTTCCCAGGTGGGCGGGATCTCGATCGATCGACGATACCAAGCCGGGCCGATGTAGGAGAACTTGCGGTGCAGGCGGGCAAGGCCATCCTTGCTGACTATCGGCTTTACGCTCAGCGGGATGCCAAGGTTTGCTTGATCGGTGGTGCCTGGCAGCGGCAACTGGTCCGCGAATTTTACGCCCGGCTCCATCCAGCCTTGGCCGGCCCCCATGATTTTAGGGTCTAGCCGGACTTCCCAGTTTCCCGCGAGGGATTGTGTGGCCTCTTCACTGCGGGCGCCGGTTGCTCCGGCCAAGCAGCCCCAGACCAGTGCCAGACGGGAAAGCAGCCCGGGTCTGCAACAAATAACGCGCACCATTTCCGATAAATTGAGGGGCATGGGGGGGTAATGGGAAAAGGTAGGCTAAACTTCGACGCGCGGGAAGATTTATTCACCCCATTTCTGAGGAATGAAGAATTAATGTTCACTTTTGTAGCCCGTCACGCTTGTTCTCAAAGGCCCCTTTATCATGCAATCCCTCCGAATCCCCTGTTTTATCCTGCTGAGCCTTTCTGTCTTGGTCGCCCGGGCATTTTCCGCCGACTACGTGAATGTGAAAGAATACACTGACCGTGGTGTCATGATGTATGGTGATACTTCACAAGGTGGCCCGCCGTTTGCGAAGGACCCCTCAGTGGTGAAGTTTAATGGGCGTTACTTGATGTATTACTCCGTGCCCACTTTTGGTGGCATGCAAGGCTGGCGCATCGGCGTCGCGGCCAGTCGAGACCTTTTGATTTGGGAAAAACTTACGACCCTTGAGCCTGCCCATCCCAGCGAGGCCAATGGGTTTTGCGCGCCCGGTGCCATCGTGCTCGGGGGCAAGGTGCATCTCTTTTACCAGACCTACGGTAACCGCGAAAAAGACGCCATCTGTCATGCCTGGTCCGAAGACGGGGTGACCTTCACCCGCGAGCCGACCAACCCCATTTTCCATCCTCACGGGGACTGGACCTGCGGACGCGCCATCGATGCCGAAGTGATCCCCTACGGCGACCGCCTTCTCCTCTATTTTGCCAGTCGTGATCCTGGCTATAAAATCCAGCTCGTCGGCGTAGCCTCCGCCCCGCTCGATTCAGATTGGGCGCGGGACAAATGGACCCAGCTGGCTGACCGCACCATTTTGAAACCCGAACTGCCGTGGGAGCAGGAGTGCCTCGAAGCCCCTACATTGGTCCGGCGCGGCAAGTCACTCATCATGTTTTACGCCGGAGCCTACAACAACATGCCCCAGCAGGTCGGCTGCGCGGTCAGCACCGATGCGGTGAACTGGAAGCGCCTTTCCGATACCCCACTGCTGGCCGTCGGCGAGCCGGGCAGCTGGAACGCCAGCGAATCCGGCCACCCCGGGGTCTTTACCGACACCGACGGGCAGACCTACCTCTTTTATCAGGGCAACGCCGACAAAGGTAAGTCCTGGTTCCTCTCGAAAGTGAAGATTGGCTGGAGGAACGACGTGCCCTACGTCGAGTGAGCAGAGGTGGGTCGCCCCAAACCGCGCCCGTTGCAGGGAGCGGTTTTGTTACCGCGCTTCACCGCGCCGAGCCGTAAAAGGAGCGCTTAACCGTAGAATTAATTCGGTTCATATAATGAATAAAATTAATACGAGGAACATTTTCTGCTGCATATACTTATTATGTTGTTCCCCGCGTTCACCTGCAAATCGATTGCCCGAGGAGGGTTAATTTTGACCACTTTGGTCACTCCCTTGTCCGCCAATACGGGCGCAGTGATCGATTCTGGCCACAGCGCTTGGATTCTCACTGCGACCGCGTTGGTCCTTTTTATGACTATGCCGGGCCTAGCGCTGTTTTATGGCGGCTTGGTGCGTGCGAAGAACGTGCTCTCCGTGCTCGGCCAGTGCGCGGGCGTGGCCTGCGCGGCCTCGCTGGTCTGGGTCGTGGCCGGCTACTCGCTGGCGTTCAAGGGCGCGGGCGGCTGGATCGGCGATCTTAGCGCGCTCGGCTTGCGCGGCCTCACTCCGCAGTCGGTCGCGGCGGGCACGGCGATTCCCGAGCTTCTCTTCGCCGCTTTTCAGATGACCTTCGCGATCATCACGCCCGGACTCTTCATCGGCGCGGTGGTGGAGCGCATGAAGTTTGGCGCGATGATGCTGTTTTCCGCGCTCTGGCTGCTCGTCGTCTACGCGCCGGTCTGCAAGTGGGTGTGGGGCGGCGGCTGGCTGGCGCAGCTCGGAGTTCGCGATCTCGCTGGCGGCATCGTGGTGCACGCCACGGCGGGCGTGACGCTCTTGCTCGGCAAGCGCAAGGGCTTCCCGCAGCATCCGCACCCGCCGCACCAGCCGGTGCTGGTTTTCGTCGGCGCGGGCATGCTGTGGGTGGGCTGGTTCGGCTTTAACGCCGGCAGCGGGCTCGCCGCCGGCGGCTCCGCCGGGCTCACGCTTCTCGTCACGCACCTCTCGGCCTGCAGTGCCGCGCTGGTCTGGATGTTTTTGGAAAAAGTCCGCAACGGCAAAGCCGGCGTGGTCGGCATGGTGACCGGCCTCGTCGCCGGTCTCGCGACCATCACTCCCGCTTCGGGCGACGTCGGCGTGATCGGCGCCATCCTAATCGGTGGCATCGCCTCGGTGGTGTGCTACTTTGCGGTCAACCTCATCCGCGAGCGCCTGCACATCGACGACTCGCTTGACGTTTTTGCGGTGCACGGTGTGGGCGGCATCCTCGGCACGCTGCTGCTGGCGGTCTTTGGTCAAAGCGCCTTGGGCGGCCTCGGCGTGGTGAAGCCGATGGGCGAGCAACTCGGTGTGCAGGCGCTGGCGCTCGGCGTGACGATCGCTTGGTCGGCGATCGCGACTGTGGCGCTGGTCTGGATCGTGAAGCTCGTGATCGGGCTACGCGTCACCCCCGAGCAGGAGTCCGAGGGCCTCGACCGCGCCGAGCACGGCGAAAACGGCTACACGCTGGAGAGCTGAGTTTCCGCGCCAGCCCTCGCGGACGAGGGTTCGCCTCGCCTGCCCGTTCGCGCTCATCACGCCGCCGTTTTGTAAACTTAGACGGTTTGGCAGGACACGAAAAAGCCGCGCCCAAGTGGGCGCGGCTTGGTGAACCGAATCGGTTGGCTGCGGCTGGGGCTTAAGCCTCGAGCTGGGGGCGGACGGCCTCGGGCCAGTCGATGTGGAAGAACTTGCCGCGGGGCTGGTCGACGCGCTCGTAGGTGTGGGCGCCGAAGTAGTCGCGCTGGGCCTGAAGCAGGTTGGCGGGCAGGCGGGCGGAACGGTAGGCGTCGTAGTAGCTCAAAGCCGAGGCGAAGGTCGGCACGCTGATGCCGCTCTCCACCGCGAGGGCGATGACCTTGCGCCAATTGGCCTGGGCCTTCTGGATGGTTGCGTTGAAATACTCGTCGAGCAGGAGGTTCGCGAGCTTCGGGTTGCGGGCATAGGCCTCGGTGATCTTCTGCAGGAAGGCCGCGCGGATGATGCAGCCGCCGCGGAAGATCTGGGCGATCTGGCCGAAGTTGAGCTTCCAGCCGTATTCGCCCTGCGCGGTGCGCATGAGCTGGAAGCCCTGGGCGTAGGAGCAAATTTTCGAGCAATAGAGGGCGTCGTGGATGGCCTTGATGAGGGCTTTCTTTTGGGCGGGGCCGACTTTCTTCACCTTCGGGCCCTTGAGGACTTTCGAGGCGGCGACACGCTCGTCCTTGATTGCGGAAATGCAGCGCGCAAAGACGGACTCGGCGATGGTCGGGGCGGGCACGCCCATGTCGAGTGCGTTGACCGAGGTCCACTTGCCCGTGCCTTTCTGGCCGGCGGTGTCGAGGACGACGTCGACGAAGGGTTTCTTCGTAACGGGATCCTTTTGCTTGAGGATGTCGGCGGTGATCTCGACGAGGAAGCTGTCGAGCGCGCCTTTGTTCCACTGGGAGAAAATCTCGCCCATCTCGGCGGGCTTCAGGCCGAGGAGGCCCTGCATGAGGGAGTAGGCCTCGCAGATCATCTGCATGTCACCATATTCGATGCCGTTGTGGACCATCTTCACGTAGTGGCCGGCGCCATTTTCACCGATGTAGGTGGTGCAGGGCACGCCGCCCTTGACGGGCTTGCCGGGCTTCGCGCCCATGAGGGGCTTGCCGGTCTTCTTGTCGACCTTGGCGGCTATGGCCTTCCAAATGGGCTCAAGGTGCTTGAAGGCGGCCTTGTCACCGCCGGGCATGAGGGAGGGGCCGAAACGCGCGCCTTCTTCGCCGCCGGACACGCCGGAGCCGATAAAGAGGAAGCCCTTTTCCTTGAGGGCCTTTTCGCGGCGGATGGTGTCGGTCCAGAGGGCGTTGCCGCCGTCGATGATGATGTCGCCCGGCTCGAAGACTTGGGTGAGCCCGTCGATCACGGCGTCGGTGGGCTTGCCGGCCTGAACGAGGATGATGGCCTTGCGGGGCTTGGAAAGGGAGGCGGCGAACTCTTGGAGGGTCTTGGTGCCGACGAGACCGCCGGGGGTGTTGGGATTTTCGGCGACGAACTTGTCGGTCTTTTCCACGGTGCGGTTGTAGACCGAGATTTGGAAGCCGTGGTCGGCGATATTAAGGGCGAGGTTCTGACCCATCACGGCGAGGCCGATGAGTCCGATGTCGGAGTGCGTCTTGGGCATGGTTGGTGGAAGGAAGGACAATCGCTAGGCTGTGCGCAGGACCGACCGACGCAAGCGTGGTTGGGTGGTTTTGTGCTAGTTGTAGGCCGGCTTACCCTAGCCGTTATGGTATCTGTTTGGTTGTCGCGGCGGGGTCTAATGGGCTATGAAACCGGTGAATGCATTGGCCCTATCCCCTTATGCCCGCGAATTTTTTTTTGCAGCGATCCCTTGGTTTTGGTCGTGCCCTCATGGCCTGCGGCTTGGCGATTCTGTGTTTAGCTTCAGCCCGGGCCAACGATCCGGGCGGCGGCGCGGCGGGCGCAGGACCAAACGTCACCCTCGCTTTTAACTCCACCGCGGCGACGCTCGATAACGGGGTGATCAACGCGACCATCGATCCGGCTAGCGGCCGAGTTACCTCTTACAAATTTAACGGCAACCAGATGGTCGACCCCGCGAACCCCATCTACTACAGTATGGATGGCGGCCCAAGTTACGAGCAACCGAGCCGATGTGTCTTCTCGGTGTTCACCAATACTGCCGATATGGTGGAGATCTCGTGCAAACGCACGTGGAAGGCCGCCGGTTTCAAGCACGTTTTCGATATCGAGCTCCACTGGGTGCTGCGCCGTGGTGACACTGGGCTCTACGCCTTCGCTATCCTAGATCATCCCGCCGACTACCCCGCGGCCACCGTCGGCGAGTGGCGCATCGTCTGGAAGCTGCCCCACACCGCGACCACCTACGCCTTTGAACGAGCCTACGTTGATGAGCTCCGCAATTGGGAGATGCCCTCCTATTACGACTACCGGCAGGCGAGTCGCACCAGCATCGCCGAGATCGTCAAACTCAACACCGGCGTGCGCGCCGGTCGCTATGACGGCAAGTATTCCTACGCTGCGCGCTACTTCGATATCGGCACCTGGGGCCATGCCAGCGACATCGCCAAAAAGGGCGTCTGGTTCGTGCTCGGCGGCCACGACTATTTCAACGATGGCCCGACCAAGCAGGACCTGACGCTTTCTGAGAGTTACATCCTCATGCATTTCGGCCGCAACCACTACAACGCCTCCGGCATCAGCGTGGCCGCCGGAGAGTCGTGGCGAAAAATGTTCGGCCCGTTCCTGCTTTATTGCAACGGCACCACGGCGACGACGAACGCCGGAGACGCCCTCTGGGCCGACGCCAAGGCCCAGGTCGCCGCCGAAAAGGCCGCCTGGCCCTACTCCTGGCTCGTGAACGCCGACCATCCCGCCGCGGCCGGCCGCGGAACCGTGAGCGGTAGATTGGTGATCAACGATCCCCTCAAGCTCAGTGTGAGTGGAGCCGGCGCCCGCGTCGGCCTCGCCGCACCCGAGGACGTGGCCGGCAACTGGCAGTTCCAAAGCAAGGGCTACCAATACTGGACCGTCGCTGACGCTTCGGGAAACTTCACCATTCCCGCCGTCCGTCCCGGTTCCTACACGCTTTATGCCTACAACGACGGAGTGGTGGGCGAATACTCCAAAACCGCCGTGTCAGTCACCGCCGGCGCCACCAACGCTCAGGGCACGCTGACCTGGACCGTTGCTCACCCCGGCGCGAGCATCGCGTGGGAAATCGGCACGCCCGACCGGACCGCCCGCGAGTTCCGCCACGGCAACGACTACTTCGAGCCCTTCCTATGGAACAGCTTTGCCGCCGAACTGCCCAGCCCTCTCGTTTACATTGTCGGCGCGAGCGCCCCCGGCCGCGACTGGAACTACGTCCACACCTCTCTCCCCGTCACCGCTGGTGCTGCCACCACTTATGTCGCTTGGGATTGGAAAGTGAACTTCGAGCTGCCGGCCTTACCCGTTAGCGGCAACGCCACTCTCACCGTCGCCTTTGCGAGCGCGCACTACGCCCGTCTCTGGCTTTACCTGAATAACGAGTCTAAGGCCTTCGCCCGACTTTCCCCGCCGGTCAACGGCGGCAACGCCCTTCTCCGCCAAGGCATCCACGCGAAATATTCCACCCTCGATGTCACTATCCCGGTGTCCCGTCTCAAGCTTGGGCCAAACACCTTTACCTTCCACTTTGGCGGTTCCGCCCAGGCCAGCCACGTGATGTATGACTACCTCCGGCTGGAATTACCTGCCATGCCCCCGCCTGCTGGAAACAGAACGTCGGCAACTTCTCCGGTCGGCGTGCGCCCACCTTCTCCCAAACCGAGGGCGTGATCTTGAACCTGCACGGCCCGAGGCTTTGGCCTTCCGCGCCGCCGCTGCCAAGTCTAGCCTGCCTCTGTGATGCCTGACGAACGCGAATCGCCTGACGCCCGGCGCCTGCAGCAGAAGAAGCCGGCCTTTCCTGTGAGCGACGCCCTGCGCGCCTACCTACGGCGGACGCGGCGCGAACGCGATCTGCCGGTCACTTATGAGCGGCTGCGGCGCTTCACTGATAGCGTGCCCCTCTCCGACGGGCGCGGTAAACCTTCGCTCTGGGAAAGCGTGTTCTACGACCGGCTGGACATGCAGGGCCTGCACGAGGACCTGAAACGCGTCTACGCCATCCTCCGCGTGGACGGCGACCTCTCGGTCATGCAGCACCTCTACATCGACCGGATCGACTTCTGCGCCTTCGGCAACTCCGCGCCCTTCCGTGTCCGCATCGTAAACGCCTACAACGATAATCCCGACCACTTCTACGTGAAGCGCGGTGACGCCTCGCGCATCTACGGCCTCGAGCTCGAGCATTTGCTCTCCCCCAATCGCCTCAATTTCCTCACCTGCGGCGCTACCCTCGTCGAGGAGCACATCGCCGGCATTCCGGGCAACGAGTTCATCGACCGCTGGCTGCAAAGCCCCGAGATCCGGCCGGTTCGTCTGGCGAAGGAGTTGGTTAAATTTAATGAGCGTAGCTTTGTGCGCCTGCTCGGCGACATGCGTGCCTACAACTTCGTCATGGTGGTGACGCCCGACTTCGAGGACGCGCAGATCCGCGTGCGCGCGCTCGACTTCGACCAGCAGAGCTACGAGGGCCGACTCAACCTCTACAAGCCGCAGTTCTTTAAGGACAATGCCCCGCTCGCGCTCTTCTGCGCGAAGCACCTTCGCATCGAGACGGCCCGCCAATACCAGCGCGAGGAGCAGGTTATCATTCTCCAGCGCGCCGCTATCATCGAGGACCGCCTGGCCATGCTGCTGGCGGCGATGAGCGCCGACCCCATCGCACCACCCGACCACGTGCGCGAGCTGCGTGAGGGGCTGGCGGATTTCTATAAACGCCCCGCCTACCTGCGTTGCGAATCCATGGGCGCCTTGGTTCGTGAAAACCTGGAGAGCATCCGCCTCGCCGTTGCCGGCGCGGACGCCCCCGTGCGCTCCGGACTCGGGGTCTGAACCCTGAGCTGGATTTTCGCCCTTTCTCCACAAACCTTACAACCATGCCCACGTCACCCGCCCCCGAGAAGCCTGTCGCCTGCCAGCACGACGAAGCCCGCCATCTGCTGGCGGTCGGGGCGGGGTTGGATGGCGCGCTCCGCCTGCTCATCAGCCAGTTTAGCGTGCTCCAGACTCGGTCGCAGCTACTCCTGACCGTGGCTACCCTCGCCCTAACCATCACTGGCTTTTCCGGTCCGCGCATCGCGGCGGCGGGAGATTTCCAACGGCTGGCGCTGGCCGCCGGTCTGGCTCTCGTTTTGGGCTCCATGTTACTCATTCTGGGCGGTTCGCTGCGTATCCGCTGGGTGACGCAATTCCGCCGCCCAGAGGGCGGGGATGACGCCGCGCTGCTGGCCCAGATCGTGTGCTATCGGGATCGCAAAACGCGCCTGTTCTTTATCGAGGTCTGTCTCCTCCTTGCGGGCCTGACCGCCTACGTCGCCGCCATCATCGGCTACTTTCTCGTGGGAAAACTGTAATACGCGCGGTTTGCTTTTTTTGGAAACAACCCTAACGTTCAATTGTCAGAGAAAAGACGGCCTAGGCTTCGTGTTTCTGGCCTGTAACTTCAACAACCCCCACAAAATCATCATGAAAAAAGTCCTCCTCGTCGTTTCCCTCCTGTCGGTCGTTTCCCTCGGTTATGCCAACGAAGGCTGCGGCAGTGGCTGCGGCGATAAGAAGCCCGCTGATTCCACCGGTCCCGCCAAGCCCGCCGACAAGGCCCCCGAAGCCCCCAAGTCCTGAACTTCCGGGCGCGGATGCCTCCGCTTTCGTTTTTTTGTGCACCGACTCCGCCCAGAGTCGGTTTTTTTGCGCCCGCAGCCCAAAAGAGTTGAATAGTTTAGACGTTATTTAATAACTATAAATAACCCCTTCCCCATTGCTTCAAAATCGCCAGTCCCTTTTGCGCGGGCGGGCCTGATTCCTTTTACCCCGATGAAAATTATTTGCATGAACTCCCGTTTATTCAGCGGACTTTGCGGCTCACTGCTCAAGTGTGGGCGCCCTTTTTTGGCGCTGCTCATGGCGTTGATTGTGCCAAGCGCTCAGGCTACCGATTTGTTAAGCGAGAATTTTGATGGCCTCACGACGAGCGTGGCCATTCCCACCGTTCCTGTTGCCACCTCGGTCAACGGGGTAAAGGCATCGGGCCAAGTCACGGCCATCGCGGGCGTCACTGCCATCGGATCCGGCGGAAAGGTCGCGTGGTTGAATGATGTGGGGACTTCGTCCGGCCAGTTGGAGTTTAATGCCGGCGCCAGCGGGCAGACCACTTTGGCGGTTGCCTTTGATCTGTATAACAACGCCACGCCCTCGGCCACCGGCACCCAGCCGATCAACATCGGTTTGCTGGCTTGGAATAGTGCCGTCGCGACCGCGGGGGGTTCCTCTGCAAAACGGATCGCGGCGGTCACCTTCAACCAATTTGGTTCTTTGACCACGCCGGTTTTTTCCGTGCAGGGCAATGGCACGGTCTACACCGGCAGCTACGCCGTGGGCACCAAGCAGTCGGTGAAGATTTTTGCCAACGATCATGATACGAACAGCATAAATTATATCGGGCCGGACTCGGCCTTTCGCACGCTCGGCGCCAATAGTTTTTCCGTGTTCTTGAATGGGACGTTTGTTGTGGCCTCTGCATTCAACCCTACCGCTACCGACAACGCTGCGGTGCTGCTGACCGGGAATAGCAACCTCGGCCGTCTCGGTTTTAATACATCCACCACCAACCTGGGCAATTGGCTGATCGATAACGTCGTTATCGCGGATATCACGGCCGCGGTTCCGCCGACCCCAGTCGTGACCAGCACACTGACCGCTAGCGGTCAGGTCGGAAACCCGTTTCGTTACCAAATCACAGCCTCCAATACCCCGACCTCATTTAATGCCACCGGTCTGCCCGCTGGTTTGAGTATAAACAGTAACACCGGCGAGATCACAGGCACCCCGACCGCCATCGGCACCGCCAATATCACCCTTTCCGCCATCAATGGCGGTGGCACGGGTTCGGCCACCTTGGTCCTCACGGTTACGGCGGCGGCTCCGCTGATTACGAGCGCCTTGACGGCCAGTGGCCGGGAGTCCGCCGCGTTCCGGTATCAGATCACGGCTACCGGTGCGCCCGGGACTTTTGGTGCTTCTGGCCTGCCGGCTGGCCTGAGCCTGGATGCCGCGACGGGTGTCATCGCCGGCACTCCCGCCGTTGGCTCGGCCGGAAGCTGGAACATCACCCTTTCCGCCACGGCGGGCGGCGCCACTGGCACGGCGATCCTGAATCTAACGGTCGTGGATCGGTTCGCGGCTTTGCGGACGGCATGGCAGAGCACCTTGATCGCGGATGTCACTTCCTCTAAGAGCACTTCCAGTATTAACACGCGTTCCTCGGGTTATCAAACAACGCTGCTTTACACCGTAAGTTCGATTAAGGTGACCAATGGAGGCGCGGGCTACACCACCGCGCCTACCGTTACCCTGTCAGGAGGAGCGGGCAGCGGCGCCACCGCCACGGCCACGATTTCGGCGGGCAAGGTTTCGGCCATTATTGTAACTAGTGGCGGTTCGGGCTACACCACGCCGCCGGTCGTGAGCTTCAGTGGCGGCGAAGGCACCGGTGCAGTTGGGTTGCCCCAGATCGCCCTTTGGAGCGACCTTCCCCTCGCGCCCCAGACGGGAGTAAGTGCGGATGTTGCTTCGGGTAACATCGCGGATTCCTTTAAGCGCCTCGAATACATGGCCCAAGCTTATGCCATACCGGCCTGTGCGCTTTATCAAAATGATGCGCTCCGGGCTGCGATTGTCGGCGGTTTGGACTGGCTCACCGCGAATGTTTATACCGCCACCGGCACGCAGTTTGGCAATTGGTATGACTGGGAAATCGCCGCCCCGCAGGCGCTCAACAACGCTGCGGTCCTGCTCCTCTCGAACCCAGTCGCGTTGGACTCAACCCGAATCATAAACTATATCAAGGCCGCCTATAATTTCGGTCCAAACAGTGTTAATCAAAGGGACTATTTTTATTGGGGAGCTTTAACGGGCGCCAATACCTCCAACGCCGCGCTCACCATGGCGGTTCAAGGCATGCTCCTGGGTAATGGTTCGGCCACCGTGACCCGGGTTTGGCAAAATACCGTCGGCCATCCGGTGAACCCCCAGACCGACTACACTATCACTGGCAGCCTGCTCCTTGACGAGGCCCGAGGCAACCTGAGTGGAGACAATCCTTTTGATTTCGACGGCCGGAGCGTCTTTACCGAAGTGGATAGCGGGGATGGTTTTTATGCGGACGGCTCTTTTATCTTTCACTACAATATTCCCTACACCGGCCAATACGGCCAGGAACTGGTGGAGAATATCTCTATTCTGGTGAAGTTACTCTATGGCTCGCCTTGGGAGATTACCGACCCGGAGCTTTCGAATATCTATGGCTGGATCACCAAGGGCTTCGCGCCCTGTATGTATCATGGCGCCATGATGGATATGGTGCGGGGTCGTGCCATTGCCTCCTCCTCTTCCGATGAATATAGCGTCGGGGCCCGACTGATTGCGAATATCCGCTCAATCGCCAGCTTCGCGCCCACCGCCGTCGCGGCCGAGTTGACGGCCTTCGCGGACTCCCCGCAACTGCCCCCCGGCCAGTATCATTTCCCCAGCATGGACCGAGTCGTCGCTTTTCGCGCGGGTTACGGCTTTGGCCTGAGCATGTCATCCACCCGCGTAGGGGGTTACGAAATCAATACCACCTCCCCCACCAACTTAAAAGGTTGGTATACCGGTGCCGGCGTGACCTACCTCTACTTGGGCGACGCCGATACTCAATACACGGACAATTATTGGGCGACCGTGGATTGGTATCATCTCCCCGGGACGACGGCCGAGTTGAGCTCCGCCCCCGATTATGCGGTGACCGATCAAAATTGGGTGGGTGGCGCGCAGGTCGATAAAACTTATGGCGTAGCTGGTATGTCCGCTCATCCCACTGGCACGGAACTGTATGCGAAAAAATCCTGGTTCATGCTGGACGATGAGATCGTTTGCCTCGGGGCCGGCATCACATCCACGACTGCTGGCCATCAGGTAGATACCACAGTGGAGAACCGTAAACTCCCGGCTACCGGCGCTACCTCGTTTAACATCGCTGGCACCCCCTACGCCCTGTCCGCATCCTCCCTTTGGCCAAATCCCGTGACGGTCACGACCAGCACAGGCGCCACCTGGTGCGCGCTCGGGGGCGTCGGCGGCTATTATTTCCCGGATGGCGGCACCCAATTACAGGCCCAATTCACTACGGGCAGCGGCGCTTGGACAACCATAAATCCTACCGATTCCGATCCCACCGTATACACGGATTATTATTTAAAACTCTGGTTCAACCACGGCGAGACTCCTGCCAACGCAAAGTATTCCTATGTTATCCTGCCCAACCGGGATGCCGCCGGCGTTAAGGCCTATGCCGCCAACCCTGATGTCACCATCCTCGCTAATCGAGAACCTACCCCCACGACCACCGGCATCCAAGCCGTGAAAAGCCTCACGTCCGGGGTGCTGGCGGCAAATTTCTGGGCCAAAACCAGCGGCCCTGACACGGGTGGGACGGTAGATATTATCACGGTGAACCGGCAGTCTTCGGTCATTGTAAAAGAAACCTACAACCGCCTCTCGGTGGGCCTAGCCGACCCCACGCAAAATTATACAGGCACGATCACCGTCACCCTCAGCGGCCGTGCCGCGCTCGGGACCTTGTCCGTCGATCCCGGCGTCACCGTCACCGGAACCAATCCAATCACGCTAAGTGTGAATGTTAACGGCTCCAAAGGTAAATCCTTTAACGCCTCGTTCCAGACCGCCCCGAAACCAATCATCGATAGCAACCTGACGATGGTGGGCGCCGTCGGCACGGCTTTGCAGTATCAAATCGCCGCATCCAATACTCCGAGCCCCAGCAGCTACAGCGCGAGCAATTTGCCGCTTGGGTTGGTCCTGGATTCGGGCACGGGTGTCATCTCCGGATCACCCACCACGGCAGGCACCTATACCACCACGGTTGGTGTTACCAATAGCAACGGCACCGGCTATGCCACCTTAACCACCTTGGTGGGCAGCGTTCCGACCGAGATTACTTTCCCGATCACCGCGACCGGGCTCAACACCTGGACCTGCCCGGCCAATATTGCCGCTGTAGAGGTGGCTTGCTGGGGCGCGGGTGGAGCCGGCGGTAGTGCCCAGCGTAGCGGGGGTAGCGGGACCGTGCAATATGGTGGCGGCGGAGCCGGTGGGGCTTACGCCAAGGTCAACGCCTTCGCCGTTACACCCGGAAATGTTTACTACATTCAAGTCGGCGCCGGTGGCGTTAATAGTTCCGCTGTAAACGACACCACGGTGCCGGGTGGCGATTCTTGGTTTAATTCCAGTAATACCCCCTCCTCCACGATTCTGGCCAAGGGTGGCGCTGGCGGGCAGAGCGCGATCGGCAACACCGGAACCACCGCCTACGGCACGGGTGGGTCAGGGACTACCACCGGCAGTGTGGGTGAGGTGCTTTACGCTGGGGGTAATGGGGCCAATGGCCTGAGCGGCTTCGCGGGTGGCGGCGGTAGCGGAGCTGGTTCCGCCAGCTCTGGAAACGCTGCGACCAATAACCTCGGTGCGGTCGCGCCCACCGGCAGCGGGGCAGGGGGCACCGGACCCACGACTGGCTCGGTGAGCGGCGGCAACGGCTCTGCACCCGGTGGCGGTGGCGCTGGCGCTAGAGATTCCAGTGGTATCACAATTGCCTCCGGGACCGGTGGGGCCGGTCGGGTTCTGATCAGGGTCAAGGAACTAGTCGTGTCCGCCACCCGCCCCACGCTCGGCCAACCCTCGGCTACGGCGATCACGGATACGCTTGCTACCCTCGGCGGTAACGTCACCGGCGACGGCGGGGCTAGCGTCTCCGCGCGGGGCGTAGTTTACGCGCTGACCTCCGCCAATACCAACCCGCAACTCGGCGGCACCGGCGTGACGGCGCTCGCGACCACCGGCACCACCGGCGTTTTCACCGTCAACGCCTCCGGTCTCGCGCCAGGCATGGCCTACACCTTCGCGGCCTACGCGACCAACGCCCAAGGCACCACTTATAGCGCGACCGGGACTTTCAACACCCAAACTTCGCTCGAGGCTTGGCGGCAGGCCCAATTTGGCGGCACCGCCAATTCCGGAGAAGCGGCCGACACCGCTGACCCCGATGCCGACGGCCTGGCCAACAGCGTGGAATACGTCTTCGGCACGGCGCCCCGAGCCTCCGACTCCGCCGTCCTGCTGTCCTTGCAGCGCTCGGGTTCTGGTCTCGCTTTCAGTTTTCTGGCACAAAGCGCCATTGGCCAAGGCTACACCGGGCTTTCCCGCCACTACGCTGTGGAAAGCAATACCGACCTCACTAACGCCGCCGGTTGGACCACCGTCCCAGGGTTTTCCGATATCGTAGGCGACGGCCAGACAGTCTCTGGCACCCCTGCGCTGGTCGCCCCAAAGGTATTTTTCCGACTCAAGGCCTGGCTGCGCTAGGCTTGGCCGCTCGCACTGCCGTGTCGTGAAAAAATTCTCCGCACTCACCGCGTTTTTAGGGCTGGTTTTTCCGTTTGCGGGACCCGCGCAGACCCCGACTGGGGCCTGGGTTTATCCTTCGGCGGCTGGGGATCTGCTTTATCAACTGGACGAGCGCGGGCAGCGCATCGCCGATTTTTCAAACTGCGGTTATCGCGGTGGCGATGAACCCCTGCCCGAGGTCGCCGCCACCATCCCCGCGTCGCGCTGGTTGTCGGTTTCACCTGGTCCCGGGGACGACACCGACCTCCTGCAGACGGCGATCAACACCGTCTCGGCCTACACCCCCGACGCCGCCGGTTGGCGTGGGGTGGTTTTCCTTTCCGCCGGCGAGTATCAACTGGCCAATACCGTTAAAATCTCCGCAAGCGGCGTGGTTTTAAAAGGTGCCGGCCCCGATCCCGCGACGGGCACCCGCTTGCGCGCGACCGATCCGCGTCAATACACCGTCCTCCAAGTCCTCGGCACCGGCAGCCGCAGCGTTGTTAGTGGAACGACTCGCAACCTCGTCCAGACTCTCATGCCGGCTGGCGCGCGGACGTTTCAGGTTGATTCCACCACGGGTCTCGCGGTCGGTCACACCGTCATCGTGAAACGCCCCAGCCCAGAAAACTGGATCGTGGATCTCGGCATGGATCAACTCGGGCCGGGCACCGGCGGCGATCCGGATGTGGTGCCTTGGACCGCCGGATCCCGTGATCTCCTCTTCGACCGCGTGATCACCCGCATTGAGGGCAAGTGGGTCACGGTGGACGCGCCGATTCCGCAGAGCATCGAGTCCCGCTACGGCGGCGGCCAGATCTGGCGCTACACCTGGACGGGCCGCATCCAACAGGTCGGCATCGAAGATCTGTATGGATTCTCCGACTACGCCTCGCCGACCGACGAGGCCCACGCCTGGACCTTCATCGAGCTTAGCAGGCTTCAGCACGGCTGGGTGCGCAACATCACCGCGCAATATTTTGGCTACTCCGCTGTGCTTGCCGGGACCGACTGCAAGTGGCTGACCGTCTCTGGGTCGCGTTGCCTCGATCCGATTTCGATCATCACTGGCTCCCGGCGTTATTCCTTCAATAACGACGATGGCGAGCTGTGTCTGTTTATCGATAACTTCGCACGCAGGGGCCGTCACGATTTTGTATTCGGCTCGTTGGTCCCCGGACCCAACGCCTTCGTGCACTGCACCGCCGAATCGGCCTACGCCGACACCGGCCCGCACCATCGCTGGACGGTCGGCGCCCTCTTCGACAACGTTGCGGTCGGCGGCAACGAGCTGAACATCCAGAACCGCGGCAACGCCGGCACCGGCCACGGCTGGGCAGGTGCATACTCGGTGGTCTGGAACTCGGTCGCTAACGCCTTCCGCGTGCGTAACCCACCTACGGCCCGAAACTGGCTGGTTGGCTCGAAGGGCGCCATCCTCGCCAGTGCCTTTCCCGTCGGGGCCGATCCCGACGGCACTTACGACGGCTCCGGCTCGGCCGGCCGGGCGGTGTATCCACGCAGCCTTTACCATGGCCAACTTCAGCAGCGCCTGAAGCGCCCGCGTTCCGAGTTTCGCGAGGTCTGGCTCGGCGATATCGACCAGCAGACAAGCTCCGGCGGCACAGGAGAGGCCGTGGCCTGCAACTCCACCTGGCTTGCTGGAGTCGAAGCCGTAGACGCCCTGCCGGCGGCGTCTTTATTCGATGCAACGACCATCCGGCGGCACGTCGCCTTCAGCTTCTCGTTCTCTCTTGATCCCGGCGATGTGGTGGTCGCCGCCGCGCTCACCGTTGGGCTTCGCGCGGTCGGTTCCACCGCGGCCGCCAGCGACGACACCTTGCGACTCGATGACTTAGCGACGCCGCTTTCCTGCGCCGCGCTCGGCTGGATGCCCATTTCCGCCGATGGTTCCGCCTCGCGCACCATCGCGGTCGAGCCCTCCCTGCTAGCCGATGGCCGCCTTGACGTTGCGCTCGGTCCGGACTGTTCGGTCGACTACGCTGTCCTGTTGCTTCAAGTCGCCAAGTCGCTTCCAGCTTCGCGCACCGTGGAGATCGCGCCCACGGCGGACGCATTTGTGCGCGCCGGCACCGACTTCCAAACGGTTAACTACGGTTCCGCCCAAACGCTGATCGCGCGTGATGCGACCAGCGGCGCGACTAACCACGAAACTTTCCTGAGGTGGGATCTCTCCGGGCTGGGGGCCGAGGTGCTCGATGCCCGCGTGCGCCTCGCCGGCATTTCCACCGTCCAAGCAGGCAATGAAAATGTCGTCGCCTTAACCAGTGCTGACTGGGCTGAGGACAAGCTTGTCTACGGTAACAAACCCGCTTCCGGAAAACCCTTCGCCCAATGGCTCCCGGTCGCCGGAGCTGCGGCCGAATTTAATGTCAGCGCGCCGCTCGCCGCCGCCCGGCTCCGCGATGCGCAACTGGCCCTACGCGTCTTCGCGACGGGCGACTATGGCGCAGCGGGCGAGGTCGGCTACGCTTCGCGCGAAAGCGCTTCCGTGGCAGACCGCCCGCGACTGGTCCTGACGCTCGCTGGCTCCACGGCCTCCATCGCCGACTGGCGGGCGACGCGCTTCGGCACTTTTGCCAACGCGGCCGATGCCGCTGATCTGGCCGATCCGGATGGCGATACGTTTACCAACCTGCAGGAATATGTCTTCGGCACCGATCCGCTCGTTCGCGAAACGGGCGGATTGTTATCCCTCGTTTCCGCGGCGGAGGTCTTGTCACTCGCCTTTACCGCCCGAGCAGCGACCGGTCCGGGCTACGCTGGACTGGCTCGGCGCTACGCGGTCGAGACCAGTTCCGACCTGACCAACCCCGGCGGCTGGTCAGTGCTTCCCGGCTACGCCGGCGTCGCCGGCGCAGACCAATCGGTTTTGTTGACCGTCACCGGCCCCGCCCCACGCCAATTTTTTCGTCTTAAATCCTGGCTTCAATGAAAGCCTTCCGACCCCACCTTTCTACTCTTTTCGCGCTGCTGTTTTGTGCCGGGTTCGCCAACCTCGCGCGTGCCGCCGTGTATTACGTCGATACCGCGACCCAGTTCAATGCGGGGATCGACAAAAACGGGGCGCGCTTCTCGACCCTTTCGGCCGGCGATCGTGTATATCTAAAGGGCGGCACTTGGAGCGGTCTTATCCTTACGCTGACGGGCTCTATGACCGATGCCGCCGCGCAGGCTAACCCCGCGATGATACTCGCCTGCGATACCAATTACAAACCGATGCCCGGCGGCGTCACGGTCACCGGCTTGTGTAAAATAAATCTAGCCGGCCGCGGCCTCGTGCTCGGCGGGCTCAACTTCGCCCCGACCAGCGGCATGTATAAAGCGGGCACCTATTTAGACTACAGCGGCGCTTCGTCCAGCGCCTATATAATCCAGATGGATGGCGGTTCCCGCTACATGCGGTTGACCCACTTGAAGTTCGACTACTGCGGTCGCGACAACACCGACTACGCCAACAACGACCACTACGGCGCTTGGATATCAATAAACGGCTACCGTCACACCGTCGAATATTGCGAGACGGCGGGCCGCGACTTCAATCCGGCCGATATAACTAATCCTGACCCGCTCCGGCGCACCTCTATCCGTCAGGCGACTATCATTGTTTATCGCGACACGAATGATACCGTTGATTGGGGTTACCATACCCTCCGCTATAATTTTTTCGGCGAAAGAAAAATTCCCCTCGGCGACGACCCCCGCCTGTATGTGGCGGCGGACGGTTCCCTGCCGGCGGATTTGTCCAACGGCTGGGAGACCATCCGGGTGGGCAACAGCAGCCTGGCCAGCGTGGACATGAACACCACGGTCGAATACAATGTTTTTTATCATGCCATCCAAGCCGTGGACGGCGGGCCGAGTGATAACAGCGGTGAACCCGAGATGATATCCAATAAATCCCGGCGGAATATCTATCGTTATAATACCATTCTTAACAATTACGGTCAGCTCTGCCTGCGCCAGGGCGATTACTGTGTAGTTCAGGGCAACTGTTTCCTTGCCGGCGGCGCTTACGATGCGAACGGGGCTATCGTGCTTACGGAACAACGCAACGACCGCATGGGCGGCGTCCGCGCCTTTGGCTACGGCCATCTCATTACCAATAACTATTTCTATAAAATCAGTGGAGATGGTATCCATTCCGCTCTCTGTCTGGGCTCTGGTTCGACCCCGACCGGCACGCTCGATGCCTCGCTCAACGGCGATGCTGCCGCCGGTTACGAACCGTTTAATTACGGCCACGTTTTGGGCAATACGTTCATCGATTGTATGACCCTGACGCTGGATAATCCCAATGGTCAGACCTATCCTGTGTATGGAACGCGGTTTTTGAATAATCTTTTATATTACTCGTCGAATATAGGTGCCGTCGGGGTCACCGGAAATACCGATGCTCTCGCCAACCACGGCGGTTACGCCGCGGGCAACTGGGTATATTCATCCAATTCTTCCCAACGCACCGGTGCGGTCACCATGCTGGGCACCGCCGCCAATACGATTTCAGGTAGCACGGCCAACGATCCTTTAATGACCGCTTTTTATGATGTATTAAGCGTGCCTGCCGCTACCAGTCCGGTTCGCGGACGGGCGGTGGCTGTGCCCGCCGCCGTGGACACTACGGTTGAAGGCGTGAAGTATGATCTGGCTGCTAGGGTATTGACTTATGCGGATCTGGATTACCGAGGCTTGGCGCGGCCTGCGGGAGCGCGGGATGCAGGGTTTTATGAACAGTCGGCCGTTGGCACGGGTTTTCGCCCTTTGAAGCGGTCGCAAGTAGGCGTCTTGAAAGCGACTTATCCCGAGCTTCCGCTTGAGGCTACGGTCACGCTTGGTCTTCTTGCGCAAACCTTTGATGGCACAGCCAAAGCAGTCTCGGTCACCACTAATCCGGTCGGATTACGAGTGGATATTACCTACAATGGTTCGCCGACGGCCCCCTCTCTATCCGGCAGCTACACAGTGGTCGCTACCGTGGTTGATACGGTTTATATCGGGTCGGCTACCGCGACTCTGGTGATCGCACCCAATGCCAATTTATTTAATACAGCTGGCTCCGCTACTTGGACGTGTCCGCCGGCCGTGACCAGCGTGCAGGTCGAGTGCTGGGGTGGGGGTGGCGCTGGCGGGAGCGCGTTTCGCACGCCGAACTCCGGGAGTGTGCAATACGCCGGCGGCGGGGCCGGTGGTGCCTACGCCCGCGTGGCGGCCTATGCCGTCCGGCCGGGTAATGTTTATTATATCAATGTTGGCGCGGGCGGAGCGGCGGCGACCGGCACCCTGGCGGCCGGAAATACCGCGGCGTTCTCCGGGGGTGATTCTTGGTTTAGCTCCACTAATTCCCTCTCGACCATTCTCTTGGCTAAAGGCGGCGCGGGTGGGATGAATGCGGTTGGTAATACTGGGACCACCTCCTTAGGG
>RGVP01000041.1 GCA_010027235.1 bacterium
ACCTGAGGATTGAGTTGAATCTTTACAGGGATGGCGTCGCGCAGCGCGGCGTTTGGCAGATTCGGGGGGAGCAAGAGACGCAACATGCGGAACGCTCCAGCTTGGGGGCAGCCGGGCATAGCGAAAGGAAAAAGAAAAAAGCTCGGAGCAGGGTCAGGAACCACTCTTTTTTATTCCTTAATAGCATTGCGCAATAATTAGATAGGATAGGTTTACGCTATAGACTCTGTGTTAATTATACTTCGAGAACGGTGGTAGTTTGATTATTTGCTACAAATTCGTGACTTTAGTCGTAAAAGATCAGGTCGGTTAGATGTGCGCTTGCATGTCATACCCAAATCCTCATCTTTAGGGTGTTGACCGTATTTCGCCATTACTTTGCTTTTCTAATTACGCTTATGAAAAATATACTTCGTTGGATCACCGCTGGTCTTGCTGCCACTTTCGTTGCCTTGGCGGCTCACGCCGCTGATATGGCGCCCGGCACTTTTGCCGCCTCCACTGTCAAGGGTGATGTTTCTTACAAAATCGCTGGTTCTACGAGCTATGTGAAACTCGTAGCCGGCACCACCTTGCCTGAAGGCTCTACCATCAAGACCGCTCCCGGCTCGCTGGCTATCGTTGTTTTCGCGAGTGGATCGACTGCTACGGTGCGTCCTGCTTCCGAAGTGGTCGTTAATTTCAATCAAAAACCCTTTAGCGGTCCCATCCCGGTTGGAGCCGAGCCTTCCGTCTCGAAGACCAAGATTCACATCGTCGATGGTTCTGTGATCTCCAAGGTTTCGAAGCTTAAGAAGGGTTCTGAATTCAACATCACCTCCCCCGTCGGCGCGGCCGGCGTGCGCGGCACAGATTTGGAAGTGTCATACAGCTCGGCCACAGGCGCCTTTAATGTCACCTGCGCCACTGGTGCAGTTGTTGTTCAATCCGCTGATGGCACCACTACTCCCGTGAGTGCAGGTCAAACGCTCAGTTCCACCGGTGGTGGAGTCCAGTCTGCCCCTCCTGCCGCTTTGGCTGCCATGCAAGCGGCTAGCGAGTCCCCTGATGCTCCTTCTGCTACTCAGGTGATAACCGGTGAGGCTCCTCCCCCTGCTGCTCCTACCACTGGCGAGGCCGCCACCACCACTGGTGAGACCGCTGCCACCACTGGTGAGACCGCTGCCACCACTGGTGGGGCCGCTGCCACGGGTGATACTGCTACCACTGGGGGGGAGACCACCAGCTCCCAAGGTTCTTATTCCGCTGCTACCGCTGCTAGCGTCGGTGGTGCTGCCGGTGTGGCTAACGTAGGTAATCTTGGTGGCGGCTCAACGGGCGGCTCAACAGGCGGCTCAACAGGCGGCTCAACGGGTGGTGGTATTCCCTCTGGCCCCACCATCCCTGACACCACGGTTGTGGATCCCGTCAGCCCGAACTAATCTAGCTTCGTAGTCTAAAAGATTTCAGCCCGCCTTTTTTAGGCGGGCTTTTTTGTGCAATTCCCATCCTAACACTTTTAGGGATTTAGCGACGGGTTTCCCTTAATGAAAGGAACAGGCTTTGGACGTAGGTTAGGTTGCCTTGGAATCGACGGATAGGACTCCAAACATTGAAGTTTTAATGGATACCGTTGGCGCCTAGTTTGGTGTCGGTCTGGGCTTTTTCCACCGCAGTGACGCGGCCCGCATCGAAGGTCACGCGGAGTCGGTCCTCAACGCGCGGTGCGTAGACTGGTTGGTAGTCGGGTCGGTAGGAAACTTGATAATTTTTAGTGCTGGGGTTGTAGGCAACATCCCGGCGGTAGCCGACCAAGCGGGTGCCCTGATATTCATCCCAATAAGCGCTGTAGATCCAGGTCCCAGCGAATCCAGCGGCGGTGATTTTCTCCAGTTTCTCATTAGGTTTGCCGAGCGCGAGGTAGACCATGTCGACAGTATCCCCGATTTGGATATTCTGTGCCTTTAGACGTGCTTGGGTAGATGCTTCTAGGGCGGAGAAGAGGCCGAGTTTCTCCCTGGCACGCGATTCAAAGGAGGAGCAAGCGGATAGTAGTCCCAGCGAGAGCAGGACAAGGAGTCGTAAAGGGTAGGACTTCGTAAAGGAACGGGGCATGTCCTAGATTGGTTCAATTCCTAATCTGCTGTAAACAGCCTAGATGTGCGGCTCGGTCGGGTCGGCTTCAGGCGCGGGTCCAGCTTTAAGTTCGAACGCTGCTGGCGCTGGGTGGCAGTAGGGATTTAATAGGTTTTTTCTCAGATTTGCTTGAGGTTCAGCGCGTCCAAATCGGAGTCGGCAATCGCGATCTCGCGCCAGGCGGGTTCGCGAGCGTAGACGTCGTCGAGCAGTGCGCGTGCCTCGTTGAGCTCTCCGAGCAGGCAGGCGTAGCAGGCGAGATTATAGTCCACGATGGGACTTGGGTCGGTGATCAGGCGGCGACCGATCAGCAGGATTTCCTGGGCTTCGTGGATGCGTTGCAACTCGCGCAAGGCGTAGGCCCAGGCGATCCAGGGTCGCTCGGCGGTGTTGTCTGTGGCGACGAGTTCGGGGGCTAGCTCAACAACCTCAGTCCAGACGTTACCTGCCATGGCGATCTCAACGCGAAGTTGGAGGGCGGGTGGTGTGGCGAGGAACTCGAGGGGCAGCCCGACGAGTTCAGCTCGGGCCTCGGTTTGGAGGCCGAGTGAAAGGTAGCCCATGGCGTAGACGAGGCGTTTTTCCGGTGAGATCACGGGGGGAGATTACTGCCTTTGTATTCCGGTTTTTGACACGAAAAACCACGTGGTGATCGGCGGATGCAGCTAAGTCTATGCGAGGATAGCGCCCTCGTGCACTAACAACCAGCGTTTGCGGGCAATGCCGCCGGCGTAGCCGGTGAGAGAGCCGTTGGATCCAATTACGCGGTGGCAGGGTAAGACGAGAGCTACAGGGTTCGCTCCGGCGGCAGCGCCTACCGCGCGGGCGCCACTCCCAGACGCGGATGCAAGGCGGGCGTAGCTCCAAGTGTCGCCTACGGGGATGCGGGCAAGGGTTTGCCAGACTAGGTGCTGGAATGGCGTGCCGATGCGTGGAGCGATAGGCAGGTCCAGGCCATGCCGGGCGTCCGCAAAGTAGGTGGCGAAGTGTTCGCGAAAGGCGGCGGTGCGCGCGGGGTCGGGGATGAGGGCGTCGGTTTGGGCGGGGGCGAGGCCACAGAGCGATGCCAACTCCGTTACAGGGCCGAATGTAACGGCAACCAGAGCGACGTTGGCGTCTACGGCGAAGGAGAGTTCGCCCAAAGGTGTGGGCAAAGACGCGGTGTGGAAAAATGCAGGCATCGAGGCGGGTTGGCACTGGTTCGCGAACGCGGCATGAGCAGTTTAGGCTGATGTTAATCTGGGGGCCGACCGGCATGGATGCGAGTCAATGCCTTGGGTCAGATGGCTGCGGACTTGCGGCGAGGGTGCTTTGGGGTGTGCTGGTGGTTCATGTCGCTACAGATTCATGTCCTACCCGCCGGTCCGATTGAGACCAACGCCTACCTCCTGATCGACTCATCCCGAGGCGAGGCGGTGCTTATCGATGCGCCCGGAGATGTTTGGAAGCAGGTGTCACCCCTGCTTGCGGCGGCGAAATGTTGTTTGGTCGAGCTTTGGCTGACTCATGGGCACTGGGATCACATGCAGGGTGTAGCGGAGGTGGTGGCGGCCACCGGAGCGCGGGTCAGCGCACATCTTGATGATCGCATCCTGCTTGAGACGCCAGGGGTCATGGAGGTTTTTCTGCCCTCCTCTATCCGGTTGGCTGCGGTGCGAACGGACCGGTGGTTGGCAGACGGCGATCGTTTCGAGGCGCTAGGCCTCACTTGGGAGGCTCGGCACGTGCCCGGTCACTGCCCGGGCAGTCTTTTGTTTTGGTGCGAAGAGAAGGGGGTAGCCTTCTGTGGTGATGCGATTTTCAAAGGCGGGGTGGGGCGGACCGATTTCCCAGGCGGCAGCATGGTTGTGCTGGATAAGGCCATACGTGCTCGCATCTATACATTGCCGTCGGACACACTTCTTTATCCCGGCCATGGCGAGGATACTACGGTGGTGGCAGAGCGGGCAGGTAGCCCCTTTGTGCGCGGATGATGCCTAAGCGGCCAGAACACGTCCTCAAACGACATACCGATGGACTTTGACGAGACGATGATGAGGCGGGCCCTGGGACTGGCGCGGCGCGCTTGGGGCGCGACGCATCCTAACCCGATGGTGGGCGCGGTGCTGGTCGAGGATGGTGCCGTGGTCGCCGAGGGCTGGCACGGGCGGGATGGTGGACCGCACGCCGAGCGGGTCGCCTTGGCGGCACTCGGGCGGCGTCCGGTGGCGGGTGCGACGCTCTACGTCACCTTGGAGCCCTGCTCGACGAGGGGCCGCACGGGGGCGTGTTGCGATTTGATCCGAGAGGCTGGGATCGCGCGGGTCGTGATTGGCGCGACCGATCCGAACCCGGCCCACGCCGGGCGGGCGATCGGTTTGCTGCGCTCGGCGGGGGTCGAGGTGCGTTTGGGCGTCTGCTCCGAGGAGTGTGCCGACCTCAATTTGATTTTTAACCACTGGATCACCACTGGTCTGCCCCTGCTGGCCGGGAAAATCGCTACGACCCGGGACGGGTTTTCGATTCCGCCTCCGGGGGCTTCGCGCTGGATCACGGGTGAGGTGGCGCGGGCGGATGCGCACCGCTGGCGGCGTTTGTTTCCCGGCATTCTTGTGGGTGCCGCTACGTTGCAGGCAGATGACCCAGCGCTGACCCGGCGTTGGACCGCGGATGGGGTGGATCGGGAGGAGTGCGGGAGGCGTTTTGTCCTTGATCCTCTTTTGACCACCGCGGTTGGAGAGGAGTCGGCCTGGCCTCGGCTTTACACCGACCGGTGGCGCGAGCGGACCACGGTAGTGGCGACCCCTGCGGCGGATCCGCATCTGCGGGTGCGGTTGGAGGCGGCGGGCGTGACGGTATGGGAACAGGAGACGACGCGGGGGGTGACCGGCTGGGGGAGCTTCGCGCAGCGCTGCGCGGCGGAGGGTGTGACGGGGGTGCTTATTGAGGGTGGCTCCGCCGTCCTCAATGACGCGTCTGCGGCGGGCGCGTTGGGTTACGGGTTTTGGTATGAAGCGGGTTTTACTGGGAATCTGGCTTGGGGCGGCAAGGTGGAGTCTTGGCATCTGTCTACGGATACGGGGGTGTGGTTGGGCGAGGATCAACTCAGGCGCGGGAGGATTTTAACGTGAGTGCGGACAGCCGAACGGTGGTTTTTCTGGCTTCGGGAAACACCCATAAGGTGGCGGAGTTACAGGCGCTCTCCGAGCGGGACGGGCTGGCTCTGGAGATTCGTTCGGCTAGAGCGCTGGGCGGAATGCCGACGGTGGCGGAGGACACCGGGACTTTCGCGGGCAACGCTCGGAAAAAAGCGCATGCCCTGCGGTCGATCGCGCCGTCAGGCAGCTTCGTCCTAGCGGACGACAGCGGCGTTTGCGTGGATTATCTCGACGGAGGACCTGGGGTGGAGAGCGCCTATTTCGCCGGGCCTGAGGGCGATGCGGCGGCGAATTTACGCAAGCTCGTCGAGGTGATGCGTGGGGTGCCGGCGGGGCGGCGCGGGGCGAGGTTTTATTGTTTGCTCCTCCTGCTGGATGCGCAGGGGAACGAGCGGATTTTCGAAGGGCAATGCGTCGGCACCTTACTAGACGATCCGAAGGGCGGGGCGGGTTTTGGTTACGATCCTTTGTTTGTGCCCGAGGGATTTTCCGCGAGTTATGCCGAACTGGGTGACGTGGTGAAGGGACGTTTGAGTCATCGGGCCCAAGCCTGGGCAGCTTTGTCCGCGTGGTGGCAGTCGACTTAAGGAGCGTATCTTTTAGTGCGTTGCTCCTCTGCTCGTGCCAGTCTTGGGATTGTCCGACGCATTGCTGAGATACGCTCCATGGTGTTTTTATAAAATTCCGATGAGCGCTTAAAGTAGTTAGCTCGCGGTTGCTGGATTGCGGGTGACTGAATTCTGGATGCGGTCGATTGCGCTTGGGGGCTTGCGCGGTTGGCTCCGAGCCGGGCAGTTTATCATTTTTAACCTCCCCTTTTGCTTATGAGTTCCGTCCGCGTTCGATTCGCCCCTAGTCCCACTGGATTTTTCCATATCGGCAGCGCGCGCACGGCGTTGTTTAATTGGCTCTATGCTCGGCACACGGGGGGCGTCTTCATTCTGCGGATTGAGGATACGGATGCGGCGCGTAATTCGGAGGAGTTTCTCAACGTAATCTACCAATCGATGGCCTGGCTTGGGCTTAACTGGGATGAGGGCCCGGTTGTTGGCATGAATGGCGGCGGCGAATTCGGACCCTACCGCCAGAGCGAGCGCGGCCACGTTTACCGTGAGTATCTCGAAAAACTCCGCGTTGCCGGCCGAGTTTATGAAAAGGACGGGGCCATCTGGTTCCGCCTGCTTGGTGAGCGCCATGAGGTCTATGACGAGCATCGGCAGAAGACCGTTACCAAGGTGAAAAACGGCCCCATGGTCATAGATGATGCCATTCGCGGTCGAGTAGAGCGCGTCGAGGACGAAGATTTTGTAATCTTTCGCTCCGACGGCAACCCGGTATTTCACTTTGTCAATGTGGTCGATGACATCGCCATGCGCATCACACACGTCATCCGGGGCGAGGACCATCTTTCCAACACCAGCAAGCACGTGGCGCTCTTCGAGGCCTTTGGGGTCAAGCCGCCGATCTTTGCGCATATTCCGCTTATCCTGAAGCAGAATGGCCCTGGCAAAATGTCCAAACGCGACCAGGGTGCGTTGATCGAGGAGTATCAAAAGCGAGGATACCTGCCGGCGGCGGTGGTTAACTTCATCACCCTCCTTGGCTGGAATCCAGGCGGTGACCGCGAAAAAATGCCCATTGAAGAGATCGTCGCGCTCTTTGACCTTCCGGCAGTTAACCAGAGTAACGCCCGCTTTGATGACAAGAAGATGGCGCACATGAACATGCTTTACCTTTTGGCGCTGCCAGCTGCGGAATTCGCGGCGCGGGCGCGGGCCTTTTTTTGTGGTTTACCGCAAGTGGCGGGTGCAGCTGCGCTGGCGGCTGACGCAGATTATTTTCAGTCGGTGATGGCGCTCGCGCAGCCTAAGATCAAGGGATTCGAGGAGTTGGCGGCCTACACCGCTTATTTCTGGGCCGATGAATACCCGACTGACGAAAAGGCCAAGGCCAAGGCCCTGGCCAAGGGCGAGCCCAAAGCGCGGCTAGCTGAGTTAGTGGAGTTGGTGCGCGCTTCCGGCACGGATTTTTCGTCCGACGTTTCGCTTGAAGCGGCGATCAAGGCCTTGGCGGAAGCGCGCGGGCTGGGTTTTGGCGACTACCAAGGCGTGGCGCGCGTGGCCGTGACCGGTCTAGCTGCGGGGCCTAGTATTACCAGTGTCATTCGCCTGATCGGCCGCGAGCGCGTGGCCACCCGTCTGGATCGCTTCGCGGCAGGTCTGGTTTAATCTTTCCGGTATAGGCGGTTCGTGGGCGAAAGGCGCAGGCCTGTCGATCAGGAGAGCGTTTTTATCTACCCTCAAGCCGCACGCCTGGCCCGCCTCGAGCCGATTCTGGTAAAATATATTTTCCAGACACTTACCAAATCTGAAAGGGTTCGGTTCTAGATATGAAATATCCTATCACACCCTTTTCCTCGCCGCTTGTTCTGGTGATCTTGGTGCTTCTTGGATGCGAAAAAGCGCCGGTGCAAAAAAACTCCACAACGCCGGGCCAGGAATTCCCGTATTCCTTCAATAAATCACCGTTTATTAGCCCCCAAATTATCCAGGACTTTAAGACTTGGTTGAGTGACAGTGGGGATGCTGTCGTATCCATCAATGTTTTGGAAGCACAGGGCAGCAACCGGTATTGTGGCGATGCGCTTGTCCGTAACACGCTGGGTGAAGAGCCTTATGTCTATTCCGAGCAAGCGTCCGATGGCAGCATCAGCGAGTTTGGTTACCGTTATGTCGGGCGCACCAGTTCCGGTGTATATGTCTTACTCACCTCAGATGGCGGCGGAGGCTCGGGTGTCTTTCATAGTCTCATGCTCCTAACGTTTGAGTATGACCAATCTCTCATCTGCGATTGGGATAAAGGTGTGGTTCAGCCTACGGGGAAACGTCTTCTAATCAAAAAGCAGGGGCAGATTTCCCTTACTGACCGCTGGGACGGCAAACTCAGCGTGAAAGGTAATTCGGTCTTTATTGGTGAAGACGTAGGCTGGTTTGCTCATTCCGAAGGAACCGGCGGAGGCTCGAGCTCCACTCAACGTAAAGAACAAGTGCTGGAGGTCCAACTCGCCCAGTGAGGCCAGCCCCGCGAATTTCTATCTCTTCGGTCCATCAAGCGTAAACCGGAGAGAAGATTGCTCCTCCGTCTGCTCTTGGGTGCAATGCAGTAGTCCGCCGATGCTGGCGAGGGTTTCGGAGCGGCCTAGGTTAGCGTCTCGGCTGCGGTAGGCGGAAGGTGGCGGCGCAGGCAGCGAGGGCGAGGGCGGCCGCTACGGCGTAAAGCGTGGGCGCTCCCGCCGTCCAGTAGAGGATCCCGGCGCAGATCGGGGTGACGGCACGGGCGAGAGAACCAAGGGAGCGGTAGATGCCGAGCACGCGGCCTTGTTCCTCTGGGCTCGCGTAAAGCGAGATCAGGCCGGTGTTGGCCGGATTGATCAGGCCGCCACCGAAGGCCAAGGCGGCAACCGCTGCGTAGAGGCCGCCCTCGCCCGGTGCGAAGCCAACCCCGAGTAGGCCGGCGGTGGAGCAGATTAGGCCGATCGCGAGCAGGCGCGTCTCGGCAACGCGACCGACGAGTTTTCTCACGATGTAGCCCTGGGTGATAATCGAGCAAATCCCGAGGAAACCCATGAGTTTACCGTTTTGCATCGGGCCGTAGTGGAAACGTTCGGCGCTGACGAACACGAGCGAGGCCTCCATCGCGACGAAGGCCAGTTGGTAGAGGAAGCCGACGAGGTTGGCGCCGCGGATGGCGGCGTTATCGAGTCCGAGGATAGCACGGAGGGGATTGCGCAGGCGCGGTTCGGCGGAGCGACCGGCCGTGGCGGGTGCGAGGGTCTCGCGGAAGCGGGCCCGAATCCAGATTAGGTTCACCAGCCCCAGGCCAAAGGCAAAGAGTGCAGGCACGGAGAAGGGATTAACGCCGTAAGACGCGAGGTGCGGCCAGTTGTCGAGCAGGTTGTAGCGCGCGGTCACGGCACCGATCACCGGTCCGGTTACGAGGCCTAGGCCGAAGGCGGCGCCGACCAGGCCCATGGCCTTGCTGCGTTCGGCGCGGGTGGTGACGTCGGCCACAGCGGCGGTGGCGACGGAAAGGTTGCCGCCGAAGAGGCCGGCAAGCACACGTGCGGCGAGGAAGAGCCAGAAACTCCCGCTCACTATCCAGAGTGCGTAGCTGAGTGTGGTGCCCGCCACGGTGTAGAGCAGCACGGGGCGTCGGCCTACCCGGTCAGACAGGCCACCCCAGAAGGGCGAGAAGACGAATTGCAGCACCGAAAAAATCGAGCTGATGATGCCGCCGAAGAGCACCTCAGGCAGGTGCGACGTATTACCCAATGCGAGGGCAAGCGAGTTTACCCAGCCGAGCAGAGCGCCAAGCAGACCAGAAGAGCCATCGGCGGCCAGGTAGTATTTCAACAGGTCGGGTCCGAGCGGAAAGACAATGGAGAAGCCGATCAGGTCCAGATACAGAGTGAGGAAGATGACGCCGAGGGATAAGGGGCGAGACGATTTGGCGGCGGGAGCTGAAGAGGTGGGCTTTGACACTGGAAAAGAGGGGGCGAACGAATGTGGCGTGGGAGCTCTTAGTTAGGACAAACGGAAACTTCCCAATGTCCAACCTCCAACCATCTGTTCGCCCCTCAGGTCTGTTTAGTGATCTTGCCCTGCCCTTCCTTATCCACGGGGCGACTGGGTTCAGCTGCGTTTGACTAGTTCGCGGGGGACTACGTCGCTGGTTGGAAGGGAATCCAGGAGCTGCTTGTTGCCCTTCGAGCCTAGTTTTTCGAGTTTTCGCCCGGCGGGGAGGACCCGTCCTTCGAACGCGCCGAGCGCGGCATTATAGGATTTCGCAGCCGAGTCTAGAGCCGGGCCAATTTTGGTCAGGTGCTCAACGAAGCCGGTTACTCGGTCGTAGAGTTCGCGGGCCTGCTCGGATATTTCCTCGGCATTGCGGGATGAGTTTTCTTGGCGCCACCCGTAGGCGGCGGCCTTTAGCAGGGCAATGAGGGTGGCGGGGGTCGCGAGCAGGACTTTTTTCTGTATGGCGCGTTCGAGTAATTCAGGGTCGGCGGAGAGGGCGCCGGCGAGGAATTGATCACCGGGCAGGAAAAGCACGACGAACTCTGGCGACGGCTGGAACTGTTCCCAGTAGGCCTTGGCGCCGAGGGTATCGACGTGGCCGCGCACTTTGGTGGCATGTTCGCTAAGTTTGGCCGTGCGGGTGGCCTCATCAGGGGAAGAGGCGGCTTCGCGGTAGGCTTCGTTGGGGGCCTTGGCGTCGACTACGATTCGCTGACCGCCAGGCAGACGCACCACTAGATCGGGCCGCAGGCGTCGCTCTTCAGTGGTCACGGACGACTGCTCGGTGAAATCGCAGTAGGAGGTCATGCCGGCGAGTTCGACCACGCGGCGGAGTTGGAGCTCCCCCCAAGTGCCGGCAGTGGTAGTCGATCGTAGGGCGGTGGAGAGGCGGGTGGTCTCGTTTTGCAGGATGGCTTGGGAGGTCGCGAGGCTCTGGAGTTGCTGACCGAGTGCGGCGGCAGAGGCAGCGCGGGTTTGGTCAAAGGCGGTAATCTTGGCATCGACCTGGGCGATCGTCTCGCGGAGCGGTTTCACCAGTGCGTCGATCGCAAGCTGGCGTTTTTCCAGATCGCCGTCGGCGAGCTGGTGGGTGCGGCTCAGGGTCTCCCTGGCTAGGTCTAAAAAGGCGGTGTTGTTGGCCTGGAGGGCAGCGGCAGAGAGGGCCTTGAACTCATTGGCAGCTCGGGCTTGGGCGTCGTTAAGAGCGGCTAGTTTTTCGATGGAGGAAGCGCGTTCGGCTGCGAGGGTAGCCTGGAGTCCGGCGTTGGCGGCGCGGACGATTTCGAGCTCCCGGCGGTTCTCGGCTAAGCCAGCATCGCGAGCATCCAATTCGGCTTGCATGCGGGCGAGGTCGGCGTCGCGGGCGAGTAGGCGCTCGCGTAGTGTGCTGGCGCGGGCCGAGAGAAATAGCCAAGCAAACATTGCCCCAAGCAGCAGGGCGCCCGCGGCGATAAGAAATTCTAGCATGGCAAGAAAAGAAATGTTTTCGAACGTGGTGCTGACGGCGAGCTAGAATTCTTTTACACTCTCCGCGCCCGGTCGCGCAGCGAAGAATAACTTGCTTGTGGTGCTCGTGGTGGCGACCGCCAGCACGGCTTTGGGTGGTTTCAAACAGCGGTTTAAAGAGAAGTTTAATATCGCAGTGACCGCGATGATCTTATCGGTGGTCGCGCTACCTTCGGTTTCGCCTGGGCCCCTGACTTACTAAAGTTACCGCGGCTCCGCTGGTTGCAGAGTCCAAAGCCCTAGCCTGAGGTGGGGGAGTGGGAAGATAGCTGGGCTTAACCAAGCCTCGGAAATCCAATAAAAGAGGCGGGTAGAGGCTGGGCTGCATATCTGCTAGTGCAAAGGCGGAGAGAGCAACCAGCGCTGTTAGCCTTGCCGCGTGCAACGTTTACGCTGGGCTTACTGGCGCGCTGAGGGCAGGGGTGTCGGTCCGACCGAAAAGTTCGGCGATTACGTCCTCCAGCGGGACGTCGGAAATGGTGATGTCGGCTACCGGTCCGGCGGCGAGGATACGACCGGTGAGGGCGACGATCTCGGCCGAGGGCACGGTCAGAACGATCTCGCCGTCATCCGTCTCGACTACCTTCCCTCCGCCTAGGCCGTTCAGACCTGGGAAAGGGGTGGTAAGGGGCCGGAAGCGGACGATTTTTTTGCGTCCGCCAGCGGATTCGAGGCGGGCGAGCGCGCCGTCGTATATCTTGCGGCCCTTATCGATTACGATGACGCGGTCGCACAGTTCCTGAATGTCGGCCATATAATGGCTAGTGAGTAGGATGGTGGTGCGGTAGCGGCGATTGTAGTCGCGTAGAAAGCCGCGCACGGCTTTTTGGGAAACGACGTCGAGTCCTATGGTGGGTTCGTCTAGAAAAAGCACGCGGGGTCGGTGGAGAAGGGCGGCGATCAACTCCATTTTCATGCGTTCGCCGAGAGAGAGCTCGCGGACCATGGTGCCGAGTTTACCCCGCACGCCGAGCAGATCGACCAGTTCGTCGAGGGTAGATTGATATTGGTCGGCGGGTAGGCCGTAGATGTGGCGGAGCAGTAGGAAACTTTCTTGGGCGGGCAAGTCCCACCAGAGCTGGTTTTTTTGGCCGAGGACGAGGGCGAAGAGGCGGCGGTAGGCATTTTCTCGCTTCACTGGGTCGTAGCCGGCGACGCGCGCGTGGCCTGAGGTCGGATGGATGAGCCCGGCGAGCATCTTCAGCGTGGTGGTTTTGCCCGCGCCGTTTGGACCTAGGAAGCCCACGAATTCACCCTCGGCGATGGAGAAGGAGATATCCTTGGCGGCCGCAAGCTCCTCGAATTCTCTGTGAAAAAGGCCGCGCACTCCGGCCCAGAAACCTGGAGGTTTTTTATAGGTGCGAAAGACGCGGGTGAGTTTTTCTACTTCGATCATGAGCGGCGGGTTTTTTAACCCAGATAGCGCGGATGGGCGCGGATAACGGAGTCGGATACGAGTTTATTTCCAGATGCCTGCGGTCTCTAGAGTGCGGATTGGCTCGGAGGGCCAACCTTTGTTGGCGGCGGGGCTGGCGGGGCTGGGGTGAAGCATCTGGGTGATTTTCCAGGTGTCGGTCGGCGTGGTCACTTCGGAAAACTTTTTCGCGGCGTAGGCGCCGATGCCTACGAGGTGCTCCGGCTGGAGGATATCGAGCACGGCACGGAGATGGGCGCGACAAGGCGCCTCCACGGCGTCGCGTTCCGCAGCGGCGAGCTTGTCTGGCGTCAGATTGGCTCCGGTGGTGGACATCCACACGAGTGGGCAGTAGTTCAGCACAAAATGGTCGTGGAAGAAGTTTTCTGGGTTGCCAAAACGTTCTGAGAAAAGCCCCCAGAGCCGGCGTCCACTGACCTCACTCCTTGGGCAGGAAAGGCCGGTTACGGGTCGTTTCGGGTGTTCAGGGATCGGTTTCGTCACTGTATCGCTTATGCGCAGCCAGTCGCGGACGGCGGCGATTTCGCCAAAAGGAACGCCGGTTTGGGCCATTCCAAAGGGGCCGGGGTTCATGCCGAGAAACACTACGCGTTTCGGCGTGGCGCCGTAGCGGGTAAGGTAGGTGGCGTGAGGGGCCCAAGCATAGTTTAGCGGGTTGTAGGTGCAGGCGACGGGCGGGCCGAAAGTGAGGGCATCGACGGCGTCGCGAAGCGCGGCGGCAGGAGTGACGAGATCGGTCATGGGCTAGTGTTCAGAGCCGGGTGTAATCGAGGACACTGTGACTGATCTGGCCGGCGGAGACGGCAGATTTATCGGTGGCAAGACCGAGGGGAGAGCGGTCTATCGCCTCGGCAAAAATAAACCGGTGGGTGCCATCGTCGGCGGCGGGGCTGAAGAGTTTCGGCACGATCACGCGGGCAGGCACGGTGCGAGCGACGCTGGAGGCGGCGGTGCAAGGGTTGGGAAAATTCAGGTTGTGAACGATAAATTGGCCTGTGCCCGTGGCGGGCAGTAATTCGGCGGCGAGCCTGGCGGCATGGGTGGCCGAGGCTTCGATGGTCGCGCGGGTGGCTGGTAAATGGTCGAGCGATTGCCCACCGGTGAGCGCGTGCCACTCCTCGTAACTCAGGTCTTGAGAGCAGGCCATGGCGGGCAGACCGTGGAGCGCACCTTCCCAAGCGGCGGCGATGGTGCCGCTGGCGGCAATAAAGCCGAGGGTGGTGTTCAGCCCGAGGTTTATCCCAGTGACTACGCCGTCCACTGCCGCGACCCCGCCGGGTAAAAGATGGGCTAGGGCGATGTTAACGCAGTCGGCTGGAGTGCCATCGACCGTCCAGGTGGGGACCCCGAGTCCGTGGTCCACGCGTGCAGAGGCTACGGGGCGGTGTCGGCACTTGCTAGCGCCGGTCCAGCTCTGTTCGTTGAGAGGTGCGACCACGAATAAATCATGGCCCGCGCTGCGAAGGGCTGCTACTAATGCGTGAAGCAGCGGGGAACGGATCCCGTCGTCATTTGAAATCAGGAGGCGCATCTGGTGATGCGAGACAGGCCCGGCGCGCTTGGCCACTAAAAGCGCGCGGTGTGTCTGTTCACTCTATCCCAAAATCGGGATTTTTGCCTTCCGGGTCGAACATGTAGCCCACCCCGTGGACGGTGCGCAGGGCCTCGATTCCGCCCAGACTGCTTCGGCAAAAATCACGGACTTTGACGATATATTGATCGAGCGAACGGCTGCGAACGTTGGCGTGCTGGCCCCATACGGCATGGATCAGCGCCTTGCGGGTGATGACTTCTCCCTCGTGCTTGTTGAGGTGCGACATGATGCCGATCTCCTTGCGGCCTATCTTCGCGACACTGCCTTCGGGTAAGGTCACCTCTAAGCGCTGGGGATTGATCGTGGCCCGGCAAAACTGAAAGGGTTCATCCGATACGGAGACATTCCGGGTGAGCGCTTGGTCGCTGCTGCCTTCGGCCCGCCTAAGCACGGCGCGGATACGGGAAACCAATTCAGGATAGCTGAACGGTTTGGTTATGTAATCGTCGCCCCCCAAATCCAATCCCCTGACTTTGCTGTCTTCTATGCTGTTACCTGTCAAAAAGATGACCGGGACCTGAATATTTTCTCTACGTAGGTCGGACAATAGTTCGAAACCGCTTCTATCCGGGAGGGTTATGTCCAAAAGCAATAGATTAGCGAAATGAGCTTTAAGATAGCGAATGGCGCTTTGACCGCGGTTGCATACTTGGGTGCGTATTCCAGCCTCTTCGAGGTAAACGGAAACTAGCTTGGCTAATTCCGGTTCATCTTCCACGATAAGGACTAGAGGTTTATTAGTCTTGCTCATACAGATTTGGGTAAAGTCTGGTTTGCGGGGGTATATTTCGGATCCAACTTCCGGCTTTTTTTACAAGTGCTGCGTTTATGTGTAAAGACACAACTGGACGACGTAGGGGGTTAAATTGGGTAGGATTGGAACGCTAGGCTTACTGGTAGTCGCGTTTTGCCGCCTTTAGTCTTGAAGCACACTCTACGGGCCCGCTCCGTTGCGGCATGTCCGACTCCGCACCGCTTCTCATGCTCGGTCTTCCCAAGGGGAGTCTCGAGGAATCAACTAAGGCCCTGTTCGCCAAGGCCGGTTGGAAAATTACGACCAGCTCGCGCTCCTATAAACCAACCATCGATGACCCAGAACTCGACGGACGCTTCGTGCGCGCCCAAGAGGTGGCTCGTTATGTTGATCACGGGTTTTTCGATTGCGGCCTGACCGGGTGGGATTGGGTGCAGGAGAATAAGGCCGACGTCGTCGAGGTATGCGATCTAGTCTATAGCCGAGCCTCTACTTTGAAGTCCCGCTGGGTCCTATGCGTGCCCGAGTCCTCGCCGATCAAGATCGCCGCCGACCTTGCCGGCAAACGCGTCGCGACTGAACTGGTTGACACCACTAAACGCTGGTTCGCCGAGCGTGGCATACCGGTGCTGATCGAGTTTTCTTGGGGCGCCACCGAGGTGAAGGTCCCTGATCTGGTCGACGCTATCGTCGACATCACCGAGACCGGCTCTTCTCTGCGGGCCAACAAGCTCCGGATCGTCGATACCCTGCTCGAGACCAACACCAAGCTCATCGCCAACAAGGACTCGTGGGCAAATCCGGCCAAGCGCCGCAAGATCGAGACCATCGCTCTGCTCCTGCGTGGGGCGCTTGAGGCCCACAGCAAGGTCGGGCTCAAGATGAACCTGCCGCGCGCTTCGTTAGAGGACGTCATCTCCCGCTTGCCCGCCCTGCGCAATCCCACCATCGCACCCCTGAGTAACCCCGACTGGATCGCGCTTGAGACCATAATCGACGAGAGCGTGGTCCGCGAAATCATCCCCGTGCTCAAGGCCTACGGTGCCGAGGGCATTGTCGAGTATCCGCTTAACAAGGTCGTCTACTAAGCCGGTCTGGCTTCCCATTTTTTGGCTTCCGTTACGCCGCTGTCGTTCCTCTCCGTTCTCCCGCTATGCCCGCTCCCAAGACCGTCACTCTCGGCCTGCTCCAGCACGCTTGCGTCGCCGATCCCGCCGCCAACTTAAAGAAGGCCCTCGCCCTCGCCGAAAAGGCCGCCAAGCGCGGCGCGCAGATCATCTGCACCCAAGAGATGTTCCGCTCCCAGTATTTCTGCCAGAGCGAGGATCACGCCTGTTTTGGTCTAGCCGAGGCGATACCCGGTGGTCCCAGCACGCTGGCCTTCCAAAAGCTGGCTAAAAAATACGGTGTGGTAGTCATCGCCTCCCTCTTCGAGAAACGCGCAAGCGGCCTTTACCATAACACCGCCGTCATCATTGACGCCGACGGTTCCGTGCTCGGGTTGTATCGTAAGATGCACATTCCCGATGACCCGCTGTTCTACGAAAAATTCTACTTCACGCCCGGCGACACTGGTTTCCGAGCTTGGGATACGAAGTTTGGCCGCATCGGCGTGCTCGTCTGCTGGGACCAGTGGTATCCCGAGGCCGCCCGCCTCACCGCTATGCAGGGCGCTGAGATTCTTTTCTATCCGACCGCCATCGGCTGGCATCCCAAGGAGAAGGCTGAATACGGCGTTAATCAGCACGGTGCTTGGGAAACTATTCAGCGGTCGCACGCCGTTGCGAATGGTTGCTACGTCGCCGCGATCAACCGGATTGGCCACGAGACCCTAGCAGGCGTCGGCGGTGACGGTCTTGAGTTCTGGGGCCAGTCCTTCGTGGCTGGCACCTCCGGTCAAATCCTTGCGAAGGCCGCGGTCTCCGACGAAGAGGTTCTAATCGTTCCAGTCGAGCTGGCCAAGGTCGACGTCACCCGCACCCATTGGCCGTTCCTTCGCGACCGCCGCATCGACGCCTACGGGGATCTTACCAAGCGCTTCATCGACCGTCCCCTCTGACCATGGCCAAAGCCAAAGCCCCCGCGAAAGCGCCCGCCGCAAAGCCCGCTTCCGCCCGTAAAACAGCTTCCGCCCGGTCTATTTCCGCCCCCATGGACGGTCTGCCCGCCGCCGCCGGTTATAGCATGCCCGCCGAGTGGGAGCCGCAGGAGGCAGTGTGGTTGTCGTGGCCTCACAACTACGCCTCGTGGCCCGGTCGCTTTCGCCCGGTTCCTTACAACTTCGCCCGTATCGTCGCCGTCATCAGCCGCTTCGAGCCGGTTCGAATCAATGCCGCGAAAAAACTCCACGCCCGCGCCGCCCGCCTGTGCGAACGCGCCGGTGCCGACCTCGCCCGCGTTACTTTTTTCGACCACCCGACTAATGACGCTTGGTGTCGCGATCACGGTCCCATCTTCGTAAAAAACCCTGCCACTGGTTCGGTCGCTCTGACCGACTGGGCTTACAACGCTTGGGGTGGTAAATACCCGCCCTACGACCTCGATAACCAGATCCCGCCTTCCATCGCGCGCATCACCGGCTTGCCCCGCTTCGTCAACGACCTGGTGCTTGAGGGCGGCTCCATTGACGTGAATGGCATCGGCGGCCTGCTCACCAGCGAGCAGTGCCTGCTTAACCCAAACCGTAACCCCCATCTGACCAAGGAACAGATCGAGCAAAACCTGCGCGACTACCTCGGTATCGATGATTTCTACTGGCTCGGCGAGGGTATCGTGGGGGACGACACCGACGGCCATATCGACGATATGACGCGCTTCTTTAAGCCCGACGGCTTCATCACCTGCGTTGAGCCAAACAAGAAAGAGAAGAATCACGAAATCCTTGCCGCGAACCTCGCTCGCCTGAAGAAGTTTCGCACCCCTGCCGGTAAGAAATTCGACATTGTCGAGTTGCCTATGCCGCGCCCGTTCGGCTTTGACCGCCAGCGCGTGCCTGCCAGCTATGCGAACTTCCTGATCGTGAATGGCGGCGTGCTTGTGCCTACCTTTCGCCAGCCCGGCCCCGACGCCAGGGCGGTCGCGATCGTCGCGGGGTGCTTCCCCGGCCGCGAGGTGGTTGGCGTCGATTGTTATCACCTCATTTGGGGGCTCGGCACATTGCACTGCATCTCACAACAACAGCCCGCCGCTGGGGCCGCCGGCTGATGCGCATACCGTTTCTCCTGCGTCTCACCGTCGGTGCGCTCGCGCTGATGATCGCCGGGTGCACCTCGGGCGAGGGTGGCGCCGGCTCTGCTAGGGCGCCGCAACTGCCCGCCGCGTTAAGTGTTCGCTGGACGCCCCCGGCTAACGCCACTCGGTTAATAGACGGCGAATCCTCCACCGTTTTCGAAGCGGCAGCGCGCTCAGCCGAGTCTCTGGGGTTCTCGCTTATTCGCCGCGATGTCGCCCGCGGTCGCCTTTCGGCTGCGCGACGTCAGTCCACCGGATTTGACGGTGCGCGTCAGGATACGCTCGAGCTGACCACGATTTCGCGCGCGCCGGGGGTGGTTGAGGTCGCGGTGGTTTTTCGCGAGGCAGTCGAGTCCGGCGGGATGGTGACGTCCGCGCTGGTGCGAGACCGAGCGCACTACGACGTCTTTTTTGCGCGCTTGGCAGCTGGTCTGGCCGCCGTGTCAACCGCGCCGTAATCAGCGGGCTCGATACCAAGGTCGGACGGGCCGAAGGCTCCTGGCAGCAGCGCGCCAATGGTGGTTTCCAGGGTCTCCGCGCCAAGGCAGCAACTCGCGACCTCCGCCTCGGGTCCGAATTCGAAGATAACCTGTCGGCAGGCTCCGCAGGGTGCGGTGGGAGAGGGAGTGGGCGTGTAGACCACCACGCGTTCGACGTGGCGGGCGCCGGCGGCGGCAGCGGCGAAAATCGCGGTGCGTTCGGCGCAGTTGGTCAGGCCGTAGGACGCGTTTTCCACGTTCGCTCCGGTGAAGAGACCGCGGTCGGTCCAGACCGCGGCGCCGACGGTGAAACCGCTATAGGGCGCGTAGGCGAGGGTGGCGGCGTTTTTTGCGGCGAGGCGAAGTTGCGCGAGCGAGGGGGATTTGGTGGGG
>RGVP01000401.1 GCA_010027235.1 bacterium
CATGGTATCGATGGAGCGCAGCAGGTCGCGCGGGGCGGGGCGGCCGTCGAGAGCACCAAGGGAGACGGGGACCTGAGTTTCTGGATCGGTAATCAACTGGTAGCCCGCAGTGGAGGAGAATGTATAACTTCGAAGCGCGGGGTTGGGATCGTTTATATAGGTGTAAAGCGCTCGAGCTTGGGCTGACATGACCACCGGATTATTCGTTAAGAAGACACTGTAGTGGGTTCGCGGGAATACCTCCAGGGTGGCAACGGTGCTAAGATCGGCGTCGGTGTAGGTCAGACGGATGGATCCATTTTGGTCGCCCGCGAATACGAACGCGTAAGGGTTTTCGCCGAACTGGCCGTTGTTCCAGAAAAACTCGCCACCGTATTCGATGCATAGGCCTTTCACCCAATCGCGTTTGAAACGTTGATACGCGGTGACGACGGGGTCGGCGTAAGGTTCCACAATGTCCGTGGGACGGAGATGGAGGGCGTCGAGGTCGTTGGCGGGATCTTCGTCTTGGTTTTCCGGGGGAGGAGAAATCGAGAAATGGTATCTCTCCCAATCATCAGGCAATCCGTCTTCGTCCGCGTCGGGGGATTGCAAGGGATGGGTGGCTTTTGGCGCGTAGAACTCCGTGTCGTCGCTCACCCCATCATGGTCGATGTCGGCGGTGGTGGGGTGTTGCAACGAATGGCCCATGCGGCGTCCTTCGATGTAGCGAAGGCGAACAAAGTATTTTGGATCCGATACGATGAGGCGATACGTATCGCGATAATCGCCTACGAAGTAAGAGGAGATTGCTTTCGGTAACAGGTGCCAGGGCTGGTGCTCCAGATCGGCAGTGGCTTCCAGATAATAGGCACGGCCGGAATGAACCCACCAATCGGCCCGATAGGGCTGAGGCTCTTCCGGCGTGCCGGGATCGTAGGTGAGCGTCAGCCCTTCGTTGGGAGTCAGGTAGTTGAGCTGGGGCTGGGCGAGGAGCCCGCTGCTGGTGGCAAAGGCAAGGAGGGCGAAGGCGATGGTTTTCACTTGGCGGGAG
>RGVP01000402.1 GCA_010027235.1 bacterium
GCAAGGAGAAGCGTCTTGTCCGGCCGATCGTGACGGCGACGGAGTTCCGCATCGTCGCGGCCTGACCGCGGGCGAGGGGCGCGAACGGGTGCGCCCGCATCGGCCAAGTGCCCGAAGCGGCATTTGTCTTGTCAGTGCTAGCATGCTCTTCAGTTTTCCTGGGGGTTCGAACATGTCTGAAAAGCTTGCAGAGATCGAGGCTCAGGCGCTTCAATTGTCGCCGCGGGAGCGCGGTGAGTTGGCGCATCGATTGATCGTGAGTCTTGACGCGCCGGCGGACGATGAACCGGAGTCGATTGCGAAGGCTTGGGATGAGGAGATTGGTCGCCGCGTGGCCGACATGGATGCCGGTCGCACACAATGGGTTTCGGCAGATGCGGTGATGCAAAAGATGCGTGAGCACATCGCGGCTGCCCGAACCGCGCATGCGGATTAGCATCTCGGTAGAGGCTCAAGCGGATGTGCAGACTGCTCTGGAGTGGTACCTGACCGAATCTGCATTCGACGCGGCGGAAGGCTTTGCCGACGAAATCGAGCGCGCGCTGAACTTGTTGGTCACTTTTCCGGAGGCAGGGCACCCGGTCGGCCGAGGCGCCCGGGTCTTGACGCTCCCCAAGTTTCCCTATTCCATCATCTACAGGCACACGCGTGACCATTTGCGCGTGATCGCTGTGGCACATCATGGTCGCCGGCCGCGGTACTGGTCCGGCCGGCTTTAGTCAGGGCCGTTTCGGCGGGGCGAGAGAGCGTTAACGCGATTGATCACCGTCACCAGTTGGTCGCTTCGACCCGTTCGCGAGAGACATGCGGCCCTGCCAACTCACCTACCGACTGCTGACGCAGTAATTGCCGCTGCTGTAGTAGCCCGACGGGCAAGAGCCGAGTTTGGGCATGGCCAGGCGGCTGGAGTCCGAGCTGGCGAGACAGTAATTGCCGCTTGAGTAATAGCCTGACGGGCACGCACCGTCCTTGGGCAGGGCGAAGCGCGCGGACGCGGTCGGGGTGCAGTAGTTGCCGGACGAGTA
>RGVP01000403.1 GCA_010027235.1 bacterium
AACCGCGTTAGAGGGGGTATAACGATATTAACCTGATTGCGGTTGACGCACGCAGCCAACGGCCAGAGTTCAGACAGTCCGAACTATGGCGACCATACGATCTCTGGCGGCGCAGCTTGGCTTGTCGCGTGCGACTGTGTCCGAGGCTTTGCGCGGGGTTCCCCGAGTGCGGGCGGAGACGATAACGCGGGTGCGGGCGGCGGCGGAGGCGGCTGGCTACAAAAGCAATCCGCTCGCGGCGGCGTTGATGTCGCAGCTCCGGCGCTCGGCCGGCGGGACGTTTCGCGGAGTTTTGGCGCTGGTCGAGGCGGTGGACGATGGGCGCCCGAAGTATGCAACCGAGTTTCCGGAAAAACTACGTCAGGCGGCGCGCGAGCGGGCGCGGGAACTCGGTTTTGAGGCTGAGCGACTGGCGGTTTCGGCCAAGGGCGTCAGCGTGAAGCGTCTTGATGGCATCCTCAAGGCGCGCGGCATCCATGGGATCATCCTTCTGCCGTGCTGGGGGGAGCCAGATTACACGCAACTCGATTGGCCCAACTACGCCGGGATCTACACTGACTATGTGATCCACAGCCCGCCTTTGAATACGGTCTGTCCGGACCATCATCGCAATATGATCGAGGCTTTGGAGCGGGTGCGGGCAGCGGGCTACAAGCGGCCTGGCTTAGTCTTGTCCAAACACATCGATGAGCGGCTGCATCACCGCTGGGAGGGTGCTTTTCTGGTGGTGCAGAGCCATCACTTCAATCGAGGACCGGTCCAGCCGCTGCGTTCCTCGGGCACGGAGGTGCAGGAGGCGGAGTTTCGCGCGTGGTTCCGCGAGGAGCGACCGGATGTGGTGCTCGGGCATTGGACGCGGGTGATTCCGTGGATGGAGGCCGAGGGTGCACGGGTGCCGGGGACACATGGTTTTGTCTGCCTTAATCAGCTTATGGCGGAGGTGCCTTGCGCGGGGATCGACCTCCAACCGGCGCTGATCGGGCGGCGTAGCGCGGAGGCGGTGATCGCGAATCTCCAGCA
>RGVP01000404.1 GCA_010027235.1 bacterium
GGTTTACGCCATGCAGCCCTATGGCCGCGAGTGGACCACCAGCGGAGACCTTGGAACATTCCCGCCCGTGGCCCCGCTGCTCCAGCTCGCAAAGTTCTTTTACCCGCAGGACCCGCGGATCGGGCTTGTTGCCGGGCAGTCTCCGGAAGTCAGCCGACTGGACAACTCTGTCCCGGAACTCGGATTGCTCCAGCTTCTCGTTCCGGCCGAACTGGGAGCCGACGCCAAAGCCGGACGGCGCCCGGAGTTTCCGGAGAAACTTCCGCTGTCGCAATACGACCCGGATCGCGGCGTGCTCTATGCACGAAGCGATCGCACCCCCGATGCACTTTCTCTGCAATTTCAAGCCCGCAACGACACCACCTATCCGAGCCATGATCACGCGGACCGCGGGGCTTTTACGCTCAGCGCCTTGGGGCGCAGTTGGTCTGTACCCTCATTGCGTGAGACCTCCAGCCAATATAATTCAGTCATCACTGTCGATGGGGTCGGGCAGGGCTACTTCGCTACCCCGGCGCGCTGGATCGATGTGAAGGAAGCTGCTGATGGGGTGACGGCCACGGTAGACACGAAGTACTGTTACGACTGGCGATGGATGAAATCATCGTTTCTCGCGACGGACGACCAGCTCGCCCGCGAGCCTTTCCTCGAGTGGGTGCGCGAACCCCGCGACCGGTTGCTCGCCCGCACCCCCAGAGATCAATGGGAACGTGATCCGTCTCCCGCGGTTCGGGACTACTTCGAACCATGGATGGCCGGCGATCCGCGAATGTGGACCGCGGAGGATTCCTGGATTCTCCGCACGCCCTACAATTCCGTGCGCAAGTCCTTCCGTTCGCTTGCAATGGTACGTGGAAAGCATCCGTTCGTGGTAATCGCGGACGACATCCGCAAGGACGACGCCGAGCGACTCTACGAATGGCGCATGATCCTCCCGATGGAGGTTGAGGCTCACTCCATCAAAGGCAGCGATATTCTCCTTGGACCGGTTGGCCCGAAACATGCGACCAAGGGCGGGCA
>RGVP01000405.1 GCA_010027235.1 bacterium
GCCACCCGCGCCACGGCCGGCCAACAAAAGGCCCTGGAGGCCTTGTTGAATTCCACTAGCTATACCAAAGCTTTTGGCCGAGACACAGTGCCTTACCTGCAAGGATTTAAAACCCAAGCAGGGTTACCACTTAGCAGTGTTAGCCGCACGGCTGCCCTCTATGGGGGCAATGCCGCCTTGAACCCGCCGATCAAGGGTTCGATTTAAGACCTACCTGCAAGCCTCAAACTCACCAAAATCCCCTGCCATAAGGCGGGGGATTTTTTTACGCCCCTCCAAAGCCCAAGAAAATCAACAGTGGCGTGACTAGACACCACAAGCTGTCAATTGTTCACCCCTAATTCTTCACAAGTCTTGTAGATGGATAATGTTAAGAACTCCCCTGAAAGCCATTGGCAGCAAAGGGATCTGCCCAGGCAACTCGCCGTGAAGAACTGTTACCGCCGCCCCGAAAAACCCTGGCTTTTACCGCAGAATGCTCAAGCGATCAGTCACACTGATCCAGCGCCTGGTTTCGACCAGGGGCACCCCCCACCCACAGGATCCCGGTCTCCTCTCAGGCGGCCGCTTGCTTCGAGGCAGAACTGCATGAGCATCGTCTCCAACTCGATCATCAACGCGGACGCCGAAGCCCGCTATCTAAGCCCTGGCGAACTCGACCAGATCAAAGCCTTTGTGAGCGGCGGCCAGCGCCGTCTTCGCGTGGCCCAGGTCTTGAGCGAGGGTCGCGAGCGCATCGTGAAGCAGGCCGGCGGCGCGTTGTTCCAACGTCGACCCGACTTGGTCTCTCCCGGAGGCAATGCCTACGGAGAAGAAATGACCGCCTCCTGTCTTCGTGACATGGACTACTACCTTCGCCTGGTGACCTACGGCGTGGTCGCCGGTGATGTCACCCCGATCGAAGAGATCGGCGTCATCGGGGCCCGGGAAATGTACAAAGCCTTGGGCACTCCGCTTGAAGCCATGTCCCTGGCCGTGCGCGAAATGAAGGGCGCCGCCCAGAGCATGCTCACCGGTGC
>RGVP01000406.1 GCA_010027235.1 bacterium
CGACGTTCTGGTCGTTGCGGCCGGTAAGCCCAAAATGATCCTCGGCGACATGGTCAAACCCGGAGCCGTTGTCATTGACGTAGGTATTCATCGACAAACCGATGGCGCCCTATGCGGCGACGTCGATTATGAAAGCGTCTCGCGCGTCGCGTCGGCTATTTCACCCGTTCCGGGCGGGGTCGGTCCAATGACCATCGCCATGCTCTTAATGAACACCATTGAAGCCAGCGAACAACAAATCAAACACGAAAACCGACATGCTTGATAACGGGATTAACCTCGACTTGAACGCCCTGCTCGATTTCACCGGTCTGCCCCAATTTGACCGGTTCCAACCGGAGCTCGTTGGCCCCGCCATTGAGCAATTGCTCCAGGACGCCCGGGCGGCCGTCGAGCGCGCGCAAAACGACCCCGCGGAACCGCGCTGGGAAACGTTGGTCGCGCCCCTCGAAACCGCCACCGAGCGTCTTGCCCGCGCTTGGAACATGGTCGGCCATCTCAACCACGTCGATGATTCACCCAGCCTGCGCGAGGCCTATAACGCCGCCCTGCCCAAGGTGACCGAGTTCTGGACCGAACTCGGCCAGAATCGCCAACTCTACAGCCGTACTAAAGCGCTCGCAGCCGCTGCCGGTTGGGCCCACGCGGACCCAGAGATTGCGCGCGAACGGCAACGTGCAATCGAACACTCGCTCCGCTCATTCCGTTTGGGTGGCGCAGAACTCGAAGGCGATCAGCGCACCCGATTTGCCGCGATCGCCGAGCGCCTGGCTGATTTATCACAGAAATTTTCCGAAAGTGTACTCGATGCGACTAACGCCGAATTAATCTTCGTAGAGACCCAAGCGGAACTCGACGGCCTGCCTGCGGACGTCTGCGACGAGGCCCGCGCAGAGGCCGAAAAGGCGGGCAAACCTGGCTGGGCATTCACCCTTCGGATGCCCTCCTACCTCCCCGTGATGCAGTACGCCAAGAACCGCGCCCTTCGCGAGCGTATGTATCGGGCGTACGTCACCCGC
>RGVP01000407.1 GCA_010027235.1 bacterium
GCCAGTGGCCCGAGTGGGGCTCAATTAGCAGCCCTTCTTGCAGCCGAGGAGGCCACGCTTGCCGGCACCGTTGCCGGAGTTGCCGTTCGAGCAGCCGCAGCCGTTGTCGGCCGGGACCTGCTCCTCGACGCACTTGCGGACCTGGGTGCAGACCGTCTTCGTGACCTTCTTCGGCACGCGGACGACGTACGACTCGGTCTTCGTCTCCGACACGTTGTCGCTGACGCACACCGTGTAGTTGGCGGTCTTCTGGACCGGCACCATCACCGTGTAGTTCACTTCCTTGGTCCGCGTCTCGGGCACGCACTTGTTCACCGTGTACTCGCGGGTGCGGGTCTCGGTGCGGCACTTCTTCACGCACACCGTGCGGGTCCGGGTCTCCGGAACCATCTTGGTGACGCAGTAGGTGGCCGACCGATCCTCACAACGCGACTTCTTCACGCAGATCGTGCGGGTGCGGGTCTCCGGCACCATCTTCGTGACACAGTAGTTGCGGGTCCGCTCCTCGCAGCGTGACAGCTTCACGCAGTAGTTGCGGGTCCGCTCTTCGCAACGGCTCTTCTGCACGCACACCGTCCGCGTCCGCTGCTCGCAGCGGCTCTTCTTCACGCAGTAGGTGTAGGGAACCTGCTCGCACTCGACCTTCCACAGCGTGACCTCGATCTCCTTGGTCTCGCAGGTGGGGACCCAGCGACGGCAGCAGACGACCTTCGGGCAGCAGGGATTGCCGGCGGCGTCATACTTGCCGTTGGCGGAAATCTCCTTGGCCTCGGTCACCCAGTGGCCGCCACGGCAGGTCACGGTCTTCGTGCTCTTGACGGGCACGCGCTTCGAGACCGTCCGGTAGCCGGTCAGCTGCTCGGTGTAGGGCACCATCACCGTGTAAGCCTGCTCGAGCTGCTCGGTGTAGGGCACGTTCACCTTGTAGGTGGCCGTCCGCTGCTCCTTGACCGGCACCATGACCGTGTAGGTCTGCTCGACCTGCTCGGTGTAGGGCACGTTCACCTT
>RGVP01000042.1 GCA_010027235.1 bacterium
CGTGCTCCGCCCCGCTCCCGCTCGCCTCTCCCTCAGCACCGCCGCGCCCGCGCCCGGGATGCTGGAACAACACTACAGCCCTCGCACCCCGCTCCAACTCCACCCTCGCCTCGACGCCGCCGCGCTCGCCGCCCTACCCGCCGACGAGGGTGCCCTGCTATTGGTCAAACCGGCCTGCCTCCCCACCCCATCTATACGCAGACGCATCCGCTGGTTGAGTGAAACCGGCGCCGAGGCCGAGATCGCCCGCCACCTTTTCGCCCGCCTGCGTGAACTCGACGACAGCGGTTGGCGCCGCCTCCACGCGGAGTTACCAGCCGGGACCGAGGGCCTTGTGCCCGCGATCCGCGACCGCCTGCTCCGCGCCGCCGCAAAACGCTAGCCCTTGCGCCGCCGCAAACCACGCAGCGCCCAGAGCGCGAACAGGGTGTTCGTTGCAAACGCGAGACCCGGCGCCGCTACACTCCACGTCCACACTAATCCCGCGCCACTCGCCGCCGCCAACGCCCAATCCGCCCCTCTGCGCGCACCGACCCGCGCTTGGCAGAGAACCAACGCCGCCCAGACCGCCGCGCCAATGGCATACGATCCCCAAGCGAGCCGCGCCGCGTTTTCCAGACCGTCGGAGCGCCGCGCCACGAGCACGGCCAGCAGCCAGAATAAGAGTTGGTTAAACAAACCGAAACCCAAGCCCAACGCCGTCACCAGCGCCGCGTTGACCGGGAACTGGCCGCTCGCATCAACCGGCACTCGCGCCGCTAGCGCGCAGCCTGAGCAGCAGTAGAGCGCCCGCTCCGGCGTCGACCTCGCCACCGCGAAAGGCAGCCCGCAATGCTCGCACGTTACCTTCATGCACCTAGCATCTCAGTCCTTTTCCGAGTCGAAATCATCGGCGTCTGCACCATAGTCCTCCGACGGCTCGGCATCGCCCACCGGCCCGCGCAGGATGGCGCCGTCGAGATGCTGGATGATAAGCTCCTGGATCGTGCCCAGGAAAACGTAGCACATGAAGGGCTTTTGCAGCGCGGCTGGCAGGGTTTCCAAATCCACCCCGCCGCTCTCCAGCTGCTCGTCCTCCAGCACGCTAAGGTCATGACGGCGCAGTCGCAAACGCAGAGCGGAGCAGGCACGCACGATTATCTCGGCGTTGTCCTCGTCGAAGGCCACCACGCCATTGATAAAGAAGTCGCTGTTAAAAAGCCCCATTAACGCGTGTAATTCCTCCTGCTGGCCTGCGAGCAGCTCCGCCCGCCACTCCTCGCGGAAATCGGCGTCGATGTCGTCCAGAGTGATGGGCGCGGCGATCTGCGCCTCCAGCACATCGCTCGAGGCCTTCATGAGGTCGAGCAAGGGCGCCACCACCGGCAAGCTGAGCTTCACCTCAATGCGCTTCATCGGTCTCAAGGATGGCGGTGAGGTGCCATTGCTGAAGCGCAAAGGCATAGAGTTCAGCCTGTTCGCGCAGCCCAGACCAAACCACCGAGCGGCCCTGTTCGTGCACCTCCAACATGTGCCGGCGCGCACGCGGTTCGGCAAAACCAAAGACCTTGCGAAACACCAGCACGACGTAGCCCATGGAGTTGACTGGATCGTTCAGCACCACCACGCGCCACGGGCCCTGCACGGCATAGGCAGACTGCGGCAGGGCGACCTCCTCCGGCGCGAGGCCAGGACGCGTGCCCGCACCCGCGAGGAGCGGCTCGATCCGGCGGGCAATGGTGGGGCCGCGGTCCGACATCAGACGGAAACAACTGACGCGGCGGCACGCACCAACCCGACAAGTTGCGAGGTGGCGTCGGCCACGGGGATTTTGAGGGCTTCCTTGGCGGTGCGGGGCTTTACCTCGATGACGCCGGCCTGCAGGCCCTTGCCGCCAACCACCACACGCAGCGGCACACCGATCAGATCGGCGTCCTTGAACTTCACGCCAGGGCGCTCCTCGCGGTCGTCCAGCAGCACATCGGCCCCGGCTGCCTCAGCAGCGGCGGCGAGTTGCTCGGCCAGCGCGAGCGCCTCGGGCAGCTTCGGGTCGAGGAGGCAGATCAACACCTGGAAAGGCGCGATCGCCCACGGCCAGATGATGCCGTCGGCATCGTGGCTCTGCTCAATCACCGCTTGGAGGGTGCGGCTGATGCCGATGCCGTAGCAACCCATGACCATGGGGTGGGATTGCTTGTGGTCGTCGGTGTAGGCCGCGCCAAACTTGTCGGCGTATTTGGTGCCGAGTTTGAAAATGTGGCCGACCTCGATGCCGCGGCGCGATTGCAGCGGCTGGCCGGAGCGCGGGCAGGGCTCGCCCGGGCGCACGCGGCGGAAGTCGCCGAACTTCGTGATCGCGAGGTCGCGGGCCACGTTGACGTGGCGCAGGTGGAAGCCGTCCTCATTCGCACCGGTCACGCCGTTACCGATCAGGCGGACGGCATGGTCGGCGAACACGCCCGCGAGCGCGGCGGGGTCCTTGATGGTGCCCCGCACCGCCCCGAGCGAGCCCGGGCGGGCGCCGAGCACCGGCGCGATCTCGTCCGCCGTGGCGGGCCGGAAAAGGGTGAAGCCGAGCGCGCCGAGCTTCGCCTCCTCCAGCTCGTCGTTGCCGCGCAGCACGACGAGGAAGGGCTTGCCGTCGCCCATGTAGACGAGAGTCTTGAACTGGGCGTCACCAGGAACCGAATACGGCGCGGCCGCGAGCTGGGCGATGGTGCCCACGCCGGGCGTGGCGAACTTCTCGACCTCGCCCGCCGGGGCGGCGTCGACCAGATCCGCCGGCACGAGGGCGCTGGTAGCCTTCTCGCGGTTGGCGGCGTAGCCGGCATCCGAGTAGATCACGTCGTCATCACCCACCTCGGCCGGCACCATGAACTCGTGGGAAAAACTGCCACCCATCACGCCGGTATCGGCCTCGACCGCGATCGCCTTCACCCCGACTCGCCGGAAAAACGCCTCGTAGGCCGCCTTCATCGCGAGGTAGCTCTTGATCGCGCCGTCATCATCCGCGTCAAAGGAGTAGGCATCCATCATCACGAATTCCTTCGCCCGCATCAGCCCGTAGCGCGGGCGGATTTCGTTCCGGAATTTAGTCCCGATTTGGTAAAAATTTTTTGGCAAGTCACGGTAGCTGGTGATCTCCTGCTTCACCAGTGGCGTGATGACCTCCTCGTGCGTCGGCCCGAGCACAAACTCCGGCTCGCGGGCGCGGCCCTTGCCGGCCCCGGCGTGGTCGGCGCGGAACATGATCTCGCGGGCGGCAGCCCAGCGCGGGCCCTGCTCCCAGTTGTCGGTCGGGTGTAGATGCGGCATCCACAATTCGATCGCCCCGGCGCGACCGTGCTCCGGGTTTTCGCGCTCCAGCTCTTCACGGCAGAGGGCGGAGAGCTTTTGCATCACCCGCAAACCCATCGGCATGAAGGTGTAGAGGCCGCCCCCCAGCTTGCGCACGAGGCCGGCCCGGATGAGGAGCTTGTGCGAGGCGATTTCGGCGTCGGCCGGGCTTTCCTTGAGCGTAGGGACAAAAAATTGGGACCAGCGTTTCATGCGATGAATCGTTTCAACAAACCCACCCGCACCAGAGCGGCAAACGTATTTGCACCCTCAAACAGCGAAGCGCCGCCGACGGGGCACAAAAAAGCCCGGGACCAACGCCCCGGGCCAGGTAAAACAATGCAACTAATCGGCCAAAAAATTAGGCGCGACGACGGCGGGAGGTAACGGCGAAGAGACCGGCAATGGCCGCACCGATGAGGGCAAAGCTGGAGGGCTCGGGGACGGCAGTCACGGTTACGGTGCCGGCGGCGGCCGCGTCGGTAATCCAGACGTTGGGACCGGTCATCGTGAAACCATACTGAACATGGCGGGCAGGATCGTTGGTCAGGGCGAGTGTGACGGAAAAGTCACCGGGAGTGAGCGCTACGGTCTGACCGTTGAACGAGGAGAAATCCGGGGCGAAATCGCGGATGAACGCCACGACGCTATGGGCGCCATCCAGGGAGTTAGCCAACACCGTGCCATTGAAGGTCAGCGTTGTGTCTCCTAATCCGGTTACAGTGGACTCGGCGTAAAGGTTGGCCTCCATGATCTTGTTGCCGGCGGCGCCGGGACCACCCGACGGGATATACCAGTATGACGCAGGGTCATTGACGGAGTTTACGCCCAAGGTGACGGTGGACGAATTCGAGAAGTTGGAGGACAGATCCTGAGTTCCCCATGAGCTGCCGAATTGATAGCTGCCACCGTCGGCGGGCAGATTGAATACGTTCATGTATCCGTTCACCAAGGTAGTGGAGTCCACAGTCTTGGTGACGGCCAGAGCGGAGTGGGAAAGGAGGCCGGCCACGGAGAGCAGACCTACGAGAGATAATTTCTTTAGCATGGGTGTCGGGTGTTTTGAGGTTATAAGAAAAAAACGACGTTTAAGCTTTAAAAGCATCGCTTTCACGTTCTGTTTGTTGCATACAATTGCACCCGTCAAGTTTTCTTTAACGTAACTTTGCTCAGAAATTTTCCCGGCACCCCTGCCCCCGTCCCATGAAAGTCCATACCTTCTGTCGTCGTCGTTCGGCGTTCACCCTCATCGAGTTACTCACCGTGATCGCCATCATCGGCATCCTCGCCGCTATCATCATCCCGACCGTGGGTAGCGTGCGCGAATCAGCCAAGGCCAGCGTTTGCCTGTCGAATTTGCGCCAAGTCGGCCTCGCGGCTATCGTGTATGCCAACGACAATAAAAACTTGCTGCCCGACGCCGGCACCGGTGACGACCCGGCTTGGGCCCGCACACTGTCGTCCTACATGACGATCCCCGCCGCCCAACGTGCATCCATTTTCACCTGCCCCGGTGCCCTCATCCCGGTGGAAGAAACCACCAATCCCTACAGCCCCTCCAACCCCACCGGCGACATCGTGCTCAGCTACGGGATGCACGCCGGGCTGATGCCCCGCGGCAGCAAGGCCCTCTCTCTCTCCAAGGTCGTCCGCCCTGCCAAAATCATTCTCTGCGCCGATATGTGCCAAGACCCCAATAACAAGGGCTGGTCCCCAAACTCCATCGAGCAGCCCTCCATCATCGCCTCTCAAAGTGGCGGACGCGGGAGCAGCATCGATCCCGCCGCCTATATCAGCACCGCGACCGATGATGATACCGCTAGCAACCGATGGATGCGCTACCGCCACAAGGGTAAGGTCAACGTGGCGATGTGCGACGGCCATGCCGTGGCTTTCGCCAAGGGCCAGATCCAGAACCGCAATGTAATCTACACCGCCGAGTAAGACCGCTTTCCCACGCCCGTCCCCACCATCTCCTACCCCCTATGCAACCTACCCTCCTCCGCCCTGCCCTGCGGCTCGGCGCCACCCTCGCCACCTTCGCGGCCTTGGCCGTTACCCCGGCCTCCGCCGCCACCAGCACCCTGCTCGATCTGAACTTCAACACCACCGGTTCGGGCTTCGCCGCTTGGGGCTCCACCGCGCTGACCGGCTCGCCCGGCAACGGCGTCGCCACCCTCTACCCCACCCTCCCCGCCAGTGCGGGCTTTGCCAACGCCCTCTTCGCCACCGCGCCCACCAGCGGCTACCTCGCGCTCGCGCCCAACGCCTCCGCCGTCACCTCCACCACCTACTACGGGGGCTGGGCGGCCAACGTCACCCTCGCCACCATTAACAGTCCCTACACCGCCGGTGGCCTGGGCCAGAGCGACCTTTCCAAGGTGTCCTATACCGCCCGTGTCCGCGCCCGCGGCATGCCCGCCGACGGCGCCGTCGTCATCCTCGAACTCCGAGGCAGCGGCGACAACCCCAACATCCCCACCGCCGGCTACAAACGCATCCGTTTCGAGCCAGTTTTTCTAACCGGCAACGACTGGACCACCATTGGCGGCACCCTCGACACCGCCGGCCTGACCGCCGCCAAGGGCTCCACCTACGCCTTCCCCGCCTCCGCCGCCCAATACACCTCCCTGGTCGAAATCAGCGGCTTTAACCGCTTCGGTGTCGCCGGCTACGTTGCCTACAATTCCCCCACCGGCACCTCCAACGGCGGCCGCAAGAATCCCGGCTTCGGTTTTACCAGCGGCATCCGCGTGGAAATTGACGACGTGAAACTAGTCGTGACCGACCCCGCCACCACCGGCTACGTCGCTGCCACCACCCCCGCGCAACTCCTGCGCAACGGCAATTTTAACACCGGAGACGCCAATTGGACCTTCTTCGAAGGCGCCTATGCCTCGACCGACGGTTGGAGTGAGGACGGCACCGTCTTCTCCCTTATCCCAGGCTGGAGCGGCACCCCCTACGCGGGTTTCATGCAGAACAGTGTAGCCGTGAACTCTGCCAACGGCGACTTTTTCACCGCCACCTTCCGCGCCAAGTTCGAGACCAACTACAAAGCCGACCGCACCCTCGTCGCCTTCATGGATGGCGGCGGCGTGAACACCTTCCTCGAAGTCAACATCGCCGACGAGATCGCCCCCCGCCTCGGCCAGTGGGCCACCTACCAAGCCACCTTCCGCGCCTCCGCCGCCAACATAACTGCAATGAACGGCACCATGTCCCTGAAGATCCAGCCTATCGGCCGCACCGTCGGCGCCGCTTACTCGAGCGTCTTCATCGATAACATCGTGCTCACCCAAGGCACCGCGAGCAGCGTCGGCCCCCAAATCAAAATTCAGGTCGCCGGCGCCTCCCGCGCCGACGGCGACACCGCCACCCTCCTCAGCCCCGGCATCGGCAAGACGACTCCCTACGCCGTAAAAGTGGAAAACAACGGCGGCCAAGACCTCACCGTATCCGGCGTAAGCCTGTCCGGCACCGGCTTCGCCATGTCCAGCGTGGCCACGCCCTTCACCCTCGCTCCCGGCGCCGCCAAATCAATCACCATCACCGCCAGCCCCGCCGCCCTAGGCACCCTCACCGGCGCGCTGACCTTCACCAGCAACGACAAGGAAGTCGCCGACCAAAGCTACGTGGTGAACCTCAGCGCGTCCGCCGTCACGATCTCCGATACCTTTAACACCGCCTCCAGCGCCGCCGAACTCGGCTGGTTCACCTATGCGTCCAGCGCGAACCTCGGGACGCACAGTTCGCTCACCACCGCCGCGGGTGCCCTCGTGTTGAACGTCGATTCTGCGACTGACGACTATCCCTGGACCTACATCGCCAGCAAACCGTTCGCTTCTCCCGGCTCGATTGATTTGTCCTCCAGCTCCCTCGTCGTCGCCTTGAAAGCCCAAGGTGTCTACTCCGGCCTAGCCACCAACAAGGTTCAAGTCCGCCTCGAATCACTCAACGCTTCCGGTGGCGTCACCGGCAAGATTGAGCTCGGCTCGGCCGTAGACGAGACCACTACCGGCGCCGCTCCCGGCGCCGCCGCCTACTTCCAGAGCGACGGCAAGACCGACCGCATCGCCGTTTCCCTGCCTGAAGGCGGCTCGTTCAGCAGCGTGGGCGGCACCCTCGCCAACACTGGCGTGAACACCACCTTCGATGCCGACGCACCCCAGTTCCGCCTCGTCATCCAGATGACCGATTTCGACTTCGACCTCGACGCCGGCAACCTCGTGACCGTCGACTCGATCGCGCTCAACCTCGCCACCAAGGCCTTCTCTGTCGCCAACGGCAGCTTCGAGTCCAACTCAACCGACCCAGGCATCGCCGCCGCCCCCACCAGTTGGCTCCAGTTCCCCGCCGACGGCGTGAATAAAAACGTCATCACGAACGGCACCGGCCTCTACAACGCGGCACTCCAGAACCTTGACCCCACCGCCACCTTCACCGCCTACGCCGGCACCAAGGCCTTGAAAGTCTACGGCCAGAACTACTACGTCGGCGGAGTCTGGCAGGGGCCCAGCCAGACCGGCACCGTCTACCAGTCTTTCATCCCCGGCGATACCACCTCGCTCGCCACCGGCACCCAGATCCACGCCCGCGCCACCGCCAAAGTCTACGGCATCGACCCGCTGACCGGAGGCAGCACCTTTAAGTTCGGCTTCAAGTTCCTCGACGCCTCAAGCGTTGAGATCAGCCGCGCCGTCACCACCCTAACCGCAGACACCGACACTCCCGACCAATGGGTGGCCCTCGTCGCCAACGGGACCATCCCCGCCGGCACCACTCGGGTTGATCTTATCTCCGAGTTTACCCAAAACGCCTCCACCGATGGTGGCTCAGTCTATCTTGACGACATTTCCGTGGGCCTGGGCTACATCGCTCCGTCCGTAACCGTCGGGACCACGCCCTACACCCTGGCCTGGTCGGATGAATTCGACGGCAACGCCCTCAACACCGCCAACTGGACCGCCGAGCTCGGCCGCGGCCCAAACAACGATGGCTGGGGCAACGGCGAGGCCCAGACCTACACCGATAGCGCCGACAACCTGCGCGTTTCCGGCGGCAGTCTCCTGATCGAGGCCCGCAAGACCGGCTCGGACTGGACCTCCGCCCGCATCAAGACCCAGGCGAAACGCAGCTTCAAATACGGCAAGATCGAGTTCCGAGCCAAACTACCCTCTGGCGTCGGCCCCTGGCCCGCCGCTTGGATGATGGGCGAGAACATCGCGACCGCCGGTTGGCCTGCCTGCGGCGAGATCGACGTGATGGAGTGGCGCGGCACTGGTTCCGACGCCAACTCCGTCGGCCACGCCACCCACTCGCCCAGCCGTTTCGGCGGCAACCCCATCGAGGCCCGCGTCCCGGTATCAAACCTCTCCACCCAATTCCACACCTTTGCCGTGCTGTGGGAGCCTAACCGTGTCACCTTCAGCGTCGACGGGCTCACCACCGCCACTTGGACCACGGCCGATACTGGCAGCCCGTTTGAGAAGGATTTTTTCCTCCTCTTGAACCTCGCTATGGGCGGCGCCTACAACAGCGGCCAGATCGACTCCAGCCTCACCTCCGCGCTCTACGAGGTCGATTACGTGCGCGTCTACCAAGGCCCTTCCTTGAACGCCTACCAGACCTACCTCCAGTCGGTCGGGCTAGCTACCAACGTGGCCTTCGATGCCGACGGTAATGGCGACGGTGTGGCCGAGGGCACGATGTATTCCTTCGGCGCGTCATCCCCCCGGCTCGGTAGCTCCACACCGACCCTCACCAGCGTGGGCAACACCCTGACCTACACCTTCGATCTGCGCGACGACTCCGCGTTGACTCTCACTCCTCAGGTCAGCACGGACCTAGCCACTTGGGCCACCGCGACTAACTACACCCTGACCAACGGCACCGGCGCTGCGTCTGGCTTTGTCCGCAAAATCCTCGCCGTCACCTCCGCCTCCACCCCGCGAATCTTCCTCCGGCTCCGCGCCACCCGCTGAAGTCTACCCAACCAACTCACCGCGCCCCCTCGGCCCTCCGGATAACCCGGAGGGCCTTTTTCATCTCTATCGGCTGGCGTCGCAGTTGCCTTCCCTCCGCCGCTTCGACATGAAAACTCCGAACGCCATGTCCGCCCCCGCCACCCGCAAACCCTGGCCGATGCGCTGGATCGTCGCCACGATCGTGCTCTTCATCGTGCCCTACACCTACGTGAATCTGAAATTCCGTAAACCCGGCAAGGCCTTCGAGCCCTACGCGGACATGAAAGCTCAAGCCAACGTCAACCGCCTGCTCGACGCCGGCTACCGCCGCGTGGACGTGCCCGCCGAGCGCCCCTTCCCCGCCCTCTCACCAGCGGAAATCACCCACGGCCCAGCCGCCAAACCCGCTGCCGCCCCAGGCGGTTTGCCTGCCAACCTCGCCAAAACTCTCATCGATCCGCCCCGCTTACCCACAGCCTACCGCGACCTCGTCGCCCCGGCCGAGAGCAACTTTTTGCTGCCAGCCAAACTCCAGTTCACCGCACGCCTCGCTAGCGACCGCGAACAACTCGCCGGCGCCGACCTATACCTCCGAGAAACTCAGCTTGTCATCGTGCCACGGTTCGAGCCTGTCCCAGAGGGCCTGCAAGCCCGCTCCGCCGAAAGCACCGTCCTGCTCACCCTCCCCTCCGGCCTGCTCGCCCCCGGCCGCCACGCCCTTACCCTCGTCGGCGCCAGCGAATCCCTCCATTGGGACGTGGTCGTGCGTTGACGCGCGCCACCCTATGCCCGAGAAGCACACCGTCTCCATGAGCGCCTCCGCCTCCGGCTCCGCCGCCCCGTCCTCCGCCCTACCGGCCACGCCGATGATCAAGCCCACCGACCTGCGCGGCATCCTGCGCTACGTCCCGCGCTTCCAAGGCCAGAGCTTCGTCCTCGCCCTCGACGGCGCCATCGTCGCAGACGAAAATTTCGGCAACCTCGCGGTGGATATCGCCGTGCTCCGCTCCCTCGGCATAAAGGTCGTGCTTGTCCACGGCATCGGCCACCAGCTGGCTGAACTCTCCGCCCAGCGCAAAATCCCCATCACCAATGTCGACGGCACCGGATTAACCGATGCTGCCACACTCGACCTCGCCCTCCGCGCTTCCGCCCGCGTCTCTCACCTGATTCTCGAGGGCCTGACCCAGAATAATCTGAAATGCGCCATCACCAACGCCGTCCGCTCCCTGCCGGTCGGCATCCTCAAGGGCGTGGACCTCCAGCACACCGGTCGCGTCGACCGCATCGATAAGGATTTCCTAAAGCATCTCATCGACGCCGATATCGTTCCCATCATCCAACCCATCGGCTACGGCCCCGAGGGCCATTCTTACCGTATTAATTCCGACTTGCTCGCGGCCGAGCTCGGCGAGGCCCTCGGCGCGTCCAAGGTTATCTACCTCGGCCCCATCGCCGGCCTCGAGATCGACGGCGTGGTGAAACGTGAAATGCCCGTCGAACGCCTCCGCGCCGTGCTCAAGGAAACGCCCTCCCTCGTCTCGTCCGCGTCGCTGAGCAAGGCCCAGAACGCAGTCCGTGCCCTCGAAACCGGCGTGTCTCGCGTTCACTTGGTCGACGGCCGCATCTTCGACGGGCTGATCAATGAGATCTTTTCCAACGAGGGCGTAGGCACCCTGATCTACGCCAACGATTACCAGCAAATCCGCCAGGCCCGCCGGGCCGATGTGCGAATGATCTATAACCTCACCCGCGCCGCCGTCCGCCGCGAGGAGTTGCTCCACCGCACTCAGGCCACGATCGAGAAATTCATTGAGCAGTTCTACGTCTTCGAGATCGATGAAAACATCATCGCATGCGTCACGCTCGCGTTCTATGCCGACAAGCCCCAGCTGGCCGAAGTTGGTTCGCTCTACGTCCTGCCCTTCTACCAAAACCGCGGCATCGGCCGAAAGTTGATCGAATACGCCTGCCTGCGGGCTAAAGAAAAGGGCGCGACCCGTCTCCTCGCCCTTTCAACCCAGAGCTATAGCTTCTTCACGTCGGTCATGAATTTCGAGGAAACCGGCCCCGAGATCCTGCCCGAAGCCCGCCTCAAGACTTACGCCGAAAGCGGACGCAACCCGAAGGTGCTGATCAAGGACCTTTAGGGCGCCCGCGGGCTTGGCTCAGGCCAGTTTGGCCTGCACGAGTTTGCTGACCGCACCAAAGTCGATCAGGCCTGCCTCGGGTCGCTGTTTGAGCGCGGCGATGACCTTACCCATCTCCTTCTTCGAAACCGCGCCAGTCCCAGCGATGGCTTCGACCACGAGGGCGTCGAGCTTGGCGGCGTCGAGCCCGGCGGGCAGGTATTTTTCCAAGATCGCGATCTCGGCACGGTTCGCATCTACTAAATCGGCTCGGCCACCCTTCTCGAATTCGACGATGGCGTCCTGAAGGTTCTTAACCGCCTTGCGCAGAGTCGCGAGCGCGAGCGCCTCGTCGATCGGCTTGGCCAGATCCATCGAAGCACGCTGGATGGCGGCGTCCGCCGTGCGCAGGATGGTGGCGCGCGGAGTGTCCTTAGCTTTCATCGCGACAATGATGTCGGCGCGGAGGGTCTCGTAGATCGTGGGCATGGTGCGCTTAACTTGCCGCCACCCGCCGCGCTCCGCGACGAAAATCCCCCGCCCACCGCGATGAACCTCTCAAGTCCGCGATTCCGCTGGAAGTCGCTCCCGCCAACGCCAGAGCAACGGCGCGAGCCGCAGCGCATCCCAGTAACGGCGCCAAAACTTGCGCGGGTTCGAGGCAAGCCGGAACAGCCAGCCTAGATAAAACCGGTCCGCCCACACGGGAATGGCCACCTGACCTCCGGTAAGGAAAGCGATCGCCGCACCCAAGCAGAGTATGCCCGGCCGCGCGGCGAGGCGCGAGCGTAGGCCCAGCCCGAGTCGCTCCTGCACCCCGCCACCGATAGCCAGCATGACTATCCGTGGCCCGCGCGCCTCAATCCGGCGCAGCAGCACCTCATCCTGAATCGACCCCGGCGCGTAGTGCGGAGCGATGTAGACGTCCGCCGCCGTTACCGCGAAGCCCTGCTCCCTCAACCAGGCGCGATTGCGTTCATCCTCGGCCAGCGAAGGCATGACCCAGAAGACCGCCCCGGGGCGCTTTAACTCCTCTCTCGCGAGCACCGCGCGGATGAGCTTGAGCCCAGAGTGACGCGGCAAAGTTTCTCCAGTGAAAAGACGCCAGAGTAATACCATCCAGCCCGAATCGGTGATCGCGAGGTCAGCCGTGGTGAGCGCCTCACGATAGGCTGGCGAGTGAACCAAATCTACCGCCAGTCCGGGGCCGGACGGCGCGACTACCAAGCCGCCAGCCAAGGCCTTCTCCGTCGCAGCCTCAATGGTGCCTACGAAAAAGGAAACCCCGAGGATAGTCCGCAGGTCGGAAGCAGTCGCCGGGGAAGGGGATAGGCGCGGGGCCGGATTCATGAAGAAAATAAACGGAGGCCGCAGGAGACCAACGTCCGGTTCAAAGCTTTAAGCTGAGAGCCTAGTTGGCCGCGGGACAGGTCATATAAGCGCATCTAAGCACCAATCGCTCTGAGCCTAGCCTCGAAATGCAAGGACCAGTTTTTCCGAGCGCACCAGCGCGCGCGCGAAAGGCACCAAGAAGATCGCGGGCAGCAACAGCCACTCGATGCCGAGTCCGACTAAGAAATATCCTATGACCATCAGGACCACAGCCATGCTAAACAACATGACCCGAATCGATTGTAGCGCCATCAAAACGAGCGCACCCACCCCCAACGCGCTCAGCCCAAGCACCCAACCGAAGCCGCCTCCTACCGGATGATAATAACCGGCGAGCAGCCCTACCGCGAACAGGACAGGCACAATGCACTCATTCTGTTTACCCCGTCCAAACGTCTGCCACAGCACCATCAAAAGAGGCAGCAGCAGCAATGGATAATAAATAAACTTAGCGATAAGTTTATCGAATCCCTCCAGCCATTGCCACTCTCCGGTCATTAGACACCAACCGGCTGCACCCCCACGCAAGGGATCCAGCCACAGCGATTTCGATTTCCACCAGCGGCGGCGGCGACGGTTGTCGGCCGGGTTGACCATAACCAGACGCGTCCGCAACTGCGTGCCATTCACGAACAGCATGCGGCCATCCCACAGCCACCGGGAGGGAATGCCGGCGGCGACAAGCGCGATTGCGAAGTATAGCCAGAGCGGCATGAGCAAAGTGAGCGGGAAGAAAGAAAATTATCGAGAATAGAGGTAAGTGGGCCTGAGCGGAGCATACAATCTCCATTCCCTAGCCGGATCCCTCAGAAGCGGACTGGCGCGACAAATCGAGTGTTACGCACCCAATTGAGCAAGATCGGCGAGACTAACAGCAGCAGTGCCGTGGCAAGATTAAAAAGGCTGCTAATGTAGATGTAACCAGCCCCGATCACCGCAAACGCCGCAAACATAAACCCCGCGGTGAAGCCATTCATCGCAATCGCCGTGGCCACTCCCAGCACAAACGCCGGAGCCCAGACCGTCCAAGGCAAAAATGCCACGAGCATACCCCCTAAAAATAATACCGGCGCGATCGACTCACGCTCTTGCCTGCGGTGCCCAGTCTGCACCTTCAAAACGGTTAACAACATTACCGCCGTCAGGCCAATCTCGCCATAAATCATACCCGAACTCGCCTTCTGCACCGGACGCAAACCATCCAACAGCAGCCAGGTCACCATGTAGCCCCGGACAGGATCAATCCAGAGCAGCGGCAACCGCCACCAACGAATACGACGAGCCTTTAAAGTGGGATCTCGGCGCAAAACCCGGCTCCACAAATCCTCAAATGAGAGGTAGCGGCAATCGGGCTGGAGCAGTAGCCGCGGAGGCACAAAGCCCAATAACAACCCGAGTATAAGCATATACCATATAGGAATCATTGCGTTGAATTGCAATTACCTACCCCCCCTAAAATGGCCTGTCTATAGCAAGTATACTGTAATAACACCTATCACCGGACCACGTCGCCTTTAACAGTGCCATGCAGCGCCTTCAATTTCCGGGCCGAACCTAAGTGACGCCCCGCCATGACCGCGAGTAAGACCGGCACATTCACCGCGACGCCCAAGAAAAGGGTGCGCCGCCAATCCTGCTGCTCAACCACCAGTCCTATGGCCGCCATGCCTACCCCCGCCGCGAGGATACACGCCGACCAAGCGCGCACGGCAAGAGCCGAGCCAATCGCCAACGGCAGCATCAGCGCCAACACCAACGGATGGACCAAGACCGCGCACAACCCGGCCAAAAAAGCTATCGGCGCGTGCAGATGATCCTCATCACGCCAGCTGCCGGCCTGCACCGCCAAAGCCAAGCCCAACACCACCGCCACCCAAACGTGCGCCATCCAAGCCGCCGGTGCCTCGGGTATGGCCGGGATGAACTCCACCCCTCGGACCAGAGCCCAAGCCCCCAAGGCAGAACGGCCGACATCGGCCAAGTTAAAGAGTAAATTTCGACCCAAGGGCCAAGCCCGCTGTTCAAAAGCACCGAGCCGAGAACCCTTCTCTCGCCAAACCCACAAGGGGAAAAAAAGCAGAGCTGCGGCGAGTGAAAGAAAAGCGAGTGGCGACATCAAAGAAGGGTAAAGACTCACCGCTAGCCCAAGAAAGCGAGCGGCAAGCGGTTTCCGTAGCTATGCGCAAACACTCAGGGGGCGCCGCGCATCAACCCCGAGGCGCGTAGACGGTCTGCTCGAGGCGCCGGCCAAGCAGTTCGCGAAAAGCAGCCAAATCCGACACCGCTCCCAAAGCGATGAGTTGCCGGGCGAGGTTTCCCACCGCCGTGCCCTCAAGCGCGAAAGACACCACTGGAACCCCAGCGGCATCCGCCGTAGCCTGGCAAAGCAAACGGTTACGCGACCCACCCCCGACGATCAGAATACGCTGGAATTTTCTCCCCGCCATAGTCTCAAAACGGCGCATCGCCTCCGCATGGCCGCGGCCAAGCGAGTCACAGATCAGCCGCGTGTAGCCGGCGAGATCTCCCGGCCGCGCTAGGCCGCGCTTCGCAAGATGGCCGTCGATGGCCGCCTTCATCGAGGATGGACTGGTAAAAACCGGATCAGCCACGTCCAAGAACCCGCCAGGGGCCGGCAAAGCCTCGGCGGTCGCGATCAAGGCGGCCCACGCCTCGGGCGTCTCCGGCCGGGAGGCAAAATCCTTCATCACGCCCTCGAGCAGCCAGAGCCCAATAACGTTGGTGAGCGGACGGTAGCCACCATCACCGGTGCGTTCATTAGCCACTCGGGCGGCGAGCGCCCCCGCACCGAGCAGCGGCTTCTGACTCTCAAAACCAACCAGGGACCAAGTGCCGGAACTGAGGAAAAGGTCCCCGCCTTCTGGCGCGGCCGGCATCGCATCGTAAGCGCAGGCGGTGTCATGGCCGGGCACAGCGATGACCCGGGTTCCAGCCAGCGCGATGCCGCCCAGAGTATCGGAACTTTTGACGCCACCCAGATCAGTTCCAGGCGCGACCGGCCGACCAAACCACTTCGCAGGCACACCGAAAAATCCAAGCGCCTCAGCCGACCAAGCACGGCCACGCACCGAGAGGAGCTGGGAAGTGCTGGCGATGGTCAACTCGTTGGCAGCGCGTCCGCCGAGGAGGTGGTTGAAGTAGTCGGGCAGAAAGAGACAACGGTCGACCGCTTCCACCAGCCAAGGCTGGGACGCCACCGTCTCGGCGAGTTGAAGCGAAGTATTGTAGAAGACGTTAGGGATGCCAGTCGCGGCGTAAATGCGGCCGAGATCGGCACGGTTCCGCGCCAGCTTCTTCAAGCCGGGCTGGGTCCGGGCATCGCGGTAGGCGTGGGTGGGGAAAACCAACCGACCGGAGCGATCGAGCAACACATGGTCAACGCCCCAGCAATCGACGCCGACCGAGGCGAGAGTAGCCCCCTTTGGCAGCGCCGCAGCAGCCGCCCGGAGTCCCGCCTGAATCTGCGCCCAGAGCCCGGGCACATCCCAATAGTCATGCGTCCCGAGACTGCGGAAAGCATTGGGAAACCGATGCACCTCGCGCAGTTCAAGCCGACGGTTTTTCCAGCTGCCAAGAATGACGCGACCGCTGGTCGCACCAAGATCGACGGCGGCGAGATATAGGGAACGGGGGGCGGCGGGCATGGGGAACGGACGAAGTTTAGACGAGTTGGAGGGCTTCCGAGGCGCGCCGGGCGTGGTCGCGATAAAAGTCGGTGTTTTCCGGCTTTTTAATATCCACGTCCCAAGTCGGGATCATGGCCTTCAACCGAGCCTGACCATCGGCTGAAGCGATTAGAGCCGGGAAACAAAGCTTTATCACCTCGAGCACGATATGAACCGAAGTAGACGCTCCGGGCGAGGCGCCGAGCAGGGCGGAGATGGTGCGGTCCTGATTGGTGATAACCTCCGTGCCGTAATGAACAATGCCGGCCTCACCGTCGGTTTTCTTGATCGCCTGCACACGGATGCCGCCATCGATCAGTTTCCAGTCCTCTTTTTTCGCCGCCGGATAAAATACCCGCAGAACCTCCAACCGGTCTTCCATACTCTGCGTGCCCTGCTGCACTAGGTATTTCACCAACTCGATATTGGTCGCGCCGATTTTAAGGAGCGTGAGCAGGTTGTGCGGCTTAACCGAACCGGGCAAATCCCACACACTGCCCTTGCGATGAAGAAACTTGGTCGTCCAAGCCGCAAAGGGCCCAAAGAGCAGGGTTTTTTTGCCGTCGAGAATCCGCGTATCAAGATGCGGCACCGCCATGGTAGGCGCAGCGTCAAGGGGTTGGCCATAGACCTTCGCCCGATGCCGATCGACGACCTCAGGTTTGTCACACACCAACCACTGGCCGCCGATCGGGAACCCACCCAGGCCCTTGCTCTCTGGTATGCCGGCCTTTTGAAGCAGGTGCAGGCTGCCGCCACCCGCGCCGACGAAGACGAATTTTGCCCGATTACGACGGATTTGCCCAGTAGTCAGATCGCGGATGAAAACATCCCAACCCGCCGCGGTCTTATCTAAATCGACCACCCGATGGTGCGTAGCGATACCGCAGCCTTCCTGCGCCCCGAGCCAGCCGAGCAGCTTGCGCGAAAGCGCGCCAAAATTCACATCGGTTCCAGTGTCCATCTTGGTCGCCGCAATCGGCACCTCAGCTCGGCCCTCCGTCAACAAAGGCGACCAAGCGCCGATCTCTGCCCGGTCGGTCGTGAAAACCATATCCGCAAAAAACGGATGCGCCGCCATGCCATAGTGCCGAGCCTTTAAGTAGTCGACCCACTTGGCGCCGTGCACGAAACTGAGGTGCGAGACCGGATTAATAAAATCCCTGGGACGATCGATCATGCCAGATGCCACCGCATAGGCCCAGAACTGACGCGAGCGCTCGAATTGCTCGAAAATCTTGATCGCGTTGGAAACATCCACCGTGCCATCGGCCGCCTGCGTCGGGGTATAGCTGAGCTCGCAAATGCCCGCGTGGCCGGTGCCGGCGTTGTTCCAGCCGTCGGAAGCCTCCTGCGCCAGCCCCTCCGTCACCTCGTAAACCTGGATGCGCAGGGCAGGATCGAGCTGCTTGAGCAGAGCGCCCAGATTCGCGGACATGACGCCGCTGCCGATCAGCACGACATCGGGATTTTCAACATGGGTGGAGAGTTTCATGGGCAAATGGCTTGGCCTCGCGCAAAAGTAGGCGCGAGCCGAAGACGGGAATGGCAGTTATTTTTCAGCCCTTCCAGAATCTTTCAATATCTTCCAGTATCTACCAAGCTGAAGGTGGCTTCTTCTACGTTGCCCGCGCCTTGCTCGCTGCCGACGGGAGCCATTGGGAAATGACCAGCGGGAAATGAGCCCTTGACTCCCGCCGCTCGGTTTGAGTCTCTGACCGTTTTCCAAAAAGCAAATCCCTGACTACCGAACACCATGGCCAACACTAAATCCGCCATCAAGGCCGCCCGCAAGACCACCCGCCTGACCGCCCGCAACAAGGCGACCAAGACCCGTCTGAAGACCCTTCACAAGAAGCTCCTCGCCGCCGCCGCCGGTGAAGACAAAGAGGCCGCCAAGTCCGCCGCCCAAGCCTACACCTCCGCCATGGACAAAGCGACCAAGTCCGGCGTCGTGCACAAAAACGCCGCTTCCCGCGCCAAGGCCCACACCGCGAAGTTCGTCTTCGCCAAGTAACGCAACGGTGCCGGGCCGGCACCACCACCCTCGCCCCGCGAACGTCCCCGACGGCGCGGGGTTTTTTCATGCTCACACCAACCCGGCTTGCCCCGGTGCTCCGCCCGCTTTGGACTGATGGTCAATGATCGCTCCGAGTGCGCAAATTTTCCTTAGCCCCGGAGCGGAAGAGTCTTGGCAACACGTCGTGCGCCCGTGGATCGAAATCGGTCGTGGCCACCTCGCCCGCCGCATTATCGTCGTCCCAACCCGCGGCCAGGCCCTAGTTTGGAAACAACGCTGTGTCCACGCCGGTCTGCCCCTGCTCGGCATCGAATTTCTCACCCCCGGGCTAGCCCGCCGCAAATGGCTGCCTGTGGTCCCTTCCGCACGCCCCGTGCTCGGAAAGGAATTCCTGCTGCTCGGCCTGCGTGGCCTGATCGCCACACGCCTCGCCAAACTGCCCCCCGATGCTCCTACTCGGGGCATCTGGCAAAGCCTGCGCAGCGATCCCGAAACCGCCCTCGCCGCGCTGGATGACCTGCTCGCCGCCGGCTTCACCCCCCA
>RGVP01000043.1 GCA_010027235.1 bacterium
GTGCCTTGAGACCGGAATGAAATGGTTGCATGCTATTTGTGAAATTAATTTGAAATTGCTTTGCGGGCGTTCTTTAGGGACGACGATCGGTCGCTATTAACCAGCGGCAACCCACCGAAACCAAACCAACCTACACCCATGATCAAGTCCACCCTCCTGTCCGTGCTCGCCCTCGGCGCCACCGCCACGGTCTTCGGCCAAGCCGCCGCAGCCCCCTCGAACGCCGTCCAGTTCACTCTCGATAACACCGTCGTCACCGAATACGTCTTCCGTGGGCAGCAGTATGGCGATCTGACCTTCCACCCCTCCATCAAGGCCGCCTACGGCGACTTCTACGCCAGCGCCTGGGCCGCCCTGAGTGACAATCTGACCCTCGGTGACCACGAGATCGACTACGCCGCCGGCTATTCCGTGGCCCTCAACGAGACCTTCACCGTCGACCTCGGCGGCACCTACTACTCCTACACCGGCACGGTCGGCAATACCGACACCATCGAGCCCTACGTCGGCGTGAAGGCCGATGTCTCCGGTCTCGGTCTCGGTCTCTACTACTATTACGACCTCCTGATCGACGACTCGACCTACGAGGCCAAGGCGACCTACAGCTTCCCGATCGAAGCCATCAAGACCTCCCTCGACTTCAGCGCCACCGTCGGCTTTGTCAGCGGCGACCTGACCGAGAACGTCGTCATTGCCGACAACTACACCTACTACGGCGCCGCCCTCGCCCTGCCCTTCCAGGTTTCCGACAACGCGACCCTCACCGTCGGCATCTCCTACACCGACGTCAGCGAGGACGCGATCAACGACAGCTCCGAGACCGTCTACTCGACCGGCCTCGCGGTCCGCTTCTAAGCATTTCGATTGCTCCGCCGTTTTTCGGCGGGCGATTTTCGAGCCCGTCCCGGGTTTCCGGGGCGGGTTTTTTGTGGGCGGACGAGCTCCGGCGGGGCTCAGTTGGCGGGCGGCAAGAGATCCTGCTCGGCTTCGCGGGCCAGCAGCCAGAGAAGGTCGGATAGCCGATTGACATAGGCCAGAATGACCGGCCGGACGGTGCGGTCGGCGTCGTCGGGCAGGCCGACGAGGTGACGTTCGGCGCGCCGGGCGACCACGCGGGCTTGATCTAGCGCGGCAGCGAGGGGGCAGGCGCCGGGCGTGGCCCAGCCGTCGAAACGCAAGCCGCGGGCCTCGAGTTCGGCGGCGGCGAGGTCCACGCGGGAAAGCGCGGCGTCGTCGAGTTTCTTGAACTTTGATTCGAGGTAGCGGGTGGCGTCGGTCTCGGCGCAGGCGACCTCGCCCATCAGGGCAACGAGGTCGTGCTGGATGGGTAGCAGCACCTCCTGACGGCCGCCGGCGGCGCGGGCGAGGCCGATGGCGACGTTGAGTTCATCGCAGGCGCCGAGGGCCTCAATCTGCGGGTGGTCCTTGGGGACGCGTTGGCCGTAGAGGAGGCCGGTTTGACCTTGGTCGCCGGTGCGGGTGCTAATGCTCATTGTTGGAGCCTCGACCGGCGGGGCCTCGCTGGCAAGCGAGGCGGGCGGCTCAAGTCAGGCGGCGGGCGGCGGCTTGGGCGCGAAGGCAGAGCTCTGCGGCCTTGAAGACGTGGCGCTGGGTCATCGCCTTCTCCGTGCGGTTCAGGCAATCAAGGATGAGCTCGCCAAAAAAGCGGTAACCGACCTGGCCGGCAACCTGCAGGTGGTGTTCGCCTTTTTCGTCGACCAGATAGACGTGGTCGCCGGTTGCGTCGCGGCCGACGTCGAGGTATTTGCGCAATTCGATGTATCCCTTTGTGCCCAGAATGGTCATGCGGCCATCGCCCCAGGTGCCGAGGCCTTTGGGGGTGAACCAGTCTACCCGCACGTAATTGGTCGCGCCGTTATTCCCGATCAGGTTGGCCTCGCCGAAATCCTCAAACTCGGGGTGTTCGGGGTGCGCGTAGTTGGCGACGGCGGCATGGGCGACGGTGGCGTCGGTCGCACCGGTGAAGGTCAGGAACTGTTCGAACTGGTGGCTGCCGATATCGCAAAGGATGCCGCCGAACTGCTCTTTCTTAAAAAACCAGTCAGGGCGGCCGGTGCCGAGGCGGTGGGGGCCGAGACCGATGACTTGGAGCACGCGGCCAATCGCACCCTGTTGGATAAGGTCGGTGGCGAACATGGCCGACTCCACGTGGAGGCGCTCGCTGAAATAGACGGCATATTTCCGGCCAGTGCGGGCGACGGCGGCCTTGGCGGCATCGAGTTGATCGAGGGAGGTGAAGGGGGTCTTATCGGTGAAGTAGTCCTTGCCGGCCTCCATCACCTGACCGCCGATGGCACCGCGCTCGTTGGGGATGGCGGCGGCGGCGACCAGTTGCACGGCGGGGTCGGCGAGAATCTCGTCGAGCGAGCGCGCAACTTGCACGTTGGGGAATTTTTGCCGGAAAGCGGTGACCTTGGCGGCGTCGGCGTCGTAGACCCACTTCAGCTCGGCGCCGGCTTCGAGCAGGCCGTTGCACTGGCCGTAGATATGGCCGTGTTCAAGGTGGGCGGCGGCAAACACGAATTCGCCGGGCTTTACGACCGGGTTGGGTTTGCCCTGGGGGGCGTAGTTCATACCGTCGGCTTTTTGGCTCATGGGAAGGGGAGACGAAGAGAGGCTTCGCCCGAGAAAGATGCCTCGCGGTTCTGCCGAGGCGGGATCAGACGATGGAGGCGTTTTTAGTTTTTTCGGCGAGGGCCTTGTATGCGGCGTGCCTTGGGTGTCTTGGTAGGTCACGCGGATGCGATCTGGGCGATCTATGTCGCCGCGGATCTCTGGGAAAGAAAGACAGCCTTCCTCGTAGGGTAGTTTCTCCGAGGGGAGGAACTCCACCTTCGGGTTCGCTAGCGTCATCGGCATGATCAACTCCAGTGGGGTTTGGGCGCCGTCGAGTTCCCAATAGAAATCTCGGTCGGTGCTGCGCAGGTCGATCACGCATAGCTGCCTGGCGCGACCGATTTGTTGAGCGGCTAGTCCGATCCCGGCGGCGGCGTGCATGGTCGTGACCATATCGGCGGCGAGTTTGGTGAGATCCTGATCGAAAACGGTGATAGCCTCACCTTTTTGACGAAGGACGGGGGCGTTGTAGTGAACAATCGCGAGCGACATGGGGCGGTATAGAAACGTTATAGCCTGCAACGTGCTTGAGCGTGGATTTGCCAACCCTGCCCGCAAACCAATACTTGGCCAACATGAGTCGACCCGATATTCTCTGGATAGTAACCACCCAATGGCGGGCGCGAGCCTTTGGGCGGGCGGGCGACCCTAATGCGCGCACGCCCTGTTTGGACGCTTTAGCGGCGAACGGGACCGACTATGCTCAGGCGGTCACCCCGCATCCCTTCGGTCCGTTTGCTCGCGCGGCTTTGCTCACCGGCGTGTCCTCGCCGGCCAACGGCGTCCGCGATTATTGGGATGCCTTGCCGGCGGATGCATACACGGTGGCGCATGCGTTGGCGGCGCGTGGTTATGCCACGGCCTTTTTTGGCAAATGGGGGGTAGGCGACCGGGATCAGGCGGCGCCGCTCGTGGGTGAGGCGGCGGCGCAGGTGGCGGTGCCCGTGGAGCGAAGGGGAGGTTTTGACCGCTGGACGGGGTTTGAGGGCGGTTTTTTGTTGAATGATCCTTATATTCAGGGAGACGGCGTGGGCGCGGTTCCGGTGCGCAGCTCGGGTTATCAAAGTGATTTGGTGACGGGGTATGCTGCGGAGTGGTGGCGGGAAACCCCGGGCGTTAACCCGGGGCGACCGCGGTTTGCAATCGTGAGCCTAGAGGCGCCGCATCCGCCCTATGATGCGCCCGCTCCGTCGGTTGGACGGCGTTTGCGGCCAGAGGAGGTCGTGCTGGAGAAAAACGTGCCGCGAGGTGGGGAGGTGGAGGCAAGGGCGCGGCGTGAACTCGCGGGTTACTACGCCCATATTGCGGCGACGGATGCGGCCATCGGGCAGTTGATCGAGGTGGCGGGGCCGGAAACCGTAGTGGTTTTTACCTCGGTGCATGGGGATATGCACGGTGCGCACGGTTATTTCCGCAAGGGGTGGCCGCATGAGGAGAGTATTCGGGTGCCGTTGTTTGTGCGTGGTGCACCTGGGGGGGGGCGCGGTGGTGTTTCCCAGGTGGCTGTCTCCTTGGTGGATTTGTGCGCGATGACCTTGAGCTGGAGCGAGGGTGTGCCGTGGGGCGGAGCGCCGGAACGGGCGGAGATTTCAATGCCCTGCGTGGTGGCTTTGCCTGATCAATGTGATCGCATCTGGCGTGGCTGGCGCTCGGCTAAGAGCAAAAAAGTGTGGACGGCGGATGGAGTTGAGTGGGTTTTGGACGAATAATAAGGCGGGCAGGAAAGGCTGTTGCGCACGGTTGACCGGAGACCGAGGCGCGTCACTCTGACCTCCTTTTACGTATCGCATGGCCACCTTTCTAATTCAAATCCCTGTGCCGAGCATGGGGGCGACCGTGAATGAACTTACCGTGATCGACCTTAAAGTCGCGCCGGGCGAGCGGGTGGCCAAAGGCCGGATCGCGGCGGAGTTGGAGAGCGATAAATCTGTCTTTGAGTGGGAGGCGCCCTGTGAAGGGACGGTGCGGGGTTTGCACTGTCGGGCGGGGGACATCATCCGGTCGGGTGATCTTTTTATTACGATCGAGACCGAGGATGAGAGCCTGCGACATCTCGAGTCAAAGACGGCGGAGGCGGTCGCGCCGGTTGCGGTGGTGAAGGCTGCGGTTGCGGTGGCGGCACCGTCCGTGCCGGCCCCCGTGGAGGCTGCGTCGGGTTCGCTTTGGACCCCTCGGGCGCAAAAACTGGCGCGCGAGGCTGGTTTAGAGCCCGCGCGACTAGAAGGACTGGTGGGCACCGGGCCGGCAGGCAGGATTACCGGGGAAGATTTTCAGGCATGGTTGGCCACGCGCCCGCAGGCAGCCTCAGGAGTGTCGAACGCTATCAGTCCTGCGCCAACAGTCGGAGTGACGGACACGACGGTTTGTATCGCAGGGGTGGGCTACGCGGTGCCCAAGAATATACGTCCGACGAGCGAGATCCTGCGGGCTTTCCCAGGTCGCACCGAGGCGGAGATGCACAAGCTTACGGGCATCCATGAGAGACGCTACGCGGATGCGGATGAGAGTGCGACATCCTTGGCGGCTACCGCGGTGCGCAATGCGCTCGCTCAGACCGGAATCGAGCCGGCACAGATTGACGGTATCGTCCTCGCGACGATCATTCCCGATCAACCCGTGCCCTCGATGGCGAGTGCCTTGGCTAAATTACTCGGTTGTCCGAAAGCCTTGGCATTCGATTTGAATGCCGCCTGTTCTGGTTGGCTCTATGCGCTTGAGGTGGGGCGGGCATTTATTCAGGCCGGCACAGCGCGGACGGTAGTCGTGGTCACGGCGGAATTGCTCTCGCGCATAACTAATCCCAATGACCACGAGACGGCCTTTCTCTTTGGCGATGGAGCGGGGGCAGCGGTTCTCACGGATGCGCCGGGTGGACATCGGCTGCATCGCATGGCGCTCTCGGGTGACGCGGACCTATTTAATGCGATTCAGCGTCCGGGTGGCGGAGCGCGGCAGCCGATGCCCTGTGCCGATGGCAGTGATCGTAACGACTTCTATCTGCAAATGGATGGAGCGGCAGTGTTTAAAAACGCAGTCATTGCGTTTGCCGATCAAATTGAAAAGGCGCTCGGACGACACGGTTTGGCGGCGGCAGATATTGCCTGGATCGTGCCGCATCAAGCTAATGAGCGTATCCTGCGGGCGGTGAGCAAGCGGGTGGGTATCCCATACGAGAAGTTTGTCGTGACCATTGCTAAATACGGAAACACCTCGGGAGCCTCGGTTTCGATGGCGCTGGGCTGGGCGGCCGAGGAAGGTATTTTTAAGGCTGGTGATCGCATTATCTTTTGTTCGGTGGGGGCTGGGCTGACTTATGCAGGAGGGTTGCTAGTTTGGTGAGGGGCATTTTGCTGCCCGAGGGTTCCGACTATCTAGCTGCAACTTTTGCGGGGACGAGCTTTGCGCGCGTGTAGTTGGGTATGCCGAGATTAACCGCGCGCGGTTTGAGTGGGCATAGAACCATGCTTGGATGGCGGTTTAAAAATTAAAACCATCCGATGTTCGTTACGGCTGGGCATGATCACCATTCGATTGATCCATAGAGATTTAGCGGGGATCTGCAGGTCAATAATGGTTAATCAGGGTAGTAGGCTGCAGAATAAACATCGCGCTACGGTTTACCTAATCGGGGCAAGCGCTTCGTTATAGCCTGACCTGTTATCCGAGCGTCCGCCGGGTTGATACTAATAGCTGCCTTCGGTGGCGCAGCGCAGGGTCGCGAGGGCGTAGACGGCGGCGGTGTCGCAACGCAGCACCAAGGGGCCGAGTGAAACGGGGAGCCAACCGGCGTCGAGGGCGGCACCCGTTTCCTCGGGGCTGAAATCGCCTTCGGGGCCGACGAGCCAGGCTACCGATGCAGGTCCCCGACCGTGGGTGGCGCGGTGGCCGGACAGGATATCGTGCAAGGCCAGGGCTCCGGGCTGAAGGCTGGCGATCAGGCGCAGTTCGGCGGCGAGCACAGCAGGGGAGGTGAGGAAAGCCGCAAGAGTCTGGATAGGCTCCACGCGGGGCACCCACGGGTTGCCGCATTGTTTGGCGGCTTCGACCGTGGCTACGCGCCATTTATCTACTTTTTTCGCGGCCCGATCTGGATCGAGATGGACCTCGCTTCGGTTGGTCGAGAGGGGGGCGATGACCGCGGCACCCAGCTCGGTCGCTTGGCGCACGATCTCGTCCATGGTGCCGCCTTTGGGCAGGCCTTGGCCGAGGAGGAGCGCGCAGGCCAAGGGGGGGCGGTTGGATTGGGAAACCACGCGCAGGTGAACGGTTTTGCGGGTGTTGGCGGGTTCGAGGACGCAGATCCATTCATGTCCTTGGCCGTCGAAAGCGGTCACTAAATCACCTGGGCGGGCGCGGTTTACTTGGACCAGATGGTGGCTTTCGGCGGCGGTGAGGACGAGTTCGCACGCCTCGAGGGGCGGGGGCGGGGAAACGTGGACGCGGTAGTCAGGCATGGTGAGCAGCAAAGGGGTAGCTCGCTAGGTGCCCACCCCAAAAGAGGAGAGGCGGCCTTCCGGAAACCACGCCGGGGGCCGCCTCTGCCAGCAAACCAAACAATCAACCAATGATGACGAAGAGGTAGACCGCCTCGAACCGATAACATTCAAAAATAACTAACTTATTTTTTAAAGACACCGCGGAGTGTCTAGTTGGTAAAAATATAGGTCTGAAGCCCTCGTTCCGCCTTTCGGGTTTACAAATGCGCCGCGGGGGTTTTCGTTATCGCTTTATTGGTTCGCACCCTGCCCGGGTGGCGGAATTGGCAGACGCAGTAGACTCAAAATCTTCCGACGAAAGTCTTGTGGGTTCGATTCCCACCCCGGGCACCATTCCCGACAACTTAGGTGCGTCGGCGCTGGCGCAGGTTATCGATTGCGACGGCCACAATAATAACGGCGCCCATGACGATTTCTTGGGTGTATTGGGGCCATCCCATTTTCACGCCTCCGTTGCGCAAGATGGTGATAATCAAGGCGCCGATCATGGTGCCTAGTATGGTTCCGCGACCTCCCAGCAGGCTCGCGCCGCCAATCACGGCGGCGGCGATCACAAACAGTTCGTAGCCAATGGCCTCGGTGGGTTGGCCGATAGAGCCGAGGCGGGCAAAAAACAACACGCCGGCGAGGCCGCTAAAAAGGCCACCGATCATGTAGACGAGGATTTTGGTCCTGGCCAGGGGGACGCCGCAGAGCAGCGCGGTTTTTTCATTCGAGCCGATCGCGAAAATATGTCGTCCGAGCCGAGTGTAGCGCAGGAAGAGCCCGGTGAAAAGCGCGGCACCGATCACCAGCCAGACGGCCAAGGGGAGAAAGGGCCAAGTGAGCACGGTTTTGGAGGGATCGAGCAGGCGGGCGACCCAAAGGTCTTGGACTTCAGCGGGCGGGTAGATGTTTTGTTCGTTGGCGACGAGTTTGGCGAAACCTCGGACCATCTGCATAGTGCCTAAGGTTATGATGAAGGGGACGATGCGGAGCCAGGTGATCATGGCGCCATTGATGAAACCGATCAGGGTCGATACGCCGACGGCGGCGGCGACGGCTAGCAGGGGGAGGGCGATGGGGTGCGCCAGGATCAGTTTACCGCCCTCGGGGCCGAGATTTAGCACGTAGGCGGTGGTGATCATCGACAACGCGATGCTGGAACCGGCGGAGAGATCGATGCCGCCGGCGATGATGACGATGGTCATGCCGATGGCGGCCATGGCGACCACCGCGATATCTTGCAGCATTAGCTGAGTGTTGGCGTCGGACATAAAGCCCTTAGCACCCGGGGTGAGGACGGCAAAAAAGGCATAAACGGCGGCCAGCGCGGCTAAGCGCCCGAGCAGGGCCATAATGCGGGATGATTTTTTGGGAGACGAAACGGTAGCGGTGGGCTGACGCATTTTAAGGGAAAGATTTTTTGGGGGGCGAACCGTGATACGCCGACTTAGATGGCGTGCGGAGTGCCGGGTGCGGGCGGTGGTTATTTTCTCAGGTGCGGCGATCTTGGCCGGTGGCCGCTAACATAAGAGAGTGCTCGGTCCAATCGGCCACAGGGCGGGCTTCGCCGAGCTCGCCGCGGGTCATAACGGCGATGCGGTCGCAGATACCCAGCAACTCAGGCAGGTAGCTGGAAACCACGAGAATGGCCTTGGGCGCTTTGCCGGTGGCGGCGTCTCCGAGGGCTAGACGGTCGATCCAAGCGTAGATCTGGGCCTTTGAGCCGACGTCGATGCCTCGGGTAGGTTCGTCGAGCAGCAGCACATCGCAATCATGGTGGAGCAGGCGTGCGATGGCGACTTTCTGCTGGTTGCCGCCCGACAAATCCTCGACGGCTTGCTCACCGCCTTGGCATTTAATGGGAAAGGCCTTGATCCATGGAGCGGCGGCCGCGTTTTGGCGGGACGGTCGGACGAATCCCCAAGGCCCGAGTCCCTCGAGCCGACTAAGGGTGAGGTTTTCCGCGATAGAGAGATTTTGGGCGAGGCCCTCGGTTTTGCGGTCTTCGCTCACGAGGCCGAGTCCTTGACGCCAACGTTTGGCGGGGCCGGCGGGCGGGGTCACTTCACCGTGGATTCTGATTTCGCCGCCAGTGACGGGGTCGAGACCGAACAAGGACCGCAGGGTTTCGGTGCGACCGGAACCGATGAGACCGGCGATGCCGATTACCTCGCCGCGTCGCAGCACTAGCCCGGCGGAGCGCGGCGCTTTTTGTCCGGCCAAGGCGCGCAGTTCGAGAATGGGGGTGGGATAGAGGTCCTCGACGTCGCGCCCGACCATCATGGAGATAATCCGATCCACCGGCACGGTGCCGACCTGGCCGTGGCCCACGGTCTCGCCGTCGCGCATCACGGTGAAGCGGTCGCATAGGGCGGCGACTTCCTCGAGGGCGTGGCTAATGTAAACGATGGCGACTCCCTTGTCTTTTAATCGGCGGACAAGGGAAAACAGGGCCTGGACGTCTTTCTGAGTGAGTGAGCTGGTGGGCTCGTCGAGCACAAGGACCTTGCAGCCGACGGCGACGGCGCGGGCGATTTCTACGAGTTGTTGCTCGGCGATGGAGAGGTCGGCCACGAGGGTGGCGGGGTCGAGGTCGGGGAGACCGACCTCATCGAGAGCGCGGCGAGCGACGGCGCGGGTTTCGCGCCAATTCATGAAAGGTCCGTGAGTCGGCTCGATGCCCAGCAGGATGTTCTCCATGGCGCTCAGGTGGGGCGCGAGAGCCAGTTCCTGGTAGATCATGCAAACCCCCAGGGCACGGGCGTGGAGCGGACCGTCGGGGCGGTAGGGGGTAGCTTCTAAGCTCATCTCGCCGGAATCGGCGGAATGGGCGCCGGAAAGCACTTTCATAAGGGTGCTTTTGCCGGCGCCGTTTTCGCCGATCAAGGCGAGCACCTGACCGCGCTCCAGAGTGAGATCCACGCCCTTCAGGGCCTGAGTGGCGCCGAAGCTTTTTTTTACCCCTCGAACTGCGAGCAGAGGGGACGTCGTCGGGTGGGGAGTCGGCAAGGCGTCGCTCATGCGGACGGCGGGAGGGTGGGCCTCACTTGGCGCTAGTGTTGGCCTTGGTCTTCACCGTTACGCCGGTATCCACATAGGCTTCCACGGGGATGCCACGAAGGTGGTCAACGAGGGACTTCACGCCGAGGTAGCCCATTTTTTCCGGATCTTGGACGACTAGGGCGTCGATCACGCCGTTTTGCAGGCCTTGCAGAAGCAGGGTGGAATCGTCGAAGCCGACGAATTTGGTGGATACCTCAACGCCTTTATCGCGCAGCGCCTTGATTGCGTTATAAGTGCCTTCGGCGGTCGGTTGGTTGGAGGCGAAGACGCCAGCGAGTTCCAGTTTGTTGTTTTTTACATAATTGCCGAGGAGGGTCTCCGCGACGCGTTGAGCCCCGGCCATGGAGCCGTCGGTGAATTGTTGGGCGCTGATTTTGAGGGCGGGATTTTTGGCTAATTCGGCACTGAAGCCTTCTTCTCGAAGGCGGGTGCTGGCGGAGCCTTCGGTAAAGCGGATCACCAAGATCTGACCATCGTGAGCGGGGGTGGCGCCGACCAAGTTTTGGAGGGTTTGAGCGGCGGTGGCGCCGGCGGCTTTGTTGTCGGTGGCTACGAAATTGATGTAGTCGGTGCCTTGTTTGGCATCGAGCGGGGAGTCAAAGATTGACACAGGTAGTCCGCGTTTGGCGGCGGTGCGCACGTGGGGGGCGAGGGCCTTGTCATCGCAGGGAGAGAGAAGGATGCCTTGGAGGCCGGAGGCGGCGAGGTTGTTGAAAATGCCGATTTGGTCTGCAACCTTGGAGTCGTCGAGGGGGCCTTGCCATTCGAGGTTGACGTTGAACTCGGCGGCGGCGCGGCGGGCACCGGCCTCGGCAGCCTTCCAATACGAGTGGGTGGTGGCCTTGGGAATCGCGGCGATCGTGATCTTAGCGGGGGCGCCTGGGACTGCCGAGCCGGCGGATTCTGGAGCTTTGCTGCAACCGGCGAAGACGGAAACCAGCAAGGTGACGACTGACAATTGGAGATAGGTGAGGGGTTTCATGGAAGGAGTGTTTATTTAAGCTCTGAAAACAGGAATGATGCAAAGGTGAATACGTGCGGTGGCAGAGGTGTCTTATACGCTGGGGGTAGATTTATGTTATCTTATAAATGCGCAGAGAATTACCGCCCAATATGGCGTGTTTTTCCGTGTTCGAGAGCGGAGTTAATGCGGTTTCAATTACCTCTTTCCAACGGGCATAGCCGACGCCGGCGAGACAGACAGGCCAATCGGAACCGTAGAGCAGGCGCGTGGGGCCAAAGGCGTCCAACACCACGTCAAAGTAGGGTTGGAGTTGAGCGGGTGTCCAAGTGTTGATGTCGGCTTCGGTCACCATCCCCGAAAGCTTGCAGGCTACGTTAGGTCGGCGGGCGATTTCGCGGATATTTTGGGCCCAGGGTTCGAGTTCGCTGGCGGCGATGCGGGGCTTGGCGATGTGATCGAGCACAAAGGTGGCGTCGGGGTGGCGGTCTACAAAGGCGATGGCCTGCGGCAAGTGGCGTTCGAGGATCAGGATGTCGTAGGCGTAGCCGCGCCGGGTGAGTTCAGTAACGCCGCGATTAAAGTCGTCGCGCAACATGTAAGCGTCGTCGGGCTCGGCTTGGAGCACATGGCGAAAGGCGCGGAGTTTGGCCGCGGCGGGATGCGTGGCAAGATGGTCGAGGTGAACAGAAAGATTGGCGGCGATCAAAGGCGCCCAGCCAACCACGCCTCGGACAAACGCGTGACACGCGGCAAAATCCAGCAACCAAGCGGTCTCCTCCAAGGATTGGCGGGCCTGAACGGAAATGACACCATCTACACCGGCAGAGGCGATTTCGCGCGCGAGATCGGGTGGGAGGTAGTCGCGGCGCAGGGCGCTCCAGGTGTCGGGAATCCAGCCGTAATCAACGGCGTTGTAGCTCCAGAAATGATGATGGGCGTCGATAACGGGCATGGGAGCTCGGGAACTAAAATTTTTGGCGGTTCACATCTCCACGTGGATTTTCGTGATCACGGCGGGGTTGGCTGACCAGTCGGCGAGGGCCTGACCGGCTTCGGCAAAGGCGACGGTGCGGGTCACGGTGTCTTCGATCGGGTAGCGACCCGAGGCGAGCATGGCAATGACATCGCGGAAGTCCTGTGGCGTGGAGTTGCGCGAGCCGAGGATATCGAGCTCCTTCATAACGAAGTATTTCGTTTCGTAGGCGACGGGGGCCTTGGCGTAGCCGATGTAAACCACGCGACCAGCGAAACAGACCTCGTCCACGGCGGCGGTGAAGGTGGCAGGGTGGCCGACGGCCTCGATGGCGACGTCGGGTCCATTGCCGTCAGTTAGGGCCTGAAGGCGTTCATGGAGGTTCTCGGTGCGGGAATTGATAACGTGGGTAGCGCCCGCTTTTTTGGCCACGGCTAGTTTGGCGTCCTCGAGGTCCACGGCGATCACGGTGGCGCCGCGATGAAGGCCGGCGGCGGCAATGGCGCCGAGTCCGATCATGCCACAGCCAAAGACCACGACGTTGTCGGTAGAGGAGACTCGTCCACGGGAAACGGCGTGAAAACCGACGGCGAGGGGCTCCACCAGGGCAAGTTCGCGCAGGCCTAGGCCGCATGCAGGCACGAGTTTTTCCCAAGGGACGGTGATGGATTCGGTGAAGGCGCCGTCCTGCTGCACGCCGAGGGTTTGATTGTGGCGGCAGGCGTTGTAGCGTTTTTGGCGGCACGAGCTGCATTTTCCGCAGGTCGTGTAGGGCAGCACGGTGACGTCCTGACCAACGGCGTATTCGGGCGGCACGCCAAGGGTAACGGCCGCGATGGTGGCGGCGATTTCGTGGCCGGGAATTCGTGGATAGGTGACCAAGGGATTACCGCCTCGGAACGTGGACAGGTCGGACCCGCAGAAGCCTAGGCGCCGCACCTTCAACAGGACCTCGCTGGGGGCGGGCACGGGCGGGTTTTTCTCGCCGTAAGAAAACTGGCCGGGGGCGTCGATCAGGAGGGTTTGCATGGGGCTCAGTTGTTTTCGGGGCGACCGGAGGACCAAGTCAGGTTGTGGACGGGCGCGAGGATGCCGAGCACCTCGGCGAGCAGTTCTTGGTCGAGGGGCGCGGCGGCGTCGGCGAGGTTTTGCATGACGCGGGCGGGGCTGGCGGTGCCGACGATGTGGGTATGGATTTCGGGATTCGCCATCGCGAACTGGAGCGCGAGTTTACCGAGATCGGTGCCACGGGAGTGGCACAGAGCGGCGGCCTGGGCGCAGGCGGTGCGTAAGGCACCTGGGGCGGGATGCCAGTCGGGCGGGCCTTCGGTGCTTAGCAGACGCATGGCGAGTGGGGCGGAATTGAAGATACCAACGCCCTTAGTTTGGAAGTAAGGGAGTAGGTCGGCGAGGGCGGTGTCGTTCAGGCAATAGTGGCAATAGCTCTGAATTTGATCTACGACTACACGGTCGAGGACATGGCGGAAAAGGCGAACCGGCAGGCAAGAGATGCCGACGAAGCGGGCCTTGCCGGCGGCCTGGACGGCACGGAGGGCGGGGATAGTCTCGTTAACGATTTGGTCAAGATTTCCGAACTCCATATCGTGAACCTGGATGAAATCGACGTAATCAACACCGAGGCGGGCGAGGCTCTCGTCCACACTGCGGGTCACGCGGGCGGCAGAGAAGTCGAAGTCAGCAAGGTCCGGGCCGTAACGTGCGACTTTAGTGGCGAGAATGTAGCGGTCGCGGGCGACGGTCTTGAGCGCTTTGCCTAGGACCGTCTCGGCGGTGGTGGCGCCGTAGTAGGGGGCGGTGTCGATCAGGTTGATGCCGTGATCGAGGGCGAGGTGGACGGACCGGATGCCCTCCGTCTCATCGATGGCGCGGAAGGCGGAGCCGAGGGAGGAACCGCCGTAAGCGAGGGCGGAGACTTTGACGCCGGTGGCGCCGAGGGTGCGATAATGCATGAAAAAGACGGATTACGGTGATCAGGGCGAAACGGAAAATCGAGCGGAGTCGAGGTAGATAGCGCGGTTGCGTTCCAAGCCAAGCTCAAGCGCGCGCTCACCAAGTCGGACGCGAAGGGGTGAACCGGCGAGACTGCGAATCACTGCGTTCTCCAGCTTTCCGGCTTTCCACGTGAGATCGACCTCGAAGCCGCCCCGGGCGCGTAGACCGCGGACGGAGCCATCTGGCCATGCGGAGGGAAGAGCGGGCAGGAGGTGGAGCTCACCGCGATGACTCTGAAGGAGAAGTTCCGCTATACCGGCGGTGTAGGCGAAATTGCCGTCGATTTGGAAAGGCGGGTGGGCGTCGAACAGGTTTGGGTAGACTCCGCCGCCAGTGACCTTGGTCTCTTTCGCGTCGAAAACGGGGCGAAGAAGGTTCTTCACAAAAACATAGGCGTGTTCGCCGTCGAGAAAGCGGGCCCAGAGATTGAGTTTCCAGCCTAGCGACCAGCCGGTGCCGTCGTCACCGCGTATTTCTAGCGAGCGCCGGGCAGCGTCAAAGAGTTGGGGCTGATCGGCGGTGAGCTGGCGTCCGGGGTAAACGCCGAAGAGATGGGAAACGTGGCGGTGGTGCACGTCTTCCTCCATCGGATCGTGGGCCCACTCGCGGAGTTGGCCGCGCGAGCCGGGGCTGGGCGGCAGGAGGCGAGCGCGGGCGGCGGCGACGCGGCCGGTAAAGGCGTTGTCGATATTCAAGTCGTGCGCGGCCTCGAGCACGTTGGTGAACAAGTCCCAGATGATGGCCATGTCCATGGTGGGGGCGATGGCGACGCTGGCGCTCTGTCCGTCTGCGGTCTTGAAGTTGAGTTCCGGGGAGGTGCCGGGGGCGGTGACAAGGTGGCCGTGGCCATCCTCGACCAGCCAATTGAGGCAAAACTCGGCGGCGCCTTGCATAATTGGCCAGGAGCGGTTGCGAAGAAATTCAAGGTCGCGACCAAATGCGTAGTGTTCCCAAAGGTGTTGGCTGAGCCAACCGGCGCTCATTTGCCAATTCGCCCAACGAGGGTCGCCGTTGCCGTAATCGCCGACGGGGCCGGTCTGGGCCCAGAGGTCGGTGTTGTGATGGCAAACCCAGCCGTTGGCGCCGTAGTTAATGCGAGCGGTTTCCTGACCGTTAACGGCCAGCTTCTCTATCAAGGCGAACAGGGGTTCGTGGCATTCGGCGAGATTGGTGACCTCGGCTGGCCAGTAGTTCATCTCGGTGTTAATGTTGAGCGTCCAGTTGGAGGACCAAGGTGGACGGAGGGCATCGTTCCAGATGCCTTGGAGATTGGCGGGCACGCCGCCCGGGCGGGAGCTGGCGATGAGGAGGTAGCGGCCGAAGTTAAAGAGCAAGGTGGCGAGTTGGGGATCGGCTTGGCCGTCACGGAAACGGGCGAGGCGGGCGTCGGTGGTGAGTGCCGCTGCGGTCGAGGAGACTCCCAGATCTAGGCTAACGCGCCGGAAGAGCTCTTGATGGTCTGCCAGATGGCGTTGAAGCAATTCATCCGCAGACCGCGCTGAGGCTTGTTCGAGGGGGATCGTGGCTTCAGCGTGTTCGTCTCGGCCCTCGCGTCCGGGGGATTTGTCTGGCCCGTTGAAACTGGTGCCGGCGGAGATTAAGAGGATGGCGGAGTCGGCGCCGGTGACTTTGATGCCGGCGTTTTCCGCGCTCGTCTTGCCACCGGTCGCGCGCACGCGCACGCGCAATTCGGCCCGCATCCCCTCGGGATTCTCGCCCTCATCGTAACTTACCGGATTAGCGGCTTTACGATAGCTGGGCTCCATATGAGCAGGGGCTTTTGCGCGTAGGACGAGGGTGTCGTCACCGGAGGTATCGCTGGAATGGCGGACCAGGCTATCGGTGCTCGCCCGAAAGCTTAGGCTGCCGGGATGGTCTGCAGTCAGGCGGACTACGATGATTTGATCAGGGAAACTGCAAAACACCTCGCGGGTGAAGGTGGTGTCGCCTTTACGGTAGCGCACCGTAGTGATGGCCCGGTCAAGGTCGAGCGAGCGGGTGTAATCTTCGATGTTGGTGTCGGCTTCGGACGCGAAGGCCAGGTTGAGGTAACCAAGAGGCAGGTAGGACTGGTTAAAGGAGCCTTGCATTTTTTTGCTTAGCCGGGTGGCGCCGACGTAGTCGCCGGCAAACAGGGCGGCGCGCACTTCGACCAGTGCTTCTTTGGCGCTGGGGTTGTTCCAATTTCGGGGGGAGCCAGCCCAGAACGTAGATTCATTTAATTGTAGCTGCTCTTTATCAACGCCCCCGAAAACCATGGCGCCGAGGCGGCCATTGCCGATGGGGAGCGCCTCAGTCCAGACCGAGGCGGCGCGGTCATAGTGGAGCACGAGGGCCGGGTTCGGAGCAGTCACAGCGTCGTGAGCATGGGCGTGCGGCGTGAGCATGAACATGAGAAGAAGGGCGGGCAGTTGCCGGAGGCAGGGTAGGCTCATCTGGGTAGGGGCAAGCGGGGCAGGGGTCAGGCGGATTCGAGGATCAAGTTACCGTATTGGGTGGTATCGCCGGTTCGGATCAGCCCGATGGCGAAGGGGACGCGTTTTTTAAACTCGAGGTGGGGTTCGAACGTTAGGGGTATACCGTCAAGGGCCCCGAGGTGACGGGCGAGTTTATCGGCGGAATTGGCCTCACGCACTTCAGCGGCGGCGAAGACGCGGCCCACCACGAAATTCGGACGGAGGGCGGAGATTACCTGGGCGACAGTGGGGGTGTCGTCCACAAGGGATAGGTCGACGATTTCGAGACCGGGCCAGAAGGGGAAACCGCGGTCGGCGATTACGAGGGTGTTGGTGTGGCGGATACGAGCAAGCAGGCTCAGGAGCGAAGGGTTAAGAATGCCGGTGCGAAGCATGTGGAAGGAGGGTTAGGTTGGGTTTTGGGGTCAGGATGCGAAGGGCCACACTTTCGTGAACCAGGCGGCCGCGAAGGCGATGGCAAGCAGCAGAAATAAGCTCCCGAAAATTGTAATACGGGCACGGCGGGCGGCGGCGCGATCGCGGTAAGGATCGTTCAGATCAAGTTTACTTCCAGGCGGGAGGGCCGCGCGCTCGGTGAGTTTGGTGCCGAAGGGGATGTTAATGCCGACGCGGCCATTGATGGCCCAACCGTTGGCCTCGAGCAGGGGGGCAAGCGTGCGTTGGCGGAGTTTTAGCCAAGCGATGAGCATGGAGGGGCCGGAGATTACGAGGATCACCCCGAGTAGAACCAGAGGATACTGCCAAGCGGCCAAGCCGAAGACGTAACCGAGGATCAAAGTGAGTGCACTGATAGCGCCGGTGATGGCTACGCCGATGGCGGCGACGGCGCCGACATCGATCTTCTTCGGCGCGGTGGGCGGGCTTGGGGCGGGGGCAAGTTTGTCGGCGTTGGCGGTCTTATCGGCGAGAGCGGCGAGGCGGGCATTGCTCTCGGTTTCGGCTGCGGCAGCGCGTTTGGCGACCTGTTCCTCGATCATGCGCAGGAACTTTTTGTAAGGGGAGAGGAAGGCCTGTTGGACGCTGATGGGGTTATCCACGATGGCGGTGATACTGGCATCCCAGTCCAGGCCCTGACGGTCGTAGAACAGGCCGTTGCGACCGACAAAAAGGTAGTCGCTATCGCCTTGGGTGATGCAGGCGGCGATTTTGCGGGTGGCGCCTCCGGGGCGTTTGAGGTCGCAGTAGGCGATGTAGGCCTTGCTCATGGCGGCAAGGGGGGAGGGGCCGGCAACTTCCAGACAGAACTCGGTGGAACGGTTATCGAGATAAAGAGTGCCGGCCTGAAAAACTGCGAGTCGATCGGGCGAGTAGAAGTCGAAAAAATTGACGTAGTTGTGGAGCAGCGATCGGAAGTCGCGGGTGTAGCGGAGGAGCTTTTCAACGTTGGCGATGGTTTCGAATTCCGCGGAAAGGGCGGCGTCGCGAGCGATTAACTCGCCGAGGGCGGCGCGGGCAGCGGGTGCGTAGGCGGCGATAAAACGCAGTCGATCAGGGCCGAGTTTTTCCACAACTGCACCGCGTTTGGCGGCGACGTGACTGGAGTAAGCATCGGTCTTGATCTTTAGCGTCGTCCACTGGGCCTCGGTTAGACTGGTGGTAGCAAATCCGAAGGCTGGGGTGACGGCCTCGCGGTGGAGCGTGGCAAGGGCGTCGATCCAAGCGGGGTTGACCGCTTCGAGTAGCGGCAGGGGCTGACCGGGGTTGATGCGGGCGATGGGGAGATGGGCGACTTCACTGGCGGCGGTAGTGAGGTCGTGGGCGGCGACCGCGAGGTAGTCGGACTCGGAGCGGTTGACGGCGCCGAGGGCGCGG
>RGVP01000044.1 GCA_010027235.1 bacterium
GCCGGTTACATGGGAAAAGGCCACGCCGGCCTTCTCAAAGACTTCGCCGTCGGCGAGTATACGGGTGCGACCGCCGCCGCCGAGAGCGTGGGCGCCGGGGGCGACAGGTTGAGTGCGGGTCCACTCATCGGTGGTGAAGTTAGCACGCCCGTCCTCGGCGGCGAGACCGGCGCAGATGCTATCCTGAAGGTTGAGCAGGTAGGCCTTGACGGTGGCAAGGTCGGGCGCGGTGGTCATGACGATAGCTGGGCCGCACCGGCGGCGTGGCCGAGGCGGCTCAGCGTTGGGCGCTGAAGTCGAGGGCGAGGGTGCCGGAACCGCTGACGTTTCCGCCGGCGGCGCCGTAGCGGACTTTTTTGAACTCGACCTGCACGGCCTCGCGGGCGCTGACGCTTACCAGCATCGGGACATTGGGGACGGGGTAGCTTTGGCCGGTTTCGAGGGAAGTGGGCGGGACGAGATCGCGGCCATCGGATTTAGCTTTGACGGAAGTGATCTGCACAGGCCGGAGTGCTACGAGATAAACTTGTTCCTCGGCCACGGCAGATACAGGGGTGGCGGTGGTAGTGCGGGTTGCGGGTGCGCTGTTGCCGAAGAGGCTGACGATGCCCCATACCACGAGGCTGATGACGATGACGGCGCCGAGGCTGAGCCATATACCGTTCTTGGAGAGCAGGGCGCGGTCGAGGCCTCCAAGCGGCATACGCGGTTGGAAGGGAGGCCGGTCGGGTGGACGCTTCACCGGTTCGGAGCTGGGGCTCATAGCGGAGGCGGGGGCCGAGGGTGCAGGCTCCGTTTGGTTGGAGTTCTTGGCGGGGGAACCGGCGTGCCCGATCTCTATCTTGCCATAAATCTCTCGGTTTAGGCTACGTGAGCCGGGGCGGCCGCCTTCACCAAGGCCGAGGGCGAGATAATCGTTCACGAGCTTGTCTCCGGACAACTTCAAGAAGTTGCTATAATTGCGGATAAAGCCGCGCACGTAGATCTCGGGCAGTTTGATGTCGAATTGGTTAGTTTCAAACTTATGGAGGTAATCCCCTCGGATTTTGGTGGCCTCGGCGGCCTCCCGGATGGAGATCCCCTTGCGTTTGCGGGCTTCTTCTAGGCGTTCGCCGATCGTCTGCATGAACAGTCAGTAAGCTGGGGGCGGGGCGGGAATAAAGGACTAAGTTTCACGGGATTTCGAGTCCGGTCTTGTGGGCGCAAGTCTCCTAAAGGATCGTGAGGGGGTTTTTTTACACCGGATTGCGCTTGTCGCCGGGCTGATGGGTGCGATTGCTGGGGTGAATTAATCTTATGAGTGCTGCTATCTTTTTCCGCACGGTTTTATTTCTACTTATTCTGTTTGTAGTCATATACATAGGAACAGAAAATACCCAGACGGTGGATTTCCATTTTTCTCTTCTGCTGGCGAAACCGGCACGCACCTCGGCCTCTTTGGTCTATTTCGCGGTTTTTGCCGTGGGGGTGGTCGGAGGCACGCTTCTTAATGCTTGGGCGGCCAAGGGCGATGGTCGGGGCAAATCTGAGGCGGTGGGTGGCCGGTCGAAGAAAAAAAAGTAAGCGCTGGCCGGCGTAAGCCGCGGGGTCAGACGTCTGGGCAGAAGCCGTAGAGCAGGTCGTCGCGCCCTTTTCCGGGCCAGTCGACCTGGTTACTGCGCAGGCGGCGCATAACCGCGAGCACGAGGTCGTTGAGCGCGGCTTCATATCCAAAAATAGAATACAGCGCTGGAGCCTCCACGCGCACCACGAAGGCGGCGAGACCGACCTGCTGGAGCATCCGGACGGAGCGGTCCACCATCTCGGCCTCGGCCGCGCCTCCGCCCTGGAGGAATATGACCGGCTTGGGGGAGGCGTTCATCTGCTGGAAGGGACCATGGGCGAACTGGAGGAAGTCGCTAATGGGGGGGCAGGGCCAGTAGACGCCCTCCATGAATTTGCACGCTAGGTTCTGGCTGAACTCAGAGATGGGGGCGGCGGTGACGAGGTTGAAGCCGCCAGACCATGCGCTGGGCAGGCGTGTCATGGCATCGAGCAGGTCGCGCGGTGCTTTTGTTTCGAGCAGAGCGGCCAGCAGTTCAGGCGGCGGCGGGGTGGCGCGGCCGCCGGGCAAGCGGGCGGCGAATTGGAGGGCGGCGAGGTAGCCGGCCATTGGCCCGACGAAACGGATGAGGGTGGTATATTCCTCAGCGAGGGGAAATTCGACCAAATCGGCGCCCTCCTCGATTAGGCCCTGGAGGAGAGAGGCACGATCTGGTTTACCTGCGGCGCGGGCTGCGGTGGGGGTGGTGGACGAGAAAAGCACGAGGTGGGCGAACTCGCGTCGGCGGCGTAGGGCGATCTGGGCGTTGGGCGAGACGCCCTGGGAAAAGACGACAAGGGTTTTACCCGCGAAGGCGCCGGGCGCGGGCTCGATGAAGCCGGAAAGTGGCAGGTAGGCAGCGGCGCGTTCAGAATAGAGATTAATCAACATCGCCAGGTAGCGAGCGTGGGCTTCGCTGCTGCCGGTGCCGGTGATGATGAAGCGCGTGGAGGTAAGAGTGCGGTCCGATAGTGGACCAGGCGGGCGGGCAAGCATACCGGCCAAGGTGTCAGGGATGCTGGCGAGGCGGGCTGAGAGGAGTTCGTGGCCGAGTGGATCGGGGATGCTGCTGGCGAAGCTAGCGACAGCTCGACTTGTGGGCGGGAGGGACATGTAACGTCAACCCGCGCGGGGAGCTGGTGTTGGATTTGGCATTTCTCGGCTTGCCCGTTTGATTTGGATCAGTCGCTGACAGAGTCGTCGTCTAGGAAGATCCATTTATCGACGTCGAACTTTTGGCGGTGGAGGGACTGGGCGTATTCGGGTTTTTTCACCAAGCTGCCGGGGCTATTCATCACCATTTGGATTTTTTCGTTGGGGATGTGGTGTTTGAGCAGGGTGAAAGAGGCGTCGTAATCGCGGCTGTCGTAGTCGATGCCGAGTTTGCGGTAAGCCTCGTCCGAGCTCAGGGCCTGGTTGCTCTCGGTCATCATGCGGTCGGCGGCATAGGCGCCGAAGCCGGCGCCTCGTCCATCGTTATAGACGAGCAGCATGGCGCCTACGCCGTAGGTGACGATGTGTTTGACCGACTCCTTCATCTTGTCGCGGTTGGACACGACGCGGAGGGGGAAGCGGTTGAAGAGGGACTCGGAGTGCAGGCGAACGACGGGGATATCGTAGATGCGAGGGTGGCCGTGGGTGAGGACTACGAAATCTTGGGAGGTGACGATATCGTAATAGACGTGGACGCGGAACCAGTAGGGGGTGGTGATAAGGTCTAGGATGGGGGCGTCAGGCTGGATCTTGCGGTGGGCGGCGAGGGCGCTGGGGTTGATTTTTACGAAGAACCGGTTATCGCGGATTAGACGGTAATCGATTACCAACGGGTCGGGACCGGCGGTATAGCGGTCGATCTTGCCTTGGCCAAATAAATCGTGGAACTGTATGTCGGTGAGTAGGATATCATTATCCACCGGCTTCATTGGGAGGAAGTAGCTGGCGGAGTAGATAAAGCGTTTTGCTGAAGGCAGGGCGTGTGGGCGGAAGGGTTTGACGGGTTCCGGTGGAAGAGCGCGTTTTAGGGTAGATTCGGTGGGGCGTTTAAGGATGTGACCACCGGCGGCCTTGCTGGTGAGGTAGGCGAGGTTGAAGGGGGAGGGTTCGAACTCGAGTGCCTCGGTGCCGGCGACGGTAAGTCCTTGGTCGCGGAGCGCGGCGACTTTATCGGGGTTATTGGTTAGGACGATCCAGGAAGCATTGATGCCTAATAGGTAGCAAATGTGGGAGATGTTTTCGTAGTTGCGGTGGTCCTTGGCCAGTCCCATCGCGGCATAGGCGGCGAAGGTAGAAATCTGGTCGAGCGAGGCCTGCACGAGCATGCGGTCGCGAGCTTTGCCGACGTAGCCGACGCCGCGGCCTTCTTGGAGGAGGTAGAAGAGCACGCCGTTGCCTTTTTCGGCGATCACTTTGAAGGCCCCCTCAAGCTGTTGCACGCAGTCGCAATCGCAACCGCGGAGAGTCTCGGAGGTCACGCAGCTGGAGTGAAGTCGGGTGTAAAGGGTGGCGGCGGTGGAAATATCACCGTGGGCGAGGGCGATGATGTAGTGCTTGTCGATGATGTCTTGGAAAACGTAGGCGCGGAAGAGGCCGAAACGGGTGTCGAGCAGGCAATTGGCAATATAGGCGGTGGTGCCGTAGATCGGACGCTCCTCGAGTGCGGTGGGTTTTAAGACGGCGCCGGCGGCATGTTGCAGTTCACGAACGAGATTGGCGAATTCAGGCGGGACGGCGCTGGTAGGGTCGAAGGTGGCGGCGGACATGAAAGATCCTTAGGCTTGGCAAAAAGGTGCGATGTCGGGACGACGTTTCGGTATCCTTGGCGGGCGAAACGAGGCTGTAATTTGGGGTTAGTGTCCGGCGCCGAAAGGCGGGATTTTAAAGAAAGATAAAAAGAAAATCGTCGCGATCACGTAGCCGACGGGGGTGAAGCCCTTGGGTTTGCCGGTGAAAATGGCGATCAACGCGGCGGTGATCAGGCCGAAGCCGATGCCTTCGGCGATACTGAAGGTCAATGGGATACCGATGATCACCAGCGCCGCGGGCACGGCGATCTTAAAGTCCCCCATCTCGATTTCGCCGACTGCTTGGAGCATGAATACCCCAACGATGATCAGGGCTGGAGCGGTGGCGGCGGCGGGTATGATTAAAATCAGCGGGGAGAGGAACAGGGCTAACAACATGAGCACCGACACGGTAACGGCGGTGAGCCCGGTGCGACCGCCAGCTTCCACACCGGAAGCGCTTTCGATGTAGCTGACCACAGTGCTGGTGCCGAAGAGCGAGCTGAGGATGGCGGCGATGGAATCGGCTAGGAGGGCATTGCCGGCCTTGGGCAGGTTGCCATTTTTATCCAATAGGCCGGCACGTTTGGTAACGCCGATAAGTGTCCCGATATTGTCGAACATATCAACGAGCAGCAGGGTGAGGATCAGCGGCAGGAATTTAAGCAGCGTCGGCAGACTGCCGCAGAAGGACAGGTCTAGCTTAAAGAATACGGGGGCGAGTGATGGCGGGGCGGAGAACAGTGTGGCTGGGTGGGCGGTGACCGTGCCGCCACGACCGTCAGGGATAAATAAACCGACAACGGTGATTAGGACTATGCCGACTACGATGGCGGCGGGAACCTTACGCGCCACCAGCACGGCGGTGAAGATGATGCCGGCCAAAGCGAGGGCGACGGGAGGGGAGTTGAAATTGCCCGGGGCCACGAAAGTCGCGGGGTTGGCTACGATGATCCCGGCATTTTTCATCCCGATAAACGCGATGAAGATACCGATGCCACAGGTGATCGCTATTTTGATTGGGTAGGGGATGGAGCGGACGATTTTTTCGCGCACGCCGGTAAGGGAAAGGGCGAGGAAAATGCAGCCGTTGACGAAGACCATGCCGAGGGCTTGCTGCCAGGGCACTCCGGCTCCGAGGCATATGGAGAACGCGAAGAAGGCATTGATTCCCATGCCCGGGGCCAGGGCCAGCGGGTAGTTGGTGAGCAGCGCCATCAACAGGGTGCTCAGTGCGGCGGTGATGGCGGTGGCGGCGAGCAGGGCGCTTTTCACGGCGATGAACGAGGCTGCGGTGGGGTCGCTGCCAATGGCTGGGTCGACGCCGAAGCCGTTCATCAGGATGGCTGGGTTGACCGCGAGGATGTAGGCCATCGCGGCAAAGGTGGTCAGCCCGGCGGCGATTTCGCGGCCGAAGGTGGTTCGATTTTCGGCCAGTTTAAAGAAGCGGGAGAACATATTTTGGGGAGAGTCGACGGAGCTAATTAATGGCCGGTGCGGGAACGGTGCTCGCTTAGCAGACAAGGTGCCAAGGCACGATGCCTGGCACCCGGGCGCTGCGCGGGAGCTAGGCGGCCCGGGTTTGGCGCGTCCTTATTTGGCGGCTGCTACCGCCGCCACGAAGGCGCGGGCCTTGGCCGTGATGGCGGACCAGTTTTTTTCTTTCATCGCCTTGGCCTCGACCAGCGAACTGCCGGCCGCGGTGGCGAAAGCGCCTGCCTTGATGAAATCACCGACGTTTTCGGCCGTGACACCGCCGGTCGGGACAAATTCAACCTGCGGCAGGGGGGCCTTGAGCGACTTGATGTAGGCTGGGCCGAAGAACTCGGCCGGGAAGATCTTGGCCGCATCGGCCCCGCAATCCCAGGCGTTTACCACTTCGGTGGGAGTGAGTGCACCGCTGAAAACGGGGATGCTGTAGCGTTTGCACATCGTGATGACTTCGGGGCGGAGAGCCGGTGTTACTATGAAGCGCGCCCCGGCGAGGATGCCGGCGCGGGCGGTCTCGGCGTCGAGCACCGTTCCTAAGCCAAAAAGAAAGTCGGGTAATTCGGCGGTGGCTTTTTCCAACATGCGGATCGCACCTGGAGTGGTCATGGTCAGCTCGATGGACGTCAGACCACCTTCGGCCAGAGCTTTGGCGCAGTCGAGCAGCCCGTCAGGGTTGTCGGCGCGGATCAAGGCGATCACTTTTTCGGTGCTTAGTTTCTGCAGGATGGCGGCTTTTTTCATGGTGGAACTTTTTCAGGAAGAATTCGATTTGATTCGGCAGTTGCCGTTTCGGCAAGTCACCGCAGATTCTTCTCTAGGAAATTCAGGACAAAACCCACCGTCAACCGCAGCTTTGCGGTGAAGGGAGGTCTTCCGTCCTTGCCCCCGGCAGGCGTCGCGCGGCTGATGCGAAAAAATCCTTGCGCCTCGTCCCCAGAGTTTAGAACTTTGGCCTCTGCGTTAGTGAGACCTCGACGGTAAAGGGGTCGCACCATGACTGGTCTCGCATCCTGCGGGATTGGAACGGTGTTGTCGGCTTGGGCTCCGTTTGACACCGGGGTCGAGGCGGATGGCACGGAGCCTGCAAAGGTTCCCTACAGTCGTGTAACCTCCTATAAACCAAATCAATATGTCTACTGCCGTTAGCACCGAAACCATCGCTCAATTCAAACACCACGAGAAGGATACTGGATCTTCCGAGGTCCAGATCGCGCTCCTTACCGCGCGCATTAATCATCTCACCGAGCATCTCCGGACCCATCGTAAGGATTTCCACAGCCGCCGCGGTCTTCTCCAGATGGCCAGCCGCCGTCGCAAGCTCCTCGATTATGTGAAGCGCCACGACGTCAACAAATACGCTGAGCTACTTGCTAAGCTCGGCCTCCGCAAGTAATTGCCCACTCTAAGAGGCGACCCGATCCGCGGGTCGCCTCTTGTCTTTACCGACAGCGCCGCGCTCCGGATCGAGATGTTTCCATAGGTCGCCCGACTTTCTGGTCGGTCTCCCCATCGAAATCTCTCGTCCTGCCGATGCACCGAGTAACCGGCAACGGATCGCCCCTCGAGGCTCCGCCCGCTCCTTCCAGATTTCCCGTTTCTCGTCCCTTTGGGTCTGAACGCATGCCCTGCGCCCTTTGCGGCCTTCACGCTGGTCAGACCAAAAACCCAAACCCCGAACTCGCGCCCGCGCGTCGCCGCCTGTTCGCTCCAACCGTGGCGCGCAACCGTATCCGATCGATAAAACCTACTGCGAAAGTTCCGCCATGTCCCTGATTCAAAAACACACCGTCACCGTCCCGTCCCTCGGGATCACCTTCTCCACCGGCACCTACGCCGCCCTCGCCAACGGCGCGGTCAACGTCTGCGTAGGCGAGACCAATCTCTTCGTCACCGCCTGCGTCTCCGCCTCGGTCAAGCCCGGTCAAGATTTCTTCCCCCTCACCGTGGATTACCGCGAGAAATACGCCGCCGCCGGCCGTTTCCCCGGTGGTTACTTTAAGCGCGAGGGCCGCCCGTCCGAGAAGGAAATCCTGACTTCCCGCCTCTGCGACCGCCCCTGCCGCCCCCTTTTTCCCGAGGGTTTCCTGAATGAGGTCCAGATCATCGGCCAGTTGCTCTCAGCGGATCAACTCAACGACGCCGACATCCCGATGATCAACGGCGCTTCCGCCGCCCTCGCTATCTCCGACATTCCCTGGGCCGGCCCCATCGCCGGCGTGCGCGTCGCCGAGATCGACGGCCAGTTCGTCGCCAACCCGAACCTTGACCAGATGGCGACCAGCACCCTCGATCTCATCTACGTGGGCACCGAGAAGGACATGCTCATGATCGAGGGCTCCGCCGACCAGATCACCGAGGAGCGCTTCATCGAGGCCCTCGCTTTTGGTCAGCAGGCCATCCAGCCCATCATTGCCGCGATCAAGGAGCTCGTCGCCCTCGCCGGCAAACCGAAGGCCACCTTCAACCTCGTCGGCGCCACCCCCGAGGCCCGCGCCATTATAGAGCGCGTTGTCCCCGCCGAGCGCATTTCCGCTGCCATCTTCGGCAAGGAAAAAGCCGCCCGCGGCGCCGCCGTGAAGACCCTTAAGGAAGAGGCCAAGGCCGCCCTCGTCGCCGAACTCGGCGCGGACAAGTTCACCGACGTCGACCTCGCGGTCGTGTTTGAGGATCTGCAATATACCGCTTACCGCAACACCGTCCTCGAGAAGGGCGTGCGCGCTGACGGCCGCGGCAAGACCGACCTCCGTCCCCTCCAGGCCGCCGTTGGCGTCCTCCCCCGCGTGCACGGCTCGGCCATGTTCCAGCGCGGCGACACCCAGAACATCGCCATCACCACCCTCGGGCCGACCAAGGAAGCCCAGGAAATGGACGGCCTCACCGGCGGCGCGACCTCGAAGTCGTTTATCCTCCATTACAATTTCCCGCCCTTCTCCGTCGGCGAGACCGGCCGCTACGGCTCTCCCGGCCGCCGCGAGGTCGGCCATGGTGCGCTCGCCGAGCGTTCCCTCGTGCCCGTCCTCCCGCCTGAGGACGTGTTCCCCTATTCCATCCGCGTTGTCTCCGAGATCATGGCCTCCAACGGTTCCACCTCGATGGCCTCGATCTGCGGCGGCTGTCTCGCCCTCATGGACGCTGGCGTGCCCATCATCGCCCCGGTCGCCGGCATCTCCTGCGGTCTGATGACCAAGAACAACGCCGACGGCTCCATCGCCCAGTGGACTACCATCACCGATATCCTCGGTGAGGAAGATCACTTCGGTGACATGGACTTCAAGCTCGCTGGCACCACTAAGGGTATCACCGGCTTCCAGCTCGACTTGAAGATCAAGGGCCTGCCTTTCGAGATCGCAACCGTCGCCATCCATCAGGCCCGCGAGGCCCGCGTCGAGATTCTTAAGGTCATGCTCGGCAGCCTGCCCGCGCCCCGCAAGGACCTCAGCACCTACGCGCCCCGCATCCAGACCATCCAGATCGATCCCGAGAAGATCGGCGCCCTCATCGGCCCCGGCGGCAAAAACATCCGCCGCATCGTCGAAACCACCGGCGCACAGATCGACATCTCCGATGACGATTCGGGTAAGGTTTTCGTCTACTCCAACAACGGCGCCGCCATGGCTCGCGCCATCCAGGAAATCGACGCCGTTTGCGGCGGTGCGGGTGGTGGCGGTCGCGGCGGCAATGCCGGCGGCGCCCCCATTGAAATCAACAAGATCTACACCGGTCGAGTGACCGGCGTGAAGGACTTCGGCGCCTTCGTAGAGTGCACCCCCGGCAAGGAGGGTCTCTGCCACATCAGCGAGTTGGCCGATTTCCGCGTCCGCCGCACCGAGGACGTGGTCAAGATGGGCGATAGCATTACCGTAAAATGCATCGGTATCGACGAGCGCACCGGCAAGGTCCGCCTCTCCCGCAAAGCCGCCATGGCCGAGCTTGAAGTCGCGAACGGTGGCGCCCCCGCGCCGGCCGTCGAGGCCCCGACTGCCTAAGGTCTGGGCCGGGTCGCCGGTTTATCGGCGAACTTCCCTGCTCCTCAACCCGCGAGTGCGCCCTGCGCCTCGCGGGTTTTTTACGGCCCGCTCCGTCCAGATCCGGCCTCAGCGCGGCGACGCCGCAAGCTCGCAGTAGACGTCAAGGGTTCGTTCCAGCATGCGGTTGAGGGTGAAGTCCCGATTCAGGCCGGGCGCGCAGCGCGGACCGCCTCCGGGGCGTAGCCATTCCGCCAGTTTATCGGCCATCGCCGCTCGATCGCCTGCCGGCACCACGCCCTCGGGAAACAAGGTGGTCAGTTGTTCGCCGACCCCGCCGTGGGCGTAGCCTGCCACCGGTCGCCCTAGGCAAAGGGCTTCCAGCGTAGTGCGGCCGAAGGCCTCGGGGTCGAGCGAGAGCGAGAGCACCGCCGCCGACTCAGCCATGATCTCGCGTAGATCGCTGCGCACTCCGGTGAGGGTGACATGGTCGGTCAGGCCAGCCGACGCGATCGCCGCCCGCAGTTCACCCTCGTAGGCGCGTTTTTTGGGATGCGTCTCCCCCACCAGCGCTCCGTGCACTGGCAGGCCACGGCGCCGCAACTCGGCCAAGATGGCGATAAAATCCTCCGCTCCTTTCCAGCGCGTCAGCCGTCCGGGTAGAGTGAGCAGGGATTTACCCTTGGTCGCGGGAAACTCCTGCTCCCAGCGCGCCCGCCACGCCTCCGGTGCTCGCCAGCCCGCTGGGTAGGCCGCTGGGTCCACGCCGCGGTGGATGGTGGTCAGGCGCGCCGGGTCAACCCGTCGGTAGTTGGCCAAAACATAGGCTCGCACGCTCTCCGAGACCGCGATCACGCGCTCGCCCCGGGTCATCACTGCCGAGTAAGCGTTTACCGAGTAGAAGCCGTGCACGGTGCTGACTAGCCGGGGGCGGGTCGCGGGGTTCATTTTCCGCCAAGCCAGCCACGCCACCCAAGCTGGGGCGCGCGAACGCAGGTGGAGGATGTCGGGTCGCTCGGCGGTGAGTAAACGCCGCAAGGGCGCGATCTGGAGTAAGGTGGTGAGGCGTTTGCGATGCACCGGCCGCGCAAAGTGGCGCGCGCCGGAGCGCTCCAGTTCGGCGACCAGCCGGCCGCCGTTTGAGACTACGAGCGCCTCGTGGCCCTCGGCGACGAGCCGACCGGCCACCTCTAGCGTGCCGCGCTCCACGCCGCCGGAATTCAGTTCAGGCAAGATTTGTAGGACTTTCATCTCGAAAGCTTGGGCTTAAACCACGCTGCCACCAAGCGGTCCGCGCACCGCCCTGCCTCGTGCAAAGCCGGCCCGGGGACCAGCGCGCCCGCGCCCGCGGCGAGCCAGGTTTCGTAGGCAGTCGCGTAGCCGTCGGCGATCAGTCTAGCCACCGCGCGCGCGGGCCGTCCGGGCTTGGCGCCGCGGAGCGGCACTGGGAGCACTCCTGTCGCGGCTATGGAGGTGACCGCTTCGTGCACCATGGATACGCTATCCTCTGTCGCCCAGACCACAGCGGCGCGGGCGAGTTCGTTGGCCAGCCAGTCTGGGGTCGTCTCGCGCCACGGCACGCGGCGCGTGTTTTCCGGCAGTTCCAGTCCGCCAAGGAAATCGTCCGGCGTCCGGCGCGAGTCTGCCACTGTCCAAGTAAGGTCAGGGCGCGCGGTGATCACCCGCAATATTTTCGACGTTAGGGCGGGGGAGTCCCAGCCGTGGTGTTTTGAGGGTCCGCCGAGCAGAACTAGCCCGCTGGCGGTTTTTGCGGGCAGTGTCTCTGGCACTCGGTTCAAGGCGCCGCGGGTGAGTATGCGGCGTGGGGTATCTTCGGCGTTGGCTCCGAGGTCGTGGCGGGGGATGAGTGCGAGATCAAAGAGGGCTGACGGCAGGCTGGGTCGCATGATCACGACCGAGCGCGCGCCGGCGCGGCGGGCGGCCCACCATAGCGGCCAGTGGGTGCGATGTCCGGCGGCGATGATGAGCTGGGTCGGCGTGCTGATCGCCGCCGTTCGCATGCGGCACCAGAGGGATGCTTTGGGCTCGATGCGCACGATTTCATGGCTGGCTCCGGTGCGCCGAGCGAGGGCGAGGGCGAGCCCCACGCTTTGGTTTTCGTGGCCTGGTCGGCCGTCGGAGAGGACGCGAATATGGCGGAGCATGGACGGGTTCATTTCGTGCACCCGTTGACCAGCGCGAGCCCTAGTTTTCGGCAAGCTTGGCGCAGTTTGGCATCGGGTGCTGCGGCTACGACGTAATCGAGGGGCAGATCCGCCGCTGCATCGACCCGGTGCAGGAATGCCTCCGTGGCCTCGCCAGCGAACCGGGGCAGGCTCTCATGTGTGACGTCGTCGGGCACGGCGGTGGGCGGCACGGGGAGTTGGCCTTGCGCGTCGGGCCAGAGCAGGGCGCGACGGCGCTTGGTAGCGGGGGCGCAGAATCCGCGCGGTAGTTTTCCCGCCGGGAGGTGGGGGCGGGTGCGTTGCACCTTCCAGCGGTCCTGCATCCAGAACACATCCTCGGGGCTTACTCGCATGACGCGTTCGAGCAGTTCCATGACATGGCCGGTGCTGGGTTCAGCCGCGTCCGCCGCGTGAAAACCGAGTTCCCAACGCCCGAGGGCGACGGTGCGGAGAGAGACGCCGATCAAGGCTGCGCCGGTGCGGCGCGCGAGCACGGCAGGCAGTGGTGTTACGCTGGCGTTGCGGCCAAACAAGGGTGCATGTTCCCCGATTTTTCCCGCGCGCTGGTCGGACAGGATGGCGAGCACCCCGCCCCCACGCAGGAAGGCGGCCATGGCGAGAGGATTGTCGTCCTTCGAGAACATCTTGAGGCCGTGGCGACCGCGCATGGCGAGCAGGCGACCGTCCATGATCGGGTTGTTCAAAGGGCGGTAGATGTTGGCCACTTTCACGTCTGGCGGCAGGAGGCGGGGGATCCACTGTGCGAGGGCCTCCCAGTTGCCCATGTGAGCCAGCACGGCGATCACCCCTTTTCCGCGAGCGTGGGCCTCCCAGAAAATCTTTTCGTCGCGCATGGTGATGGATGCTTCCAGGCTATGACCGTCGTTTGCGGCGGTGCCGAGCGAGCAGATCAGGTTGGCGCCGCTGCGCCGAAAAACTTCGCGGGCCAGCTTGGTTTGCTCGTTCGCCCTGAGTTCGCCGGCGAAAGCGATGCGTAAATTACGCTCTACAATGCGCCGGCGTTTCCCGATTAACGGGTAGGCGACGGCCCCCGCCGCCCGGCCGATTCGCGCCAGCCAAGGTAGGGGGAGGAGGCTCAAACCCTGTTCGAAAACGCGGTAGGCCAGCGTTTCTAAATGCCATTGCAAACGCCGGGCTGGGGTCGGCCGGATCAGTTCGCGGCGATACGCGTTCGGATTGGGGGCGGCGTTTTCTTCGGACAACATCGGGCTAAAAGCGGACGTTTGGGGCCACCCGCCCCGCCCGCAAGCCCGCGCACGTGCCGTAAATCTCGCTCAGGGCGGGCTTCGCATGGCTTGCCCCGGACTGTTTTCCGCTGTTACGAACTATTCATCCCCGATGCCGCTCCTCGAAGTTTCCGACCTGCGCACCAGTTTCCACTCCCGTGGCGGAGTGTTTCGCGCGGTTGACGGGGTGAGCTTCACGCTTGAGCGCGGCGAGACTCTCGGTCTTGTCGGCGAGTCCGGTTCCGGCAAATCTGTCACCTGCGCCTCCCTGCTGCGCCTGCTGCCGAGCCCACCCGCCCGTATCGAGGGTGCTTACGCGCGCTTCGACGGGCTCGACCTGCTCCGTGCCACCGACGCCGAGTTGCGGAGCGTCCGCGGAAAGCGAATCGGCATGATTTTTCAGGATCCGATGACCTCGCTGAACCCTTACATGCGGATCAGCGAGCAACTCATCGAGCCGCTGCTTATCCACGAGAAAATTTCCCGTCGTGACGCCCTCGCGCGCGCCCTCGCCATGCTGGAGGCGGTGGGAATCAACGACGCCGCCCGCCGCCTGCATTCGTATGCACACGAGTTTTCCGGAGGTATGCGCCAGCGCGTGATGATCGCCATGGCGCTGATCGCCCGCCCCGAGTTACTCATCGCTGACGAGCCCACCACCGCGCTCGACGTGACGGTGCAGGCCCAGATTCTCGAACTGATCAAGAAACTCCAACGCGAGTTGGGCATGGCCGTGATCTTTATCTCCCACGATCTCGGCGTCGTGTCTGGTTTGTGCGACCGCGTGTTGGTCATGTATGCCGGTCGTATCGTTGAGAGCGCCACGGTTGACACACTGTTCCGCTCGCCCCGCCACCCGTATACCCGAGCGCTACAACGCTCCATCCCCGCTCTTCAGGCCAAGGGTGCCGAGCTCTACACCCTCCCGGGCCTGCCGCCCGATCTTTCTCAACCCATCTCCGGGTGTGCCTTTGCCGAGCGCTGCGAGTTCGCTGTTGAGGCCTGCCGTGCCGGCGGTTCGCCCGCGCTCGCCGAGTGCGCCCTTAGCCACGCCCATGCCTGCCGCCGCGCCCATGCGGGGGAGATTTGATCTGCTCCGCTCTTTCGCCATGTCCGCCACCATCCTTGAGCTTCGAGACGTCTATACCCATTTCCCAGTCGAGCGCGGGATTCTGTTCAAAAAGCGCATCGGCACGGTCAAGGCCGTTGATGGCGTCTCGCTCGCCTTGGCACGAGGCGAGGTTCTCGGTCTGGTCGGCGAGTCCGGTTGCGGCAAATCCACTCTCGCCCGCACCATCATGGGTCTGCTGCCCGCCACCGGCGGCAGTGTCTGGTTGGAGGGTAAAAACCTCACCGCCGCCGCCGCGACTGGCGAGGCCCGGCGCGCCTTGCAGATGGTGTTTCAAGACCCTTTTGCCTCGCTCAATCCCCGCCTCAGCGTGGGCGAGGCTCTCGCCGAGCCGCTGCGGGTGCACCGGCTCCGGCTTGCCGCCGACATCCCCGCACGCGTCGCTGAGTTGGCTGCACTAGTCGGCATCCCGGCACGTTCACTCGGCAAATACCCGCATGAGTTTTCCGGCGGCCAGCGCCAGCGAATCGCCATCGCGCGGGCCTTGGCCCTCGAACCCCGCGTGATCGTGGCCGACGAACCGGTCTCCGCGCTAGACGTGTCCATCCAGGCTCAAATTTTGAATCTGTTGGCCAAACTCGTTCGCGACCTGGGCCTAAGTCTGGTCTTCATTGCTCATGACCTTTCGGTGGTGAAACATCTCTCCGATCGCGTCGCGGTGATGTATCTCGGCCGCATCGTCGAGCTTGGCACGGCCTGCGACGTGATCGAGCGTCCGCAACATCCTTACACCCGCGCCCTGGTCAGCGCGGTGCCTCTGCCCGATCCTGAGGGTGAGCGCGCCCGGCGTCGCATCGTGCTGGCTGGGGATCCCCCTAGTCCACTCAATCCACCAGCTGGGTGTCCCTTCCATCCGCGTTGCGCCTACGCGGTCCAAGCTTGTCGCACGAAGGTGCCGGCGCTCGCGCCATTCCTCGGCCGCGAAGTGTCTTGCCTGCGCGTCGGCGAACTACCGGCCTGAGCTTGACCTGATCCGACCAGCGCTTCCGACAGTTTATTCAACTCGAAGGATATAGCCTCGCAGGTATTCGCTCTCGGGCATCGTCACTAGCACAGGGTGATCGGCCGGTTGATGGCAAAACTCCACTACCTGAGCCTTGCGTTTGGCGTCGCTCGCGGCGTCGGCGAGCACGCCGCGTAGCTCTGCGTCCTGCATGTGGTGGGAGCAAGTGTAGGTGGCGAGCAGACCGCCGGGGGCTAGTGCCTTCATCGCGCGGAGATTGAGCTCCTTGTAGCCGCGCAAGGCGCCTTCAAGCGCACTTTTCGACTTCGCGAAGGGCGGGGGGTCGAGCACAATCAGGTCCCAAGTCTCAGCGTGTTTTGCACCGAAGTAGTCAAACACGTTTACGCTCTCGAATTCGGCCGCCACGCTGTTGCGCTCGGCGTTGCGCTTGGCCTGAGAAATGGCGTCGAAAGCGCTGTCGAGCCCGCGCACGTAGGTGGCGCCGGCGCGCGCGGCGTGGAGGGCGAAAGAGCCCTGGTTGCAAAACGCGTCTAGCACGCGGCGGCCCCCAGCGTGGCGGGCCACCGTTGAGTGTTGCTCGCGTTGGTCGAGATAGAAACCAGTTTTCTGCCCGTTTTGCAGATCCAGCCAGTAATCGAAACCATCGATGGCGTGCCAGCGCGGCGCCCAGTCGCGACCACTGCGGGTGGATACGGCTAGCTCGAGTCCCTCAAGACGACGGATGTTGGCGTCGTTGCGCAGGATGATCTCGGTGGCCCCGCTCAGTTCGGCCAGTAACTCGACCACGAGCGTGGACCGTTTATCCAGCGCAAGGGTCTGGATCTGGACCACGAGCGTGTCTCCGAATTGGTCGACGACCAAGCCTGGCAAGTCATCCGATTCGGACCAGACGAGGCGTCGGTTGGCCGCGGTATCCGGTCCGCCGCGGCGGGCGAGGGCGCGGTTCAGGGCGCCTCGCAGGTAAGTCTGGTCCAGCACTATTCGGTCTCGGCTGAGTTTACGCCATATGATCTGGGAACGTGAGTTGTAGATGCCGGTGCCGAGGAAGCGCCCAGTGCGGTCGCGCAGTTCAACGACCTCGCCGTCGTGCTCGGCTGGGGCGAGGGCCTCGACTTCGTTGGCGAAGACCCACGGGTGTCCGGTGAGCACGCGCGAGCGGATGTTGGCTTTTAACTTCAACGAGACTTCGGCCATAGCCAAACACCCTCAAGCGCCGCCCCCGTCGTCGAAAGCCTAAAATTTTCTCCGGTCCGGCCTAACCGCCGTTTAATTCGCACGTGGCTGGCGGCTTAGGTGCCCTTGTTCGTCCCCAGGGCGATGGAAATGTAGTCCGGTCATGTTTTCCCTTCCCCTTGCCGCCTGCGGGTCGTGTGCTCTTACTTTTTCGCCATGACGTCCGCCCAGGAAATCGCCCGCCGCCGCACCTTTGCCATCATCTCGCACCCCGACGCCGGCAAGACTACCCTCACGGAAAAGTTCCTGCTTTACGGCAACGCCATTCACCTCGCTGGTTCCGTCACTGCTCGCAAGCAGCAGCGCGCCACCACTTCTGATTGGATGGAGCTGGAGAAGCAGCGCGGCATCTCAATCTCGTCCACCGTCCTGCAATTTGATTATCAGGGCTACGCCGTCAATCTGCTCGATACTCCCGGCCACAAGGACTTCTCCGAGGATACCTATCGCGTGCTGACCGCCGTTGACGCCGCTCTGATGGTGATCGACTCGGCCAAAGGCATCGAACCCCAGACTCGAAAGCTCTTTGAAGTCTGCCGTCGCCGCGGCATTCCCATTTTTACCTTCTTTAATAAGTGTGATCGCCCCACTCAAAACCCGCTCGAGCTCATCGACGAGCTTGAGCGCGTGCTTGGCCTCGCGCCCTGCCCGTTGACCTGGCCGCTGGGCAACGGTCCTGGTTTCCGCGGCGTCTATGACCGCCGCGTCGGTCAGGTTCATCTCTTCGAGCGCGTCCCAGGTGGTGCCTTCCGCGCCCCGGTCAATGTTACCGGGCTCGATGACCCCCTTGTGCGCGACAAGTTCGACGACCTTACCTACGCCGAGGTGACCGAGCAGATTGCTATGCTTGACGGCGCCACCGCTTCCTTCGACCTCGCCGCGGTGCACGCCGGAAAACAGACCCCCGTCTTCTTTGGTTCGGCAGTGAATAATTTCGGCGTGCAGCTTCTTCTGGAGGGCTTCCTGCAAAACTCCATTCCGCCGACCCCGCGGCGCTCGGTTACAATTTCCGCCCCCGGCGCACCCGCGCCAACCGAGGCCCGCGTCGTTCCCATCGAGCACTCGAAGTTCTCCGGCTTCGTCTTCAAAATCCAGGCCAACATGGACCCGAAGCACCGCGATCGCATCGCGTTTATTCGCGTCTGCTCCGGTAAGTTCGAACGTGACATGGTCGTTGTCCATCAGCGCACCGGTAAACAGGTGCGCCTCTCGTCCTCGCACAAACTCTTCGGCCAGGAACGCGAGACGGTTGACGTCGCCTGGCCGGGCGACGTGATCGGCCTCGTCGGTCACGACGCCTTCGGCATCGGCGATACGCTCACCGAGGACCGCTCGCTCGCCTACGATGAGATCCCGCGCTTTCCGTCGGAGGTGTTCGCCTACATTTTCAATCCGACCAGTTCCGACGCCAAAAAATACCGCACGGGTTTGGAGCAACTCCTGCAAGAGGGTGTGGTGCAGTCCTTCATGCCGCGCAACGCTCCTCCCGGCGCGACTCTGCTGGCGGCGGTTGGTCCACTCCAGTTCGAGGTCGTGCAGTCGCGCTTGAAATCGGAATACAACGCTGAGTGCCGTATCGAGCCGACGCCCTGGACGCAGCTCCGCTGGGTCTCGCCGCATCCTGCCCTCGAAAACCCCAACGCCATCGTGGTGGCGAGCGGCGTGGCTTTCGGGTCCGACAAGTTTGGCCATCCCGTCGTGCTCTTTCCGAATGACTGGACGCGCGAGTATTTCGTCGAAAAAAATCCCGAGCTGAAGCTGCACGAGATGCCTATTGAGCAGATAGGTGCCTGAGTGCCTCACCCGGCGAAAA
>RGVP01000045.1 GCA_010027235.1 bacterium
CGGGCCTTTAAGATGCTCCACGCGGAGGCCTTGTTTTTTAATTGAGAACGCTCGTTTTGGCAGACCACGACGATACCGCTGGGAAGGTGCGTGATGCGCACGGCAGAGTCCGTCGTGTTTACGCCTTGGCCGCCTTTGCCGGAGGAACGATAAACGTCGATTCGCACCTCAGTCTCGGGAATGTCCATCTTGATCTCGTCGGTGACCTCCGCGACCACGTCGACCGCGCAGAACGACGTGTGCCGGCGCGCGTTGGAATCGAAGGGCGAGATACGCACCAAGCGGTGCACGCCACGCTCGGCCTTGCAGTAACCGTAGGCATTCTCGCCCTTGATGAGTAGAGTGGCCTTGCTGATGCCGGCGGTGTCACCCGGCTGCACGTCCATCAGCTCTGTCTCGTAGCCCCGCCGCTCGGCCCAGCGGCTATACATGCGGAACATCATATCGGCCCAGTCGTTGGACTCGGTGCCGCCGGCACCGGCCTGAATGGAGAAAATGGCGTTGTTGCGGTCGAACTGGCCGGTGAGGAAGGCGCCGATCTCGAGCCCGTCGAGCTCGGTCGTCATCGCGCCGGCCTGGGTGGTCAACTCGGCCCCGAACTCGGCCTGCTCGTCGGGCGAACCAACGTCGATCAGCTCCTTTAAAGCGTCCAAATCATCGATGCGTTTGCGGAAGGCGGCCACAGGCAGGACGGCGCGCTTCAGGCCGTTGACCTTGCCGATGTGGCGCTGGGCGCGTTCGTTATTGTCCCAAAATGTGGCCGCGCCCATCTGCGCCTCCAGCGCCTCGATCTCGCGTAGTTTCTGTTCGCCATCCAAAAACTTCCACAAGTGCGCGGCGCGTTTCTTGATATTGTCGATCTGGTCGAAGGTCTCGGGCGCGATCATGGAAAGAATAAACCCAGAGATGTGTCTGGCCACGGGCCGGCTTCGCAAACAAAAAGCCCCTCACCGCGCCCGGACGGCAGCAGGTTTAAGCTCGGATGTAGCGCTCGAGCATGGCGGCGAGCAGCGGGTTTTGGACCGGTTTGGTCAGATAATCATCCATACCCGCGGCGAGGCATTGCTCGCGGTCGCCAAAGACGGCGTTGGCGGTCATGGCAATGATCGGCACGCGCGGATCGAGCACCCCGCCCGCACCGGCCCGAATCTTAGCAGTGGCCTCATAGCCATCCATCTCCGGCATCTGGCAATCCATCAGCACCAGATCGTAACGCTCGCGGGCGAGGGCGGACAAGGCCTCGACGCCGTTAACCGCCAAATCGACCCGCGCATAGCCCAGCCGAGCCAGAAGAGCCTTGGCGACGCGCTGGTTCACTTGGTTGTCCTCCACCAGAAGTAGGCGGGCCGTCTTTTCGGCCACGCGCGCACCAAACTCTGACGACGGCTCCTGCAGGGTCGCCATGGCCAAAGAATACGTGGTGCCGGCGGCGAGTAGAGCGGGGCGGCGGGGCGTTTTAGCCGTGATCTCGCTACGAGAACTCATGAGCGCGACCCGCAGATGCTCGGCATGAACCGGTCGCGCCACCACCGCAAAATCATCATCAAACCCGGCCCGCGAAAAACTCTCTAGCAAGACCACGCTGAAACCGCCACCGGGGCGACGCACCGCCTCACGCAGGATGGCCTGCGCCGCCCGATCCGCGAGCCTGGCGTCGACAATCAAAATACCGCCCGCAGCGGCTTCCGCGGGCCAGTCAGGGAGCACGCCCTCCGGTTCACACCAGCAGGCGGGAACCGCGCCCCACGCAGCCAGCAGGTGCGCGAGCGAATCGCGCATGACACGATTACCTTCGATCAATCGCACCCGGCAACCCTTGAGCACCGGTTCCTGCGCCATGGGCGCGAGCGGGCGCAGGCGGGCCGTGAACTCGAAAACGGTGCCAGCGCGCCCATGCCCAGTCACCAAGCGGATATCGCCGCCCATGAGCAGCACAAGCTGGCGGGAAATGGCCAGTCCGAGACCGGTGCCCCCATATTTTCGAGTGGTGGAGCTATCGAGCTGATTAAAGGGCATGAACAGCGCATTCAAACGCCCCGTCGGTATGCCAATGCCGGAGTCACTCACTTCGAAGCGCAGTAACTCATCGTTATCGCCTTCGCGAGGAGCGCACACCCGCAGAACGACCTCGCCACGATCGGTAAACTTCACCGCATTTCCCAGGAGATTGACCAGAACCTGCTTGAGCCGGCCGACGTCACCCAGCACGCGGGCCGGCACCAGAGGCTCCACCACCAGCACGAGCTCGATTCCCTTCTCCTCCGCGCGCAGCGCCAGCAGATCGAAGCTCTCCTCGAGCACTCGGCGCAGATCAAAATCGGTTGCCAACAACTCCACCCGACCGGCCTCTATCTTGGAGAAGTCCAAAATATCATCGATAAGCTGAAGAAGAGAAGCGCCGCTCGCTCGCACGACCTCGGCATAGCTTCGCTGCTTATCCGTGAGCGGCGATTCCAGCAGAAGATACGTCATGCCGATCACGCCGTTCATAGGCGTGCGGATCTCGTGGCTCATAGTCGCGAGAAATACACTCTTGGCGCGACTCGCCGCCTCCGCCTGCTTGACGAGTTCACTCTGGCGGCAGATGGCCGCCTCAAGACTGAGATTGCTCGCCTCCAGTTCGTGTTTCGAACGCAGCAACTCCTCCTCCACCCATTTGCGCGAACTCACTTCCCGCGAAATTCCGACATACCGGCGGGGACCGCCAACCGTATCGACCGCCTTGGCCACCGAGAGTTCAAACCATCGGGTAACAGAGCCTATAATAAGCTGATACTGGCGTAATTCAGACCGGCCATGTTCCTCCGCTTCCGCAATGGCCGATTCCACCAAATCAGCGATCGCCGAAGGCAATTTTTCACGGACGGTGAAGCCAACCAACTCAGCGGCAGGGCGAATCAGGTCCTCCTGATTGTGTGCATGGACCGAAAGATAGCGCCCATGCTCATCTATCTCAAATAACAGGTCGGGGACCGCTTTCAAAATAGACTCCATGCGGTCGCGGGTGCTGCGCACTTCGTTGGCGTGATCATGCGACTCCGTCACATCCATGATATGCCCATGCCAGATGACCGAGCCATCCAGTTCCCGCTCGGGATTAGAATGCCCGAGCAACCAGCGGACCGTGCCGTCGGCATGGCGCACCCGATACTCCAAACGCAGCGCCGTGAGCGTGCGCCCCGAAGCCGCCACCGCCGCCTGCACCCGGTCGCGATCTTCAGGATGCAGGATTCCCGCAATAACGGAGGCATCCTCCCGCACCTCTTCCGGAGCAACCCGGTAAATCGCGCGAATGCCTTCGCTCGCATAGGGGAAACTTACCCGCCCGTCCGGCCGCATCCGATACTGAAAAATCATCCCGGGAACAAGATTGGCAATCTGGCTGGATCCGCCCCGCAATTGTGCAGATAGAAAAAGTCCCCTGGCAGCAGAACGCAGCGCAAGTCTTTGCCACCACCGATTGAGGGCCGAAAACATGAGCCTATCCAGCGAAGCCGCCCGCGCTTATCAAGGTTCTGCTGGAGACTACACGATAAAACAACCGAACCGCCCCCCTCCGCACTGGGCTAGGCGAGCGGTCTATCGACACCGTTACCGGGTTGTCACGCGCCGCAGAGGGCGCACCATACACCCTAACCACTCTCTTTTTCATGCGCATCGGCCTAGCCCAACTAAACCCCACTGTCGGTGACCTCCCGGGCAACCTGCGTAAACTGCTCGCTGCCTACCACGAACTCGTGGCGGACGGCGCCGAGTTCATCTTGACCCCAGAACTCGCTGTTTGCGGCTACCCTCCGCGCGACCTGCTGCTGCGCCCGCGCTTTCTCCACGACGTGGAAAACGCCACGACTGAACTTGCCGCCGCCACCGGCCCCATCCCCCTGCTCGTCGGCACCGTGCTAACCAACCCTTGGTCCACCGGGCGCCGCGTCTTCAACGCCGCCGCCTTCTGCCACCACGGGCGCGTGCAACAATTTGCCAAAAAATGTCTGCTGCCAACCTACGACGTGTTTGACGAGGACCGCTACTTCGAGCCTGGCCACGCCCCAACCGTCCTCCTTCACGCCGGGCTGCGTATCGGTGTAACCATCTGTGAGGACATCTGGGCCAACGCCGCCCCCGGCAACCATCGCTTGCACAGCTCCGACCCCGTCGCCCGGCTACGCGACGAAGGCATCGATCTACTCGTGAACCTCTCCGCCAGCCCTTGGTATGCCGGCAAATCCGCCCTGCGCGAAAATCTCGTGCGCGAAACCGCCCTCGCCGTCGCCGCGCCCGTCGTCTACTGCAACGCCATTGGCGGAAACGACGAACTGGTCTTCGATGGACGTTCCCTCGTAGCCAGCGCATCGGGGGAGGTTACCGCCCGCCTTGCCGCTTTTGCCGAGGACCTCCGCGTGATTGATCTACCTTCCCCGCTCACCGCGTCCAGCTACCCGCCCTCCACTTCTGGCACCCCGCTCGCCGACCTCCACGCTGCCCTCGTCCTCGGCCTGCGCGACTACGCCCAGAAGAGCGGCTTCACCCGCGCTCTTATCGCCCTCTCCGGCGGCATTGATTCGGCGCTGGTCGCCGAACTGGCGGTCGCGGCGCTAGGCGCAGAAAATGTGATGGGCGTCTCCCTGCCCTCTGCCATTTCCAGTGAACACTCAAAAGACGACGCCCTCGCCCTCGCCGCCAACCTAGGCATTCGTTTCGAGACCATCTCCATCGCGAATGCCGTCGCCGCCACCGAGGCCTCGCTCGGCCCGCTTTTTGTCGGTCGGGCCCCTGACGTGACTGAGGAAAACCTCCAAGCCCGCGTCCGCGGTGTGCTCATGATGGCCCTCTCAAACAAATTCGGCGCCCTCCTCCTCACCACAGGCAATAAGAGTGAGGTCGCCGTCGGCTACTGCACGCTCTATGGCGATATGTGCGGCGGCCTAGCCGTGATTAGCGACGTCTTTAAAACCGACGTCTACGCCCTTTGCCGCTGGATTAACCGCGAGCAAGAGATCATCCCGCGCAACACGATCGAAAAGCCTCCCAGCGCCGAGCTCCGCCCCGGACAGGTCGATCAAGATAGCCTGCCGCCCTACGATGTGCTCGATGCCCTCCTCGCCGGCTACATCGAGGAGGGCCTCGGCCGCGCCGATCTGATCGCGCGGGGCTTTCCAGAAACCGTGGTTCGCGACATCTGCCGCAAGGTCGACCTCAACGAATACAAACGAAAACAAGCCGCGCCCGGTCTGAAAACCACCCCGCTCGCCTTCGGCGTTGGGCGCCGTATTCCCATCGTGCAAAAATACGTCGGATAAACCGCCCCGCGGGAGTTCGCTAAAGACCGCTAACTAAACCCGCAAAAGGGTCGTTCACCGCCAGTTTTCTTTAATTCTACTTCGTCAGTTCAACCGTGGGAACGAAGCGAACAAACCAAAGCAGCCCAAAAGCAGGCTCCGTTTTTATGACTTCTGCGCCTTTTGTGGCAAAGTTATCATTTCAACCCGGCAGAGTTAGCGTCTCTTAACAAAACTCAGCGGTTCCAAACATGTCTTCCACCCTAGTCTCCTCCGATCTCTTCGCCCGCGCCCAACGGCTCATACCCGGCGGCGTAAACTCCCCCGTCCGCGCCTTCCGCTCGGTCGGCGGCGCACCCTTCTTCACCCGCTCTGCGCGAGGCGCCACCCTCACCACCGCGGACGGTCGGGAACTGATCGATTTCGTCTGCACTTGGGGCCCCGCCATACACGGCCATAACCACCCCGTCATCAAGGCCGCCATCGCCGCCGCCCTCGAGGAAGGCACGTCATTTGGCACGCCTAATCCCCGCGAGGTCGAAATGGCTGAGCTAATCGTGTCCTTCTTCCCGTCTATCGAGAAAGTCCGGATGTGCTCCAGCGGCACCGAGGCCACCATGTCCGCCATCCGTCTGGCTCGCGGGTTCACCGGGCGGGATAAGATCATCAAATTCGCCGGCTGCTACCACGGTCACTCTGACTCCCTGCTCGTCGCCGCGGGCTCCGGCGCCCTCACCCACGGGCACCCCGACAGCGCGGGTGTGCCCGCGGCCTTCGCCCGCGAGACCATTGTCCTGCCCTACAACGACCCCGCCGCCCTTGACGCCGCCTTCGCTGCCAACCCCGGCCAAATCGCCGCCGTGATTCTCGAGCCCTACATCGGCAACGTCGGCTTCATCCCCGCCGCCCCAGGCTACCTAGCGCACATCCGCGCCGCCACCGCCCGAGCGGGCACCGTGCTGATTTTTGATGAGGTGATGACCGGCTTCCGCCTCGCCCGTGGCGGCGTGCAGGAACTTGAAGGCATCGTGCCTGACCTCACCTGTCTGGGTAAAATCATTGGCGGAGGTTTGCCTGTCGGCGCCTTCGGCGGACGCGCCGAGATCATGGATAAACTCGCCCCGCTAGGCCCCGTCTACCAAGCCGGCACGCTTTCAGGCAACCCGCTCGCCCTCGCCGCCGGCATCGCCCAACTCCGCTTGCTCGAGGAGTTGAACCCCTATGCACGCCTCGACGCCCTCGGTTGCCAACTCTGCAGCGCCGCTGCCAGCGCAGCCCGGGCCAAGGGCCTGCCTCTGCAAACCCCGCAGCGCGGCTCGATGTTCAGCCTTTTCTTCAACCCCCGCCCTGTTGTGGACATGGCCACCGCGCTGGCCTCGGACGCGAAACTCTTCGCTCGTTTTTTCCACGCTTGCCTGGACGGTGGCGTCTACCTGCCCCCCAGCGCCTACGAAGCCTGGTTTCTCAGCACCGCTCACGAAGGTCCCGCCATCGAACGCGCCTGCGAAGTCGTCACCAACGCCATCAAGACGCTGTGACGCTCTCGGAGGGCGTAAGGAAAACGTTTAGGATATGACGAGGCCCGCGTTGGTCCGGAAGGGATCCGCGAAGCGCGGATCGCTCGTGACGGTGGTGTCGGCCAGCGTGTTCAAAAAGGCGACCAACGCATATTCTGTGCATTGGCCAGCTTCAGACGCCGAGGTTAACCGCTCGGGCGTAGCCTCGATCAACGTCCAGCGCGCGCCAGATCGGCGGCATGCTGATACTGAGCGCGGAAATGCTCGCCGAGCTCACGCGCGAGGCGCAGTTCGGCCGTTTTATCTTTGGCCCGCAGGGCCTGTTTAATCGCGCCCGACGCCGTCGCGTAGTCCACTGCGGAGACGTCGCGCAAGGCCGCACTCGCCTCCGGCGGGCTGCCAAGGGCCGCCACCTCACGCCATGCGGCGACGAGCTCGGGATGGGCATCTAGGCACATCACGCGCATGATGAAACGTAGCTCTGCGAAAAGCCCTGCCGTCCACTCCGGTCGGTAAACCAGCGGTTCGGCGATGTCGTAGGGTGCCTCCAGTGGATCGCTACGAAGTGCAGCGTCCCCAGGCTCTCCGTAAACGTCGCACCGCACCGGCAGGCGCCGGAGGGCGTAGCGCGACGGGCCGCCCTCCGTGCCCGGCTTGCGATTCCAAAGCCGCTGCCCCTCGCGCGACATCACAAACTCAATAAAATCCCGCGCCGGACCGGGATGGGGCGCGCCCTTCAGCAGGCCGATAGGATCAACGGAAAACACCGTGCCGCCGGGCGGCGAGACATAGGCCACGCGTTTGCTACCAGACCGGCGCGCGAGCGTTTCGACCTGCTGACGGCCATAAAAATCGATGCACATACCCGCCGCGCAATTCCCGGCAGCGACGTCGACCGGAACCTTTTGCGCACTGTCGGTGAAGTAGCGGGCGTTAGCCGAAATCGCCTGTAGCAGGCGCAGCCCCTCGGACCAGCCCTCCGCCAGGGCGGCCGCCTCCGCTGAGCGCCGGGCCTCTTCGGTAACGAAACGCGCCGCCTCCAGCCGGGCGCGGAAGACCTCGTGAATTTTTTCCTGCAGCACATTTTCGAAGGCCTTATTCATCGAGCCACTCTTGGTCGGGTCGGCCAGGGCGATCTGGCCAAGGTAGCGCGGATCACGCAGATCGGCCCAACGCACCGGCGCAGGCAAACCGAGCCGCGCCAGCGCGTCGTGGTTGTAAACGATGCCAAAAGAACTGAGCACCGTGCCAGTCCAGCGCCCCTGCGGATCCCGGAAGTCGTCGCCCGCGTGTTTTACCGGCACTACCGCCTCGTCCATCCAGTCCGGCTTGGCCTCGTCGTCGCGATAAAGCGGAACCAAGCGGCCAGCGCGCGCTTGGGAGATAAAATCGTAGGCGCCGCCGCCGAAAAACACATCGATGCCGCAACTGGCGTTCGAGTCGAGAAAGGCGGAGCGCGCCGCCCTGGCCTCTTCCGGGGCATCTTTGGCGAGCCGGCCATCGGCGAAAGCGGCCAACACGGTCGCACTCCACGGACGACCTAGTTGTCGTGTCCAATGATTCTGAAAGGAGGCGACATATTCACCTTCAAGATAACGCGTGATCTCACTGGTGCCGCCGATTAGACGCCAGTCCAGCGCGACTGAGCGACCGGTGCGCCGGTGGTAAGACTCGCGGAAGGCGGCCTCGAACTCGTAGCGGATGGCTTCATTATGCGGCGATATTATGATAACGGTATCGTCGGCCCGACCGGCGAACTCCGCCTTTGGACGCAAGGCGAAGGGCAGGGCCAGGACAAGGGCCAGCAGAAGAAGGAGACCGATATTTTTGCTCATCGCGGGCAGGGCGCAACGCAGGGTAAAATCAACGCTCCAGCACCACCACGTCCCGCGCCGCGACCACCGCGTGCAGGTCGCCGACGGAAGCGGAAGCGATTTCCCGTGGATTCAACTCATAGACTTTCAGAGTGCGGGCCGAGCCGCCGACGGTCGTCAGAAAACCATATTGAGCGACCTCGCCCAGATAGATGGCCTCGCCAATACGCCCACGCACGCTGTTTACCGCCTCGCCATGCTCTCGCAGGGTCCAGCACTCGGGTCGGATCGACACCGTCACCGCCGCGCCAACCGCCAGGCTGGAGGCAGCATCGCCCAGCTCACCGACGAACCGGCCGATTGGCGTATCGACCTCTGCCTCACGGCCACGACGGGCAACGAGCACGCCCTCGATGAAATCGGTCTCGCCAATAAAGTGGGCAACTGTCTTGCAAACCGGCCGGCCGTAGACCTCGCGCGGCGAGCCCACTTGGAGGATATGGCCGCCGTCAAGGATAGCCATACGGTCGGCGATGGAGAGCGCCTCTTTCTGGTCATGGGTCACGTAAACGGTAGTGAGTTTGAACTCCTTGCAGACACGGCGGATTTCGGTGCGCATCTCGAGACGCAATTTAGCGTCGAGGTTACTCAAGGGTTCATCGAGCAGGAGGCAGCGGGGGCGGATGACCAAGGCCCGCGCCAGCGCGACGCGTTGCTGCTGGCCACCGGATAGCTGGTTGGGCTTGCGCTCGGCGTAGGTCTCCATGCGCACTGAGGCCAGCGCCTCCCGAACGCGTTGCGCGATTTCTGCTTTGGCCACCTTGCGCTCGACCAGACCGAAGGCGACGTTCTCTGTTACGGTAAGGTGAGGCCAGAGGGCGTAACTCTGAAACATCATGCCGGTATTGCGCTTGTGCGGCTCTAGCCGAGTCACGTCCTCGTCGCCAAAGCGGATCGAGCCGGCCTCGGGTATATAAAACCCGGCAATGCTGCGCAGTAGGGTGGTTTTTCCGCAACCGCTCGGGCCGAGGAGGAAAAACAGCTCGCCCGCCTCGATGACAAGATCGAGACCATGCAACGCGGTGGTGGAGCCGAAACGTTTGGTCAGCTGCGAAATCTGGATCGAGATCATGCGGAGGGGCGGCTAATACCCCCAGCAAGCGCCTCGCCCCTGCTGAGTCAAAGCGTTTGCCAGAGGAAAGTCGGAGACCGGGCCGACGTCACGCCACCGTCACCACCCAAGGCCTTGCCCCGGACCTTCGCAGCCCTCAACTTGCTTAAACACCAGCACCATGCCGCCCACCATCGCGAAATCCGCACCGTCTAATCACGCCGCCCTCGAGTCGGTCCTCGTCTCCGAGGCCGAAATCAAAAAGCGCCTCAAAAAACTCGGCGCCGAGATTATGGAACTCTACGGCGAGCAGGAAATCACGGTCATCGCGGTCATCAACGGCGCCATTCTCTTTACCGCCGACCTGCTCCGCAACATCGACAACCCCATCCGGCTGGATTGCATCCGTATCTCCAGCTACCGGAACGAGACAAGGTCCACCGACAAGCCACAGGTGCTGGGCAATCTATCGCTGGACCTCTCGAACCGCCACGTGCTGCTGATCGACGATATCCTCGACACTGGGAAAACCCTTTCGCTCATCGTCTCGATGATCAAAAAACTGCATCCCGCCAGCGTGCGAACCTGCGTGCTGCTGGATAAACGTGGCCGCCGGGAGGTCGAGTTTGAGGCCGACTTCGTGGGCTTCCAGATTCCGGACAAATTTGTAGTCGGCTACGGCCTCGATTTCGCCGAGCGCTACCGCAACTTGCCCTGCATCGGAGTGCTCAAGCCCCACCTGCAAAACCCGCCCGAGTGGGCCTGAGGGGCACGCAGGAACCGGGCGGAGGGAAAACCCAGGCGGGAGCGTTCATGCCTCCGATTCGGTCCACTTAAAGAGGGTGGTCGAAAGCGGGGGCAGGACCAGGCGAAGGCTCTGTTCAAACCCATCACAGGGGATGTCTTCGGTGTGCACACCGCCGCCGTTGCCCGCACCGGAGCCACCGTAGTAATGGCTGTCGGTGTTAATCAACTCGCGCCACCAGCCCTTGCGCGGCACACCTACGCGGTAGTTTTCACGTTTGATCGGGGTGTAGTGACCAACCGTGGCGATAAAGGTTTTCTGCGCGTAGTCGTGACGGAGGTAGCTGATTGCAGTGATGTCGCCGTCGTTGCAGTTGATCCAGCGAAAGGTGCGTGAATCGAGATCGTTGCAGCCTAGCGCAGGCTCCTCGCGATAGATACGGTTGAGATCGCGCACCAACAGGCGGATGCCCTCATGGTCGATGTATTTTAAGAGGTGCCAGTCGAGTTGCCCGGCGTAGGCCCACTCGCGAGACTGGCCAAATTCGCCGCCCATAAAGAGAAGTTTTTTACCAGGCCAGGCCCACATATGGCCGTAGAGAGAACGCAGGTGGGCGGCGCGATCGCGAATCTCCAGCGCAGGCATCTTCATCAGCATGGACCCCTTGCCATGCACCACCTCATCGTGGCTGAAGACCGAGACGAAGTTTTCCGACCATTGGTAAAGCGCGCCGAAAGTGAAATCGTTGAGGTGCCATTTCCGGTGAACCGACTCCTTTTGGAAAAACTTCAGGGTGTCGTGCATCCAACCCATATTCCACTTAAAATCGAAACCGATACCGCCATCGGCAACGGGCTTGGAAATACCGGCGAAAGCGGTCGATTCCTCGGCGATCATGAGGACTCCGGGGTAGTAATGCTTCACCAGCCGGTTCGTCTCACGCAGAAAGGCGATGGCCTCGAGATTTTCCCGACCGCCGTATTTATTGGGGATCCACTCGCCCTCTTTGCGGGAGTAGTCGAGGTAAAGCATCGAAGCGACGGCATCGACCCGCAGGCCGTCGAGGTGGTAGCGATCGAGCCAAGCAAGGGCATTCGCCACGAGGAAACCACGGACCTCGTGGCGGCCGTAGTTAAAAATCAGGGTGCCCCAATCCATGTGCGCGCCCTGCCGCGGATCAGCGTGCTCGTAAAGGTGGGTGCCATCGAACTCCGCCAGAGCGAAGCTATCACGCGGAAAATGCGCCGGCACCCAGTCGAGAATCACCCCGATCCCACGCTGGTGCAGATGGTCCACGAACCATGCGAAATCCTCCGGTCGGCCGAAGCGGTGGGTCGGCGCGAAAAAACCCGTGACCTGATAGCCCCACGACCCATCAAAGGGATGTTCCGCCACCGGCATGATCTCGATATGGGTGAAGCCGAGCTCCGAGCAGTAGTCGGCCAGAGCGGGCGCGAGTTCGCGATAGGTCAGGGGCCGGTGTCCGTCATCGAGACGACGTTTCCACGAGCCGAGGTGGACCTCGTAGACCGAGATCGGGCGGTCCTTGTGTTCTGCCTCGGAAGCGCGTCGTTCGAGCCAGGCGGCGTCGCTCCAAACGTGTTTACGCGGATCGCAGACGATAGAAGCGTTCCCGGGCGGTGCCTCGAAGGCGGTGCCGTAAGGGTCGGTTTTGATTAAAATATTCCCCGCGGGAGTGCGCAGCTCGAATTTGTAGAGTTCGCCCTCGCCTAGCCCAGGTATGAATAACTCCCAAACACCCGAGGCACCGAGCGGACGCATGGGATGGTAACGGCCATCCCATGCATTAAAATTACCGACCACCGAGACACGCGCAGCACCGGGGGCCCAGACGGCGAAAGCTACGCCCGATACGCCGCGGATCAGCCGCGTATGCGCGCCGAGTTTCTCGTAGATGCGGTGTTCGTTACCCTCGTTGAAAAGATAAAGGTCTTGGTCGCCGAGAGTCGGCAAAAAGCGGTAGGGGTCGTGAAACTGACGCAGTTCGCCGTTGGTCCGGGTGGCGCGCAGTAGATAAGGGAAATGGTTCTTGCGCCGAGGCAGGAAGACCTCGAACAGGCCGGAGTCATCAACTCGCTCCATCGGGTGCAGGGTATCCCCGCCGGCGGCCTCGCCCGGCTCGACCAAGACACAGGCCACCGTGTCGCGGAGAAAAGCCCGCACCACCAGTCCTGTGGCTCGTCCAGATTTCGCGGTATGCATACCAAGTAGCCCGTGCGGCTGGGCGCAGGTCGCGGAGGTGAAAAGGGCGAGTTCGGCGGCGGTAAGAAGCATAGCGAGCGGAGCGGGACGTGGAAGTTTGCGACGGAGAAGCTTATCGAGCCTAGCCGCCGCCGGGCCGGGCGCGAGACCGGAAGCGGGCGGCGGGGAAGTTCTCACCCGCCACCAGATCGGTCTGGGCTCAACCGGTATTCTTCAAGCCGCCGGAGATGCCGTTGATGGTTAGCTCAACCACGCGTCGGGTGGCGTGCTCGGCTTCGGCGTCGAGTCCTCCCGCGCGCAGGCGGCGCAGCATCTCCACTTGGAGGTAGTTGAGAGGGTCGATGTAGGGGTTGCGCAACTCGACCGACTTCAAAAGCACCGGCTCGCGCGCCAGCAGTCGGCGCTGTCCGGTGATGGCGAGAATGGCCGCTTCAGCCCGAGCGAATTCCGCCTCCAAAATGCCGAGCATCCGTGCGCGGAGCTTCGGATCTTCTACCAGCGAGGCGTAGAGGCGGGCGATACCCATATCGGCCTTGCGCATGGTCAGCTGGGCATTGTCGATAAGCGTCTGAAAAAACGGCCACTCGGCGTGCATCTCGCGCAAGAGATCCCGGCCCGAGCGTCCACGTTTCAAGAGCGGCTCGAGCGCCGAGCCCAAGCCATACCAACCGGGAAAGTTAAACCGGCTCTGCATCCAGGAAAAAACCCACGGAATAGCGCGCAGGTCGGCGACGCTCTGGGTGGCGCGACGGAAGGTGGGGCGGGAACCCAGCTTGAGGTTGCTTATCTCGTCGATCGGGGTGGCTTGCTTCCAGAAGACGATGAAATCGGGTTCGTCGTGCACCAGTTTTTTGTAGGCGGAGAAACCGTCTGCGCTCATGCGCTCCATCGCCTCCTGCCACTCCGTCTTTACCGCCGCAGGCTGCTCGGCTGCCTGAATGCCGAGCATAACGCCATAAGTCATCTGCTCTAGGATACGATGGGCTAGTTCAGGATCGTGGTAGCGGGTCGAGAGGACCTCGCCCTGCTCGGTTACGCGAATGCCGCCGTCGCGCAGCGCGACCGGTTGGGCCAGGATAGCCTTCGCCGCCGGGCCGCCGCCGCGCGCGATTGAGCCACCGCGCCCATGGAAAAGTGTCACCCGCACGCCGTGTTCTTGGCAGACATGGGCGATAGCCGCCTGAGCCTTGTAGAGCGCCCAGTTGGCGGTGAGGTAGCCGCAGTCCTTGTTGGAATCGGAGTAGCCCAGCATCACATGCTGGTGTCCGGCTTGATTGGCGAGGATGGGCGCGTAAGCTGGGTGGGTAAACAACTCCGTCAGCACCCGCGGGGCGTTATCCAGATCCTCGAGCGTCTCAAACAGGGGCGAAATCGGCAGCTCGACACCCGCGAAACTCATTAGCAGCGCGACCTCCAGCAGATCGGAAACATCCGTCGTCATGCTAATGATATAAACTCCGAGGCAATCCGGCCCCAGCAAGCCGCGCGCCCGGCCAGCCAGCACCAGTGGTTCCACCACGTGGCGGGTGGCGGCGGAACAGGAGGCGAGCTCTTCAACCGGGAGAGCCTTGGCCCGAGCCAGACGGGCAGCCAGGACTTCACGGCGTTGCACCTCTGGCAATCGCGGGTAATCGGAACGGCCGAGCAACTCAGCCACCGCCGCTTCATGGTGCCCAGAGTGCTGGCGAAGGTCGAGCCGAGCGGTGTGCAAACCAAAGACATCCAAACGAGCCAGACTTTCGCCTAATTCACCGCCGGCCAGGATGGCCCCACGACCGGAGGCAAGGCTCTGGCCAAGCACGCCGAGGATCTCTCGGACGTCATCGGTGCGGAGCATAGGCTCCTCAAGGGCGGACTCCGGCAAGGACACGACTCCGGGAACACGACGCATGGCGGTTTCCAGACGCTCATGCAGTCCAGCAAGGACCAAGCGGTAAGGCTCATGCGGATAACGTTTGGTCAGCAGCTCAACCCGCTTGGATAAATGCCGGTTTTCGCGCAGCAGTTTCCGCATCTCTGCCGTGATGGTTTCGCGCCGGTCCGAGACGGTGAGGCTCTGGCCTAATTCACGCACGTCACAAGCCAGCTTCCGCATGGCGAGGAGCCGATGAAGCTCCAGCACCTCTTGAGTCACGGCGGCCGTAACGTTGGGATTGCCATCCCGATCGCCACCGATCCAGGAACCGAAGGTCAGCCAGCGGGCCGGGGCGCGAACGCCAGGATAATGCCTCGCAAGCGCGGTGCGCAGATCATCCTGCAAACGAGGCAGGGCCTCGTAAAGGGTGGTGTCGAAATACCACAAACCCGTCCTCGCCTCGTCGGTGACGAGGGGTCGCTCGACCCGGCTGCGATCGGTTAACCAGAGGGACGCAATTTCGCGCTCCACGGCAGCCGGATCACCCAGCTGACCGGGAACCTGCCCAACGTCGCGCTGGAGCAAGTGCGCGAGACGGCGCAGCTTGGTGAGCAGCGTGCGGCGTTTTGATTCCGTCGGGTGGGCCGTAAAAACGAGCTCGATGCTCATGCGATCAACCAAAGCCTGCATGGACTCCGGTGACGTGCCGCGCGCCTTTAACTCGGCCACCGCGGATTCAATCGACTCGCGCAAGGGCGAAACGGCGGCCTCCGCGCGCGCCACGGCCGCCCGCCGTCGACGCAGCAGCAAAATGCGGAAGTTTTCCTCGGCCAGATTAACCAGCTCAAAATAAAGGGTGAAGGCCATCGCCTGGCTAAAGGCCTCCGCTGGAGTTAGGGCCGCAACCGCCTCGGTCAGGGCCACGCCCGCATCGACATCACCGCCACGTGCGGCCTTGGCCAGACGGCGTAATTGCTCAACCCGGACCAAGGTCTCCGCACCCTCCAGGCGCGTAATTACTCGGCCCAACGCCGAGCCCAGCGCGCGCACTTCGGCACGCAGGCTGGAGATTTCTTTCAAAGCGGTGGACGAGGCGATGGGTGAGGCTTTGCGGGCCATGGCGTTAGGTAGGTGGGCGAGGAGGCGCGCGGAACTTGGCCCGCACCGCCAGACGCTGGAAGCGAAAAGTGGGCCAAAAATCACGGCTTACTTCTAAACCGGATCCGCAACGGGGGCTTGCCTGCCTTTGGCGGCACGTTTTGCTCGCCCGCTTGTGACCCTCCGCTTCGCCCCTCTTGTTGCCGTCCTGTCGCTCGCCTTCACCCGTCTCGTCGCCGCCGAGCCCGTCGTGCTGCCGCAGCTCACCGCCAAAAGCACGCGCATCACCGAGGGGGAGTCGATCTTCAGCGGCGAAGCCCGCCTGGCGCACAAAGACGTCGTGCTCTACGCCGATGAAGTCGTTTACCGAAACCAAGACCGTGTCGCGATCGCCAGAGGCAACGTGATCTTCATCCGCGGCGCCCAGCGCTTGGTAACCGAAGAGATTACCTACCACCTCGATGACCAGACCTTCAAGGTGGGTCGTTTCCGAGTGGGCCAGGGCAACCTCTACGCCTCGGGTAGCCAAGCCGAGGGCACGCCAAAAAATCTCGCCGTGAACGCAGCCGCCGTCACCTATGGCGAACCAGACCCGCTCAGCCCGACCATCCGCGCCGCTACCTTTCGCTACACCGAGGCAGAAAATCCGGCCGATTCCGTCGCCCACGTCGAAGGCGCCCGCTTGGGCTTGGGCGCGACCGATATCCTACCCCTGCCCACCTTTTCGGAAACACCGCAAAACCCGGCCATCGCCGGACTTGAGGCCCGCGCCGGCTTTAGCGGGAACCTCGGCGGCGAACTCAGTCTCGGCGCCACCACCGCTGTCACCCCCAATCTGCGCCTCGGCGGTGATCTCGGACTCTTCACCAAACGCGGCGCCCTGCTCGGCCCCATCGGGGACTACAATAACGCGAGCGCCGATGGCCTTGGCACCAAGGGCCGGTTCCGCACCGGCTTTATCCAAGATCAGGGCGACCTCGGCCTCGATATTCGCGGCGACGCCATCCGCGCCGAACGCGGCTACATCGAGTGGCAGCATCAGCAATCCCTGGCCCCGGGCCTCGACCTAGCCGGCCAAGTTTACTACTGGTCGGATTCCTACGTCACTCGCGACTTCCGCGCCAACGACTTCACTCGCCTGCAAACACCCGACACTTGGTTCGAAGCCACCAAGGCCGGCGATAACTTCGTCGTCTCGCTGTTTAGCCGCGTTCGAGTCAACGACTACGCCTTGGTCCAGGAACGTCTGCCCGAGTTGCGCTTCGACGGCCTACCGGTCGAGATCGGCGCAGGCATTTATCACCGCATAAACGCTGGCGTCGCCATTCTTAAGGAGGACGACCCCGTGACGGACGTGACTACCCGCAGCCAGCGCGCCGACCTCTATTACGGTGCCTACCGCCCCTTCTCGCCGCGCGAGTGGTTCTCGATCACGCCCCTAGTCGGCGGACGCGTCACCCACTACCAGCGCACCAACCCCGGCGCCCAAGACGGGCAATACACCCGCGCCCTCGGGGAGGCCGGGTTCGACGCCAAACTTTTTGAAACAAGCGCTACTTGGGATTACAAAAATCAGCGCTGGGCCATCGACGGCCTTCGCCACATCGCCACCCCGACCGTTGCCTACCGCCTGAGCCCCACCGCCGACATCGGGCGCGGTTCCATCCCCCGCATCGACGACGACCCGTTTAACACCTATCTCCGCCCGCTCGGCCTCGCCGACCGACGAGACACAGACCGCCTGCCGGCGTTGAATACCTTCCGGTTGGGCTTGGCCAACATCCTGCAGACCCGCGACCAGACCTACGGCTCCCGCGATCTCGCCCGAGTCGACCTCGCCCTCGATCAATACGCTGACGCCGAGGCCGCCGCCACCGATAACCAGCGCCGGGACCGCACCGACGTCCATACCTTTGCCGCCCTCCATCCGGCACGCTGGCTGCGCTTTGACCTCTACGAACGCCAGACCGTGCAGACCGGCACGATGCAGGAACTCAATACCGGCTTAACTCTGCAGGACGCGAATATCTGGAGCTTCCGGGTCGGCACCCATTATCTCGCCGACCCGATCTCGGCCCGGGAAATCCAGGAATACACCGCCACCTACGGCCTGCGCTTGAGCGAGATCTACTCCATTCTCGCGCGTGTCCGCTTCGATGCGCGCACCGGTAATTTCACTGAACAAGCCCTTACGCTCAGTCAGCGCCTCTCGCGCTTCTGGACGCTGAATTATCAGGTAACTGCCTACGACGGCCCCCGCCGCGAAGATAACTTCGGTTTCGCCATCAGCATCGAGAGCGAGGGGTTTTAAACCACCCGCCTTGAATCAACACGCGTGAGCGTCGCCCACAACCAGCTCCGCGTAGCGCGTGAGCTCTGGAACCGCCTCCAACCTCTGGATCGCGGAGTGCCGACGCGCCTGCAAACCCTGCTCGCCGACCGCCGCTTTGGCTCTCGCGACCGCCGCCTCTACCGCGAATTGCTTTTCACTGCCTTGCGCCACGCACGCAGGCTGGCCGCCCTCCCCGGGCTCGACGACCTCGCCTGGGCTGCCCGCCTCGCCGCCGCCTGCGCGGTCTCGCCGGAAACCGAGGCTTTCCGCGCCGCCTTTGCCCCAGCCGAAACCCCGCCACCACCCGACCCACTCGGGCTGGTGCCGGC